>PMAF01000074.1 GCA_003152455.1 Hyphomicrobiales bacterium
CATGGGCAATCTGTACGGCTCGGAATACTGGACCTATGTGCTGCCGCGTCGCGTCGATGCCGATCGGATCGAGGCGGTGATGGGATCACGATTGCCGATGGGAACGGCGGCGGCGAAACGCCTTGGCCTGGCCGATGCAGTGCTGCCCAATGCGCGTCTTGCTTTTCGGGAAGCCGTGCGCGATCGCGCCGAGCGACTTGCCGCCGATCCGGCTTTCGACCGCCTGATCGCAGACAAGCGGTCCCGGCGCGCGCGCGACGAAAGTGCAAAAACGCTCGACGTCTATCGGGCCGAGGAGCTCGAACGCATGCGGCTCGCTTTCTACGGCTTCGATCCGAGCTATCACGTGGCGCGCTGGCGCTTCGTCACGCGCGAGCCGATCGCGCGCACGCCGCTTCATCTCGCGCGGCACCGATCGGTGACCGTACCGAGGGCTTAAGCCCTCACGTAACGTTAATAGCGCAAAAGCCGCTCGCTCATGGTGAGGTACAACTGCATCATCAGTCGGAGTTATTTTCGGACGTACGAATTGCGCGCCGCTCTCGCTTGCTGACCCAGTCTCAAGCGGCCACGCGAGATTTTCTCTGCTAATCTGCCTCGCCAACTGCCACCCGCTATGCCGTCAGAACCGCACGGAAAACGCTGTAATATCAATTAGTTACATGGTCGGAGTGGCAGGATTTGAACCTGATGCAAACCCTTGATATTGCTCAAGGTGGTTCTGACAAACATGCCAGACGAGTGGGCGAACCCCGGCCAAAACAAGCGGAGACTCTGACAGTCCGTTTCTCGCAGTCCCTTCCTAGGTCTTGCGAATGGCCGTGTCCCCCAATCTGCAGAAATAGCTCCAAACCACGTGGCAAACAGCGAAGGGCACCGAATTCATCCTCGGATGAGCTTTTCGGTACACACAGGTTTATCGGCAAATTGAGCCAAATCAATTTGCAATGAAAATCAGCCACTGATGGTTAAACCCGGGCAGTATCCAAAAGGGACCACTCCTAAATTCAAACAGGGCCACTAGGATGGAAAGAGACCAGCACCCACCCGTTCATAGGAACGGATCGGAAATCTAGAACGTTTGCCGAACGTGCGTGGGACGCGATTGGCCACTGTCGAGCGGCTTCGATGTCCGAGGTGGGTCGATACTGTTGGGCGCGCGCTTTGCAGAAAATGACTTCTTCTACATCTACGCGACGTTCACGCTGGCCTATGCCACGCAGGCGCTGGGCATGAACAGGCAGGACATATTGAATGGCGTCTTGCTCGCCGCGGCCATCGAGGTCTTCACGATCCCGGCCTTCGGCGCGCTCTCGGACCGTCTCGGGCGGCGACCGGTGTATATATTCGGCGCCATTTTTTCGGCCGTGATGTCGTTTCCGCTGTTCATGTTGCTCGGAACCAAAAATCCGCAACTCGGCTGGATTGCGATCGTCCTCGGCCTGGCCGTCGGTCACGCCGCCATGTACGGCCCGCGGGCGAGCTTCTTCTCCGAACTGTTCGGTACGAAGGTGCGTTACAGCGGCGTGTCGCTCGGCTACAATCTTGCTTCGATCTTCGCAGGAGCGTTGTCGCCGCTCATCGCCATTGGGCTTATGACCGCCTACAAGCCGGAAACGTGGCCGATCTCCATCTATATGATCGGTCTGGCGCTCATCACGATCGTTTCGGTATATTTTGCGGCGGAAACGCGGAATAGAGCTAAGGCTTAAGAGCGGCGACGCGGATCATCGCGGCGTTGTTGCGAGCAACGAAAGGTAGAAGTTGGCGGCGGCTGACTTCGGTCTGGGCCGGCCGCTGACGAGTGCCGAGGAACCCGTGATGGACCATCCCGCCCTCCCGTTTCTCAAACGCGACGAGAAAGGCAAGGTCGTATCAGCAGCCGACGCGGTGAAACTCATCCGCGATGGCGACACGCTGGCGACCGGAGGCTTTGTTGGCATCGGCTTCGCCGAGGAAATTGCCATCGCCATCGAACGGCGATTCATTTCCTCACGCGACGCCGAAGTCCCGGCGCCCGGCCATCCACGCGATCTGACGCTGGTCTATGCGGCAGGCCAGGGGGACGGCAAAGAGCGCGGATTGAACCATCTCGCGCATGAGGGGCTCGTACGCAGAATTGTCGGCGGCCACTGGGGCCTCGTGCCTAAACTACAGCATTTTGCCGTCACCAACCAGATCGAGGCCTATAATCTGCCACAGGGCGTGATCACCCATCTGTTCCGCGACATCGCCGCGCACCGGCCTGGCCACATCACGCGCGTCGGCCTTGGCACTTTCGTCGATCCGCGTAATGGCGGCGGCAAGCTCAACGAGAAGACAAAGGAGGACATCGTCCGCCTGATGGAAATCGACGGTGAGGAATATCTCTTCTACAAGAGTTTCCCGATCAATGTCGGCATCATTAGAGCGACAACTGGCGATCCGGACGGCAATCTGACAATGGAGAAGGAAGCGCTGACGCTCGAAGTGCTCGCAATCGCCATGGCCGCGCGCAATTCCGGCGGCATCGTAATCGCACAGGTTGAGCGCGTTGCCGAAAGCGGCTCGCTCAATCCGCGTCAGGTGAAAGTGCCGGGTGTCCTGGTCGATTGCGTCGTGGTGGCCAGACCCGAAAACCACTGGCAGACCTTCGCTACGCAATACAATCCCGCCTATTCCTCGGAGATCCGCGCGCGCGCAGGTTCCCTACCGCCGATGGACGACGGCCCGCGCAAGATAATCGCGCGCCGCGCTGCGCTCGAACTCGAACCCAACAGCGTCGTCAATCTCGGCATCGGCATGCCCGAAGGCGTCGCCACCATCGCAAACGAAGAAAAGATCGCCGATCTCATCATACTCACGGCCGAGCCTGGCGTCATCGGAGGCATACCTGCGAGTGGCATGGATTTCGGTGCAGCGATCAACACGCAGGCGGTGATCGACCAGCCCTACCAGTTCGATTTCTATGATGGCGGCGGCCTAGACATCGCCTTTCTGGGCCTTGCGCAGGCGGATCGATCCGGCTCGCTCAACGTCTCGAAATTCGGGCCGCGCCTCGCCGGCGCCGGCGGCTTCATCAACATCAGCCAGAGCGCCAAGAAGGTTGTGTTCACCGGCACCTTTGTCGCCGGCGAAATGCAGGTCGTATATCACGACGGCGCTTTGCAGATCGTGCGCGACGGCGATATCCGTAAATTCGTGAACAAGGTGGAGCATGTTACCTTCAGTGGGGATGTCGCGCGAAAATTGGGCAAGTCCGTGCTTTACATTACTGAGCGCTGCGTGTTCCGGTTGACGAAGGATGGATTGGAACTCACAGAAATCGCGCCCGGTGTCGATCTTGAGAAAGATATTCTAGGCAAAATGGATTTCAGGCCGTTGATGCCGAGGCCGCCCGTCGTAATGGACCCGCGCATCTTTGCCACTGGCCCGATGGAATTGCGCGATCACATCTTGTCGATCCCGCTCGAACAACGCTTCACCTACGACGAGACGACGAATCATTTCTTCGTCAATCTCGAACGTTTCGCCATGCGCAGCGAGGCCGACATCGAACGCATTCATCAGATCGTCACTGATCGCATCGCGCCGCTCGGCAAGCGCGTCTACGCCATCGTCAACTACGACAATTTCACGATCGATCCAGCGCTGCTCGACGAATACTCGGCCATGGTCCGCGGGCTGATGGACAAGTATTACGCAGAGGTCACGCGCTACACGACGTCTGGTTTCCTCCGCATGAAGCTCGGTAATGCACTCGAAAAACGCGGCGTGGCCCCGCATATCTATGAGAGTGCGGCGGAGGCGGAGAAGAGCCTGCAGGAAATCGAAGGCAGTGGCGCGAAGGGGTAATCCCCTATGATAGGGGCCCAGAACTGTCCTAGGAGCAGCTTGTTAAAGGTTGCCAATTACTCAGTTTTGTGTGTTCCGTGAAAAACCGGCGCTTTCCAGTGGGCGCAAGCCTCGCTCGGCAACCGCTCCAGCAAGGCGCCATGTGTGGACGGCTCCGAG
>PMAF01000301.1 GCA_003152455.1 Hyphomicrobiales bacterium
GGTGGTCTTTTCCATCGCCCGGTAATGCCGCACCAGCTTGCGGCCGGTCGGCGTCAGCTTGGCGCCGCCGCCCGCTCTGCCGCCCGGTGCCGCAATTACGACACGGCCCTTGAATGCGCGGTTCAATTCCTCGATCAGCAGCCAGGCGCGCCGATAAGACATTGTCATCGCCCGCCCGGCGGCGGAAATCGATCCGGTCCGCTCGATCAATTCGAGCAGCCGGATCTTGCCCGGGCCGATGGCGTGGGTAGGGGTGAGGTCGATGCGGATGGTCAGCTTCGCCATGCGCCCATTATAGCATTGGTCCACCATTGCAGTCTCTGGATCGAGCCGCAGTCATTGGTTAGCGTAGCCGGGACCGGAGAGGAGATCGTCCCAATGTCTCATCCCGCTCTTGCCCGTGCGCGGGCCTTCTGCACCGCCAACAATATCCGCGTTCCGATCCTGCTGGCGCCGATGGCGGGTGCGTGCCCGGCCTCGCTCTCGATCGCCGTCGCCAATGCCGGCGGCCTCGGCGCCTGTGGCGCTCTCCTCATGCCACCGGCGGCAATCGAGAGTTGGGCGACGGAATTTCGCGCAGCCAGCAATGGCGGCTTCCAGCTAAATCTATGGATTCCCGATCCGCCACCGGCGCGCGACGCCGCGGTGGAGGACGCGGTGCGCGCTTTTCTGCATCGCTGGGGACCCGAAGTCACGAGCGGTGCCGGAGATGCACGGCCACCCGATTTCGTGGCGCAGTGCGATGCCATGCTCCAAGCAGGCCCGGCAATCATCTCGTCTATCATGGGAGTATATCCGCCGGCTTTCGTTATTNNGCACGGTGACGACCGTCGCCGAGGCCAAAGCTGCTGCGACGGCCGGCGCCGATGCGATTGTTGCCCAGGGCATGGAAGCGGGCGGGCACCGCGGTGCCTTCGAAGCGGCAAATGCCGAAGCCGCTATGGTAGGGCTGTTCGCGCTGTTGCCCGCCGTCGTTGACGCCGTCGGCGTGCCGGTGGTCGCGGCCGGCGGAATTGCCGATGCGCGCGCCGCCACCGCCGTTTTTATCCTGGGCGCGTCTGCGGTTCAGATCGGCACCGGCTTTTTGCGTTGTCCTGAAGCGAAGCTGCCTTCGGCCTGGGCCGACGCGATCGGACGTAGCCTGCCGGAGCAGACCCTGGTTACGCGAGCTTTTTCCGGCCGCGCCGGGCGGAGCATCGCTACCGCGTATGCGCGGGCGGCATCGAAGCCGGGCGCGCCGCCGCCGGCGCCCCATCCGGTGCAGCGCGGGCTAACGCAGGCGATGCGCGACGCGGCAACGAAAGACAACGACGTCGAACGCATGCAAGCCTGGGCCGGTCAATCTGGAGGAATGGCGCCTGTGCTACCGGCCGGCGACGTGGTTCGCGCGATTTGGGATGGCGTTGAGGCGATCCTTCGCTAGGACGCTCGCCGTCGCTGGATGAACCTCCGAAGCTCGGGCGGCCTAACATCGACGATGCTGTCCCCGCCGCGCGAAGCGCGGCTAACGAGCGAGCCCGCTACTCAACGATCGATGATGCTGCCCAGCGTGCGGGCGATATAGGCGGGATCGTCGGTGAAGCGAACGCCGACCATGCCGATGCCGAGCCACACCACGTCGGCGTTGAGCGGCGGAAATTTGTCGAGATCGAGCCGCACTCGCTGATGCTTTTGCAGCTGCGCCACCAGCTTGACGCGGGCGCCGCCGAGCGACAGATCGTAGACCAGGCAGGAGAGCGCGCCTTCCGGCAGCACGAGCCGCGCCGGCCATTGCACGTCGCGGCGCTCGAACTCGCGCCGATCCTCGTGCGCCTGCTGGCTTTGCTCGAATTCGACGTGCTTGCGCCAGAACTGCTCAGCCTTCGGCCAGTCTTTTTGGAACACCGGGGAGGTCATGCGGGGTCCGCGCGCGATAAGCGTTTTTGCAACACGGGCGATCATCGCAGCAGAGCGTTACCGGTTTCTTAGCAATGGCGCGGCAATTAGCAATTTTTCGCCTGATTTGGCCGGCATTTTAACGATTGGTTCAGAGCTCCAGCGTGCCGCCGCGCACCGGGCTAGGCCGCTCCAGACTGACCGTTTTGACCAGGGCATGGACCGGGCTGCCCAGGCCGAGCTTCAAATCGGCCAGCGCCCGCCGGGTAATCCGCGCCCATAGCATGACCGGCTCGGCCGGTGTGCCGATATCGAGGCGGAGGTCCACGAGCGGCCCGTCCTCGGGCGAAATCTCGGCCACAATGCCGGCAAAGGAATTGCGGATGGAGAGGCCGGTCGGCGGGGCCAGCGCCAGCACCACGTCGCGGGCATGGATGCGCAGCCTGAGCGCCGTGCCGAGCGGCAGATCGAGATGCGGCACGCGTAGTCGCCCGCCGGGAAAGTCCAGCTCGGTCAGGCCGAAGCTCTTATCCTGGCCGCGCAGCACGGTGCGGATGACCGATCCCGCCTCGTAGCGGCCGGTGAGCGGGCGCAGATCGATCCGGCTGGTCAATTCCTCGACCGATCCGGCCGCCGCGACCTTGCCGTCCGAGATCAGCACCAGCGTGTCGGCGAGCTGGACCACCTCTTCCATCGCATGGCTGACATAGATGATGGGGATTTTGAGCGCGTCGCGCAGCCGGGCGATGAAGGGCAGGATTTCCGCCTTGCGCGCGGCGTCGAGCGAGGCAAGCGGCTCGTCCATCAGCAGCAGGCGCGGATTGGCCAGCAGCGCGCGGCCGATACTGACGCGCTGCTTCTCGCCGCCGGAGAGATCGCCGACCCGCCGCGCCAGCAGCGCCTCGAGTCCCAACAGTGCCACCACCTCGTCGAAGCCGAGCGCCGGCCCGCCGCTGCCGCCATAGCGCAGATTGCCCTTCACCGAATAATGCGGGAAGAGGCGATGCTCCTGGAAGATATAGCCGAGCCGCCGCCGGTTCGGCGGCCGGTCGATGCCGCGCTCGGAATCGAACAGCACCTCGTCGTCGATTTCTATCCGTCCACGCGTCGGCCGGGTCAAGCCGGCGAGCGCATTGACGATCGAGGTCTTGCCGGCGCCCGAGCGGCCGAACAGCGCGGTGACGCCGGTTGCCGGTGCGGTAAATTTTGCCGCGAGGGTGAAATCGCCGAGGCGCTGCTCGATATCCACCTCGATCACGACATGCCCCGGATGCGCCGGTCGATGCCGCGCGCCAGCAGCTCCGACACCAGCAGTGCTGCCATCGCCACGACGACCGAGATCAGCGTCAGCCGCCATGCCGCCGCGTCGCCGCCCGGCACCTGGGTGAAGGTGTAGAGCGCCAGCGGCAGGGTCTGGGTCTCGCCCGGAATATTGGAGACGAAGGTGATGGTGGCGCCGAACTCGCCGAGCGCGCGTGCGAAGGCGAGCATGGCGCCGGCGATGATGCCCGGCAGCGCCAACGGCAGCGTGACGGTGGCAAAATTCCAGAACGGGCCGGCGCCGAGCGTCGCTGCGGCGTCCTCCAGACGGCGGTCGATCGCCTCTATCGACAGGCGGATGGCGCGCACCATCAGCGGAAACGCCATGACGCCGCAGGAGATTACCGCGCCGGTCCAGCGGAACGCGAACACGATGCCGAAATGATCGGCGAGGAAAGCGCCGACCGGCCCATGCCGTCCGAGCGTGATGAGCAGCAGGTAGCCGGTGACGACTGGCGGCAGCACCAGCGGCAGGTAGATGATCGCGTCGACCAGCGTTTTGCCCCAGAAATTTCGGCGCGCCAGCAGCGTGGCGATGGCGATGCCAAACGGCAGCGACACCAGCGTCGCCACAGTGGCGATGCGCAGCGACAGCGCGACGGCGGTCCAGTCCTGGGGGGAAAGCTCGATCACGCGTTTACGATACCGGCTTGATTAGATAGCTGAAGCCGTACTTCTCGAAGACCGCCTTGGCCGCGCCGGTGCGCAGGAAGGCCAGATAGCGCGCGGCGGCTGCGTTCTTGCTGGCGCTGGTCTCGGCCACTGGATAGGTGACCGGCGGGTAGGCGTCATCGGGGAATTCGCCGACGATTTTCACCTTTGGCTCGATCTTGGCGTCGGTCGCATAAACGATGCCGAGCGGGGTTTCGTTGCGCGCGACGAAAGCGAGCGTCGCGCGAACGTTTTCGGCCTGCGCGAGCTTGGGCTCGGCCGCTGCCCATGCCCCGAGCGAAGTCAGTGCCGTCTTGGCATAGCGGCCCGCAGGGACCGCCTTCACGTCGGCCACCGCGATGCGGCCGTCGCCGGCGAGCGTGGCGATGTCGAAGCCCTTGGCGATGGCGACGTGGTCGAGTTTCGAGTCTTTCGGTGCGATCAGGACCAGTCTGTTGCCGAGCAGATTGAACCGGGTGTCCGGCTTAATGAGCTTGTGCGCCGACGTATAGTCCATCCAGGCTAAGTCGGCGGAAATGAAGACGTCGGCCGGCGCACCCTGCTCGATTTGTTTGGCGAGCGCCGAGCTCGCCTCATAGCTCGCCACCACCTTGACGCCGGTCGCCTTGCTGAAGGCGGCGCTGGCGTCGTCGAGCGCGTTTTTCAGCGAAGCGGCGGCGAAGACGGTGAGGCTTTGCTGCGCGGCGGCGGGCTGTGGCGCGGCGGCGAGGGCGCCAAATAGGCCGAGAACGGCAAGAAGGCGTACGAACATGGCGGTTCTCCACGGGCGCCAAAGGGACGCCGGGCTTGGGTTGGATTGAAGTTGGAAACGACCCGTTGTCGGAACCGCCGTTCCGCCTTTTGCAGTGCACGCACGGTGCACAGCAGGTCGATGGAGAGTCTAGCAAGTCCCGCCGGCCAAGGTAAAGTACAATCCGTTAGGGGGATGGCGGCAATGGCGGACGTGGCGCCCATCGAAGGCGAGTTCGATTACATCATTGTCGGCGCCGGCTCGGCCGGCTGCGTGCTGGCCAACCGCCTGTCCGCCGATCCGGCCAACCGGGTGCTGCTGCTGGAAGCCGGCGGCAAGGACCACTGGATCTGGTTTCATATTCCGGTCGGCTATTTGTTCGCCATCGGCAATCCGCGCTCGGACTGGATGTTCAAGACCGAGCCGGAGGAAGGCCTCAACGGCCGCAGCCTCAATTATCCGCGCGGCAAGGTGATCGGCGGCTCCTCGGCGATCAACGCCATGATCTACATGCGCGGACAGGCCGGCGACTACGATCACTGGCGCCAGCTTGGGTTGCCCGGCTGGTCGTGGGACGACGTGCTGCCGTATTTCAAGAAGCACGAAGACAATTTTCTAGGCGCCAGCGAGCACCACGGCGTCGGCGGCGAATGGCGCGTCGAATTTCCGCGCCTGCGCTGGGATATCATCGACGTCTGGCGCGAGGCGGCGGCGCAATACGGCATTCCGAAGGTCGACGACTTCAATACCGGCGACAACGCCGGCTCCTGCTATTTCCACGTCAACCAGAAGCGCGGGCGTCGCTGGTCGGCGGCGCGCGGCTTTCTCAAGCCGGTGCTCAACCGACAAAACCTGCGGCTGGAAACCGGTTGCCTGGTCGAGGGTTTGGCGTTCGACGGCAAGCGCGCGGCCGGCGTGCGCTGGCGGCAGGATGGCGTTGCGCGTTCCGCGCGTTGCCGTGGCGAAGTCGTCTTGGCGGCCGGTTCGATCGGCTCGCCGCAAATCATGATGCTGTCGGGCGTTGGGCCGGCGGCGCAGCTTGCGCAATTCGGCATTCCCGTGGTGCTCGACAGACCGGGCGTCGGCGGCAACCTGCACGACCATCTGCAACTGCGGATGATCTACAAGGCGACCGGCATCAAGACCCTGAACGAGATGTATGCGTCGCTCTTCGCGCGCGCATGGATGGGCGTCAACTATGCCTTGTTCCGGCGCGGGCCTTTGACCATGGCGCCGTCGCAACTCGGCGCCTTCGCCAAATCCGATGCCACGCGGGACCGCGCCAATATTCAATATCACGTGCAGCCGCTCTCGCTCGACAAGTTCGGCGAGCCGCTGCATGCGTTTCCGGCTTTCACGGTCAGCGTCACCAACGTGCAGCCGACCAGCCGCGGCAGCCTGACCTTGAAATCGGCCGACCCGGCGGCGGCGCCCGCTATCCATCCGAATTATCTGGCGACGCCGGAGGACCGCCGCGTCGCAGCCGACTCGATCCGCGTCACGCGCCGGATCGTGGCGCAGCCGGCTCTGCAAAAATATTCGCCGGTCGAATATTTGCCGGGCGCGCAGGTGCGCGACGACGACGAAGCAGGTTTGATAAAGGCGGCGGGCGACATCGGCACCACCATTTTCCATCCCGTCGGCACTGCCCGCATGGGACGCGCCGACGATGCGAACGCGGTGGTCGACGCGCGGCTGCGCGTAATCGGGGTCGACGGCCTGCGGGTGGCGGACGCCTCGGTGATGCCGTCGATCACATCCGGCAACACCAATTCGCCGACCATGATGATCGCGGAAAAAGGCGCCGCTATGATTTTAGAGGATCGACAGCGTTGAACGTCAACATGAGGATCAGAGGAGGGGTGTCATGAATTTCGTCGAGCGCGTCAAAGCGATATTGCTGCAGCCGAAATCTGAATGGCCCGTGATCGCAGCGGAGCCGGGCGACGCCGGTTACCTGTTCACGAACTATGTCTGCATCGTCTCCGCGATTCCGCCGGTGTGCTCGTTCATCGGCGGCGTCATCATCGGCTATGGCCCGTACCAATTAGGCGTCGTGGCCGGGTTGCTGCACGCGATCGTGGTCTACGTGCTCGGGCTGGTCGGCGTTTTCGTCATGGCCTACGTCATCGATTACCTCGCCGGCGTCTTCGACGGGCAAAGGAATCTCGGCAATGCCATGAAGGTGTCGGCCTATGCACCGACGGCTGCCTGGGTCGCCGGCGTATTCAACCTGATACCGGTATTGGCCGTTCTCGGCATTCTCGGGCTCTACAGCCTCTATCTGCTGTATACCGGCATCGCGGTGCTGATGAGGCCGCCGCAGGGCAAGACGCTGATCTACACGGTTGCCGTCGTGGTCTGCCTGTTCGTGGTGTGGATCGTGATTTTCGGCGTCATCGGCGCGATTTTCGGCATGGGCCTCTGGATGCGCTAGGGCAAAGCCTTGAGGTGCCGGATCGGCCGGCCGGGCGCGATGGCCTGCGCGGCCGCCACGATGGCGTTGGCGTCGATGCCGTAGTGCCGGTAGAGCTCGGCGAGCGATCCGGTCTGGCCGAAATGCTCGACGCCGAGCGGGCGCGTGCGATGACCGGCGACCGCGCCGAGCCAGGCCAGCGTCGCCGGATGGCCGTCGACCACGCTGACGATGCCGCAATGCGCCGGCACGTCCGCCAATAGTCGCTCGATATGCGAGCGGGCATGGAAGAGGCCGCGCTCGCGCGCGCGCTGCGCTGCGGTCCAGCCGGCGTTGAGCCGGTCGGCCGACGTGACGGCGAGCAAGCCGACGTCGCGGCGATCCTCCGCCATCAGGCCGACGGCTTCGATCGCTTCCGGCGCGATGGCGCCGGTGTAGGCGACGATCACCTGCGCGTTCGGCCCCGGCTTGCGCACCCAATAGGCGCCGTCGACGATCTGCTGGGCCAGATCCGGCGTCATCTTGCGCTCGATCTGCTCGACCGGCCGCGTCGACAGCCGCAGATAGACCGAGCCGCCAGTCTCGTCGCGCAGCCAGTTGCGTTCCGAAACCGCGGCGTCGCTGTCCTTCTGGATATAGGCAAAGGCCCAGCGCAGGATGACGGCGAGCTCGTCGACATAGGCCGGCTCGAATGCCGCCAACCCGTCCTGCGCGATCCCGATCAGCGGCTCGGCGATGGATTGATGCGCGCCGCCTTCGCCGGCCAGCGTGATGCCCGACGGCGTCGCCACCAGAATGAAGCGCGCATCCTGGTAGCAGGCATAGTTGAGCGCATCGAGGCCGCGCGCGATGAAGGGGTCGTACAGCGTGCCGATCGGCAGCAGCCGCTCGCCGTTGATGCTGTGCGAGAGCCCAAGCGCCGACAGCACGATGAACAGGTTCATCTCGGCGATGCCGAGTTCGATATGCTGGCCCTTGGGCGAGAATTCCCAATTGAAGGTGGACGGGATGCGCTCGCTCTTGAAGGTGTCGGCCATGGCCTGGTGCGCGAACAGCCCGCGCCGGTTCACCCAGGGGCCGAGATTGGTCGAAACCGTCACGTCGGGCGACGTCGTGACGATATGCTGCGCGAAATCGTCGTCGCCGCGGCCGATCTCGTTGAGCAGCGCGCCGAAGCCGGTCTGCGTCGCCATCACCGGCTGAATGGTCACCGGTAAAATCTCCGGCACGTCGATCGGCGGCGCGCTGAGACGGCGCGCCTTGTCGGCGGCGAACGGCACGCGATCGAGAAATGACCGGAGTTGCTCCGGCGGCAGCGACAGGCCCTCGAACGGCTCCCACTCGTGGCCGGGGCGCACCGCCATCGTCTCGCGGAACACCTCCATCTGCGCCGGGGTCATCAGGCCGGCATGGTTGTCCTTATGCCCGGCCATCGGCAGGCCGAAGCCTTTGACGGTGTAGGCGATGAAGCAGGTCGGCCGGTCGTTGTCCGCGTTGTGGAACGCCTCCAGCAAGGACGGCAGGTCGTGGCCGCCGAGATTGTTCATCAAGGCGGCAAGTTCGTCGTCGGAGCGTTTCTCGATCAGCCGGCTGACGTCGCCCTGATCGCCGATCTCGTCATTGAGCCGCTTGCGCCAGGCGCCGCCGCCGGCAAACACCAGCGCCGAATAGAGCGGGTTGGGGCAACGGTCGATCCATTGGCGCAGCCGGTCGCCGCCCGGCTCCTTGAACGCGGTCTGCTGCAGCGAGCCGTATTTCAGGATCACCACGTCCCAGCCGAAATTCTTGAACAATTGCTCGTAGCGCTCCCACAGGCCTTCGCGCACGACGGCGTCGAGGCTCTGCCGGTTGTAGTCGATGACCCACCAGCAATTGCGCAGGCCCTGCTTCCAGCCTTCGAGCAGCGCTTCGAAGATGTTGCCCTCGTCGAGTTCGGCGTCGCCGACCAGCGCGACCATGCGCCCTTCCGGACGGCTCAAGCCCCAGCCGTGCGCGCGGACGTAATCCTGCACCAGCGAGGAGAACAGCGTTTGCGCCACGCCGAGGCCGACCGACCCGGTGGAGAAATCGACGTCGTCCAAGTCCTTGGTGCGTGAGGGATAGCTCTGCGCGCCTTTGTAGCCGCGGAACGCCTCCAGGCGCTCGCGCGTCTGCCGGCCGAGCAGATACTGGATGGCATGAAAGATCGGCGAAGCGTGCGGCTTCACCGCCACGCGGTCCTGCGGCCGCAACACGTCGAGATAAAGCGCGGTCATGATGGTGGCGAGCGAAGCCGACGACGCCTGGTGGCCGCCGACCTTGAGGCCGTCGCTATGGTCGCGCAGATGATTGGCGTTGTGGATGGTCCAACTGGCGAGCCAGAGGATCTTTTTTTCCAGTTCGCGCAACGTCTCGAGGTTTTCGACCATAGTGGCAGTCTAGCCCGATCGGCGCACAGCGGGAATATCGCCGGCGCGAAACTTCAGAATGCTTCGATCAGCCAATTTGATCGATCAGCGCTGCACGGCCTTCGAATTGGCCGGCGCGTCGAGCACGTTTTTGCAGGCAGGCGGCAGGTCGGCGAGCGTGATTGGCTTGGGCGGGACCTTCGGCGGCGGACCCGGCTTCGGATGCAGGACCGAGTCCTTGAACCAGAAGGCCAGGTCCTTTTCGGCGCAGCCATCGCCCACCGGCACCGGCTCCTGCTTACGGCAGTTCGGCGAGTCGGGTGGACATTTCAGCCGCACATGGATGTGGTCGGCGTGGCCGTACCAGGGACGCACCCTGGACATCCAGGAAAAGTGGTTTTTTCCTTCGACGCGGCACAGCTCCTTCTTGATCGCGGCGTTGACGAATATGCGCTCGACGTCGGGCTGTTCGGCCGCGGTGCGGATGAAGGCGACATCGGCCGGCGTCCAGGTTTTCGGGTCGACGTGCAGCTTGTCGGGGGCGACCAGATTGCTGGCGGAGATGTTCTCGCGCTCCTGCGGGCTCAGTTCGTGGTTCGGCATCGGCATGAACCAGATGTCGACGTCGAGCCCGATCTGATGGCTGGCGTGTCCGAACGGCAGCGGCCCGCCGCGCGGCTGCGCCATGTCGCCGACCAGGATGCCGTGCCAGCCGGTGGCCTTGGCGGCAAGCGGCGCGAAGCGCTCGAGGAATTTGACCAATTCGGGATGGCCCCAATTGCGGTTGCGCGACAGCCGCATCACCTGCCAATTCGGGCCGTCGACCGGCAGCTCGACGCCACCTTGCAGGCAGCCGCGCGGGTAGAAGCCGATCGCCATGGCCCGGCCGAGGCTCGGCAGCTTCTTTTGCGAGAACAGCAGCTTGGCCGGTAACTTTTCTTCCGCCGCCGCGGGCTTAACCGGCGGCAACGGCGTCGCCGGCTTCGGCGTCTGCGCAAGGCTGCCGCCGGCAAAGGCGCCGGCAAATACGAGCGACAGGGC
Source organism: Hyphomicrobiales bacterium (assembly GCA_003152455.1). Taxonomy (GTDB): domain Bacteria; phylum Pseudomonadota; class Alphaproteobacteria; order Rhizobiales; family Xanthobacteraceae; genus Pseudolabrys. Next base: position 10,442 of record PMAF01000301.1, read on the forward strand.
GACGAGGGCGAGACGGGCGGTCATGATGCGTCCGATCTAGCGATTCCGGCCCGGCTTGTCAGGTTAAATGCGCACAACACCGGCGCGGCCGAAAGAACAATAACCAAATCCCCAGGATTTCAGGCACAGGCCGCGACAATTTGCCAAGATATCGATGCGATTCCCCTTGGGAGGACCCGCGATGCCTCGCCTAGCTATCGTCCTTGCCGCCGTTGCCGTTTGCTCGGCAGCCTTGCGCCGGCAAGCGCCGGCATCGTCGTGACGGTGGACCAATCCGAGCAGCGGCTGTCGGTCATGGTCGACGGCGTGCAGCGCTACCAATGGCCGGTGTCGACCGCGCGCATCGGCTACCGCACGCCCAACGGCACCTACAAGCCGGAATGGCTCGCGCGCAAGCATTTCTCCCGCCAGTACGACTGGTCGCCGATGCCCTATTCGATCTTTTTCAACGAAGGCTACGCCATCCACGGCAGCTACGAGGTCTCGCGCCTCGGCTCGCCGGCCTCGCACGGCTGCATCCGCCTCAGTCCGAAAAACGCCGAGCTGCTGTTCGAACTGGTGAAGGGGCACACCGACGAAACCACCATCGTGATCAGCGGCGAGCGGCCCAAGCAGACGGCGCACAGCCGCGACACGCACGAAGCGCGCCGCTCCCATCGTCCCCGTCAACCGACGGCGCCGCAGACTTTCGGCGCGCAGCAGGACTGGCACGGGGCGCCGAACTTCTTTTTCCCGACGGCATCCGCCGGCAGACGCTGACGGCGGACTAATGCCCGCGCGTTTTGCGGGTGCGCGCCGCCTGCTTGGCCGAGCGTGAGCGCGCCGCCGCCGAGCGATGCGCCGAGGCGCGGCCGCCGAGCCGCCGCCCTTGCGCGACGAGGCGTGGCTTTCCTTATGGCCGCGGCCGGAGCCGCTTTTCTTGCCGCCGCCCGATTCCTTGTTGACGGTCGCCCAGGCGCGCCGCTCGGCTTCGCCTTCCGACACGCCGCGTTTCTCGTAGCCCTTCTCGATATGGCGCGCCTTGCGCTTCTGCTTGCCGGTGTAACTCGCTTTGCTGCCTTGCGGCATTAGTCGTCTCCTCCTCATCGGACCACAGGCAGGTTGAACGCGGGAAATTGCCGCGGAGTTCCATGCTGCTTGTCCCCGCGCACTCACCGATTCATTTGTCAAACAGCCAAGCGTCATCGCCCTGTTCTTTGCTGCGCGGGGTGCGCATGTTTCCCTTTTTTCCGTATCCCCGCTGAGGGGAATGGAGCGCCGGGAGGCGCCAGGGCGCTGCGCTACGGCGCCCTTGGGGCCGCCCTTGCGATCGGGCCGCCCGCGCGCCGATACGAGACAGGCTTGCCGAGGCCTGCCCCGGGGCGCGCGCTGCATGCGGCAGGTTTGCGAGGCCTGCCGCCCGGGCGCTGCGCCTCCCGGCGCTCCACTTCCGGCGCGCGTTGTCGGCGCGCCGCCCCTCGTTCCGCCATCAAACGTCACTCGAGATGACGCCCTCTGCGAACAAGGCTCGCCGAATATAAATGCGGTTTGGCGAGCGGGGATAAGTTTTTACGGTTGTCATGCCCGCCAACGGGTCCGCGCAAAGCGCGGCCCGATGACAGGTTCCGGCGGGCATCCAGTAATCACTGACCTGTCGGTGTTTACTGGGTCCCCGCCTGCGCGGGGACGACAGCCGTTACTTCACATATCCACCTTCAGCGCCGCGATGAACGCTCACCTCGCGGAATATCGACCTTGCCGAATTGCCGCACGCGTTTCCCCGCATAGGCGCGTTCGAGCGTCAATGATAAGCTCGCGCCACAATTGTCCGGGAGCCGGGTTTGCCAACCATCGCCTACTTTCTCGGAATTGCCGTGCGGATGTTCTTCAATGACCACGATCCGCCGCATTTTCATGCGCGATATCAGGGCTTTCGCGCGCGCATTCGCATCGCCGATGGCGAGATTATCGATGGGAAGCTACCGCCGACGGTCGCGCGCGTGCTAAAAGAATGGACCGATTTGCGGCGCGACGCCCTCATGCGCAATTGGCAGGCGGCGCGAACCGACGGGTCGCTTGAACGCATCGCGGGCCTGGAATGATGATTGACGTGATCGGCATTAAGAAGCTCGGCGGCCACAAGTTGGAGATTGAATTCTCCGACGGCACCGTCGGCGTGCGCGATTTCGCCGATATTTTCCAGAAGACCGGGCCGATGTCCGAGCCGCTGAAGGACGCAGCCTATTTCCAGCGCGTATTTATCGAAGACGGCGCGCTGACCTGGCCGAACGGCTACGATTGGGACCCGATCGCGCTGCACGACGAGATGAAGCAGGCGAAGCTGCTAAAGCGCGCGCAGGCGGCGGAATAAATGAATCCTCTATCACGCTTTCTTGCGTTGATAGTCGAGCCGACCGTTGAGGAATTCAACAGCAAGTCCCGCCACGGCATGCCGGTGCGCAGCACGTAAAAGATCGCATTCACGATCTTGCGGTCGTCAACCCGCGCGCTCTTTCGACTCTTCGGTAGCAGCGGCTCAAGCAGCGCCCATTCCTCGTCGCTCAAATCAAATCGCATGACCCACCTCCGCGCACGGTGAATCATGTTCGTCCAAAATATTCAATCATTTATGTGGGTACAGACC
>PMAF01000131.1 GCA_003152455.1 Hyphomicrobiales bacterium
CGCGGCCGAGGCGATCGGGCAGAACGTAAGGACCCTGATGCCGAGGCCCTATCGCGAAAACCACGACAGCTACTTGCAGCGCTATATGACTACGGGCGAACGTCGCATCATCGGCATCGGCCGCGTCGTGGTCGGCCAGCGCAAGGACGGTTCGACCTTCCCGATGGAGCTTGCGGTCGGCGAGATGAAATCGGGCGACCGCCGATTTTTCACCGGCTTTATCCGCGATCTGACCGAGCGCCAGCAGACCGAAGCGCGTCTGCAGGAATTGCAGTCCGAGCTGGTCCATATTTCCCGTCTCACCGCGATGGGCGAAATGGCGTCGACGCTGGCGCATGAACTCAATCAGCCGCTGTCGGCGATCGCCAACTACCTGAAAGGCTCGCGCCGGCTGCTGGAGGGTGCCACCGAGGAGAAATTCGTCGCCATGGGCGACGCTTTGGACAAGGCAGCCGACCAGGCTATGCGCGCCGGCCAAATTATCCGGCGGCTGCGGGATTTCGTCGCGCGCGGCGAAAGCGAGCGGCGCGTGGAAAGCATCACCAAGCTGGTCGAGGAAGCGAGCGCCTTGGCGCTGGTCGGCGTGAAGGATCTCGGCATTCGCGTGCAATTCGAATTCAAGCCGGAAACCGATCTGGTGATCGCCGACCGCGTGCAGGTACAGCAGGTCGTGCTCAATCTGATCCGCAACGCGATGGATGCGATGGAAACTTCGCAAAGGCGCGACCTCGTCGTCGCCATCGCGCCGGCGGGCGACGGCCTGGTCAAAATCAGTGTAGCCGACAGCGGCTCGGGGATAGCACCCGAGATCGCCGAGCAATTGTTTCAGCCGTTCATCACGACCAAGCGTCAAGGCATGGGCGTCGGCCTGTCTATTTCACGTGCCATCGTCGAGGCGCATAGCGGACGGATCTGGGCGGAGCCGAATCCTACCGGCGGAACGATTTTCCATTTCACGCTTGCGGTCGTAAACAAAGGGGACGTCGACGATGCAGCCTGACCCGGTCATTTACGTGATCGACGACGACGATGCCGTCCGGCAGTCGCTCGAATTCCTGCTGCAAACCGCTGGGCATACGGTGCGCGGTTTCGAATCGGCCAAGGCCTTTCTCGAAATCCTGCCGGGGCTGCGATCCGGCTGCATCATCACCGACGTCCGCATGCCCGACATTTCCGGCATCGATCTGCTGCGCCGCGTCAAAAAACACGATGTCGACATCCCGGTGATCGTGATCACCGGCCATGGCGACATCTCGCTCGCGGTCGAGGCCATGAAACTCGGCGCCGTCGACTTCCTGGAAAAGCCATTCGATGACGACCAATTGCTGGCCGCGCTCAAATCCACGCTCCGGCAGGACGCCGACATCGTCAAGCGCAAGGCTGAGGTGACCGAAATCAACGACAAGCTGGCGGCCCTGTCGAACCGCGAACGGCAGGTGCTCGACGGCTTGGTGGCCGGCAACGCCAACAAGACCATCGCGTTCGATCTCGGCATCAGCCCGCGTACGGTCGAGATCTACCGCGCCAATCTGATGACCAAGATGGCGGCCAACAGCCTGTCCGATCTGGTGCGCATGGCGATGATAGCCGGCATCCTGGAAAATGCCGGCAAGCGCACGCGCTGAACCGCGTGCGGCGCTTGCCGATACGCTTGCCAATAGTCTTGCCAATCCGCGAACACGATGGTCGAGTAGCCGCGCTTTATGCGACGGCACAGGAGTAACGCATGGCGGCGGAATACCGGCTGGTGAGCTATGCGGATGGCGGGGCGGCGAAAGCCGGCGTCCTGATAGGCGATCGGGTGGTGCCGGCGGCGACGCTGCTGGCGGGCGCCGACGGCATCGACAACTCCTCGGTACTCGGATTGCTGCGAAGCTGGGACCGCGCGCATCCGCGCCTCGCCGCCGCGGCGCAGAATGTACAGCCGGATGACGGAATTGCGCTGGCGCAGATCAAATTGCTGGCGCCGATCCTCTACCCGGGCGCGCTGTACTGCGCCGGCGCGAATTACTGGGACCATCTGGAAGAAATGGCCGAGATCGCCAAGCGGACCACCGGCAAGGCGCCGTCGATAAACGGCGTCCTTGTCCTTGGCGGTCAAGGTGAGCCCGAGGATGTCGGTGTAATATTCGGTCTGCTTGTCGAGGTCGGGCATCTCGTAGCTGGCATGGGCGATCTTGCGGACGCGGATCATGTTTTTCTCCTTGGCTTCGATTTCTTCCCGGTTTTCTTCTTGGCGTTGCCGGGCTTTGTCTTCGGCTTTGCGCGCGGCATGCCGCCGATGACGTCGACCATAATGGCATTGTCGTGCTCGCCAAGCCCCATGTCGATGCAGCGCTGATAGAGTTCGACCGCGCGGTCGAGCAGCGGGTCGCGGCGCCGACGCGGGCCGCCGTGTCGCCGATCAGCTCGAAATAGTGCGCGAGCCCAGTGGTGGTGCCCTGTGCAGGAAGGAACCGCCGTTGCGCCATCCAGGGCGCGCGGATGCCAAATTGAGTCGAGCCGCCGTTGCCGGCGGCCACCGCCTTGATTATCAGTTCGACGTCGACGCCGGCCTTCAGGGCCAGCGCCATTGCCTCGGCGCTAGCGGCGATGTGGACGGCGACCAGCAGGTTGTTGATCAGCTTGACCTTGCTCGCGGCGCCGAACGCGCCGAAGTAATGAACAATATCGCTGAAGCCGCGTACCACCTGCTCGGCTTTCCTGGCAGCCTCGGCATCGCCGGCGAGATAGACCACCGCCTTGCGGGCGCGCACCATGCCGGGCGTGCCGCCGACTTCGCCGTCGAGGAAGACCGCGCCCTTGGCGGCCAACGGCGCGATCTGGCGCTCCTTGTCGGGCACCAGATGCGAACCGAGTTCGACCACGATTTGGCCGGGCCGCGCGGTATGCACCAGGCCGGCTTTGCCCAGCACCACGTCGTCGAGCGCCTCCGCCGACGGCAGACAGGTCAGCACGATATCGGCCACCGCACCGACGTCGGCGGCCGAGCGCGCTGCGATGCCGCCGATCTGCTCGAACTCATCGAGCGAGCTGCGCCGATAGCCGAGCACGCGATAGCCGCTTTTGATCAGGTTTTCGGCGATCGGCAGACCGATCTTCCCCACCCCGATCAGACCGACCGTCTCCATGCCGCCTCCCCGACTCGTGCCGCATGAACCTTTGCGCTCATGCGCGCCGCCATTTTTCTTGTATTTGGCCAGCTGTGCGGGACTGAGCCTACTTGAAGTGCCGTGGGCGCAACCGGACTAGGGCGTCCGTTTCACACCCAGTCCCTGCATGAAGCGCGCCCGGATCTGCACCGGATCGCGGTCGGTGGTGCCGACTCCCGGCTTGTTGTCGGTGCGCACGGCGATCAAACTCGGTCCGCCCTTGAGCGCGGCGGCAAACAGGCGGTCGAAGTCGTCCTCGTCGGCGGCCCAGGTGCTGTTGGCCAAGCCCGACCCACGCGCGATGGCGACCAGGTCGGCGGCCGAGGCGCTTGCCGTCGGCTGCCCGCCGGTGATCTGGTAGAGGCCGTTGTCCCACACCACCATGGTGAGATTCTTCGGCGCCTGCATGGCGACGGTGGCGAGGCAACCGAGCTGCATCAGCAGCGAGCCGTCGCCCTCGAGCGCGACCACGTGCCGTTGCGGCTGCGCGAGCGCGACGCCCAACGCGATCGGGATCGCCAGCCCCATGCTGCCCAGCATGTAGAAATTCTGCGGCCGCTGCCCGCTCGCCCACAGATCGAAATTGGCGTTGCCGATGCCGCCGACCACGGCTTCGTCGCGCTTGAGCTGGCCGACCAGCCGTTTGGTCAGTTCGAAGCGGTTCATCACCTTGGCGTTGTGCGCGCCGACGGCGCCGGTTTGCGTCATGGTCATCGGCTCAAGCCTCGAACACTTTGCCGCCGGTCAGCAGCGGCGACAGGATGAAGGTGACGGGCGCCTGCGTCGCCACCGCCTGCTTGATCGAGCGGTCGATAATGAAGGCGAGTTCGTCGTGGCGCGTAATAGTATGGGTTTCGACCCCGAGCGAATCGAGCACCGGCCGCATGGTCTTGCATACCATGGCCTGCCCGAGATTGAACTCGCCGAGCGTGCCGCGCTCGGAGACGAAGATCAGCGCCGGGATCTGGCTCGGCACCACCAGCGAGGCGAGCGCGTTCGGAATGGTGCCGAAGCCCGAGGTCTGCATCAGCACCGCGCCGCGCATCCCGCCCATCCAGGCGCCGGTGACGATGCCGATGGCCTCTTCCTCGCGCGTGGCGGCAAAGGTGGTGAAAAACGCATCGGCATGCAGCGCCTTGATCAGCGGCCTGAACACCTTGTCGGGGACGTAAACGACCAGCTTGACGTTATTGCTCTTGAGGCTCGCCAGCACGATCTCGTGCCAGGTAGCTCGCACCGTAGTGTCATTCATGGGTCATGCGATCAGGTAGGACATCGTCCAAATAGCATTGAAACGATGTGCTTTGTCCGCGCCGCCGCCGACGGCGGACCGACCGCAACCGACGCCATTGCTCCAATGTTCGCAAAAGCTTACCCTAATATCCAGAGGGGCGCTAATTAGAAACTTTTGCCTAGCCATAAGGGGGGAGGATCATGAAGAATCCTGACCGGAATTCGGCGCTGTCGCGGCGCCAGATCATCAAGGGCGCCGGCGTGCTGGCGGCCGGCGTCACTGCGCCGGCGTTGCTGCGCGTCCGCTCGGCCTACGCCGACTACCCGGATCGGACGGTCAAGATCGTGGTGGCCAATACGCCCGGCGGACCTTCCGATATCGTCGGGCGCATCGTTGCGGCCGCGCTTCAGCAATTCACCGGCAAGACCTTCATCATCGAGAACATCGGCGGCGCCGGCGGCAATATCGGCTTTAGCAATGCCGCGCGTTCAACGCCCGACGGCTACACGCTGCTGCTCGCGACCAATGCCTGGTCGATCAATCCCAGTCTCTACACCAAGATTCCATATGATCCGCACAACGACTTCGTGGGCGTCAGTGAATTGGCCTCTTCCCCCAACACCTTTGTGGTGAACGCCGATCTGCCGGCGACGACCATGAAGGAATTTGTCGCACTCGCCAGGGCCAACCCCGATAAATACAACTGCGCGACGCCGCCGATCGGAACAAGTCCGCAAATCCAGCTCGAAGTGCTGAAGATCCGCGAGAAGCTGCCGAAGCTCGCAGACATCGTGTTTAAGGGCGGCGGCGACGCGATTACCGCACTGCTCGGCGGCAGCGTGCAATTAAGCTCCGGCTCGCTGGGGCCGGCCGCTCCGCATATCAAGGCCGGCAAGCTGCGCTGCCTGGCGGTGTCGGCTGAGATCCGCTGGCCGGACCTGCCCGATGTCCCGACCATGCAGGAGCTAGGCTACAAGGATTTCGTGTTCCCCACCGACATGGTGTTGCTGGCGCCGGCCAAGACGCCGCCCGATATCGTCGCCTGGGTGGAGAAAGAGACGCTGAAAGTGCTCAGCACGCCGGAGATGAAGGAAAAATTGTACAAGTCGGGTTTCACGGTGCGTCCGAAGGGCGCCAAGGATGCCTGGGCGCGCGTGACCAAGGAAATCGGCCAGTTCAAGGAAATCATCGACACGGCCGGAATTCCGAAGATCCAGTAGTAGGTCGTTCCGGGGCGCACCGGTGCATATCAAGACGATCGAGCCGATCGCGGTCAGCCTGCCGATGCTCAAGCCCGTCATCATGGCGGGCGAGGAGGTGCGCCGCGCCGACAATGTGCTGGTGCGGATCGAAGCCGACAACGGCCTGGTCGGCTGGGGCGAAGCCGCCTCGGCGCCGGTAATGACCGGCGACACGCTCGAGAGCATCGTCTCCGCCGTGCATTATCTCGAGCCGGCGCTGCGCAAACACGAGCCCGCCGACATCGCCGGCGCTCTAGCCGCCATGGACGGCCGCATGTACGGCAACCACGGCGCCAAGGCGGCGATCGAGATCGCGCTGCTCGATCTCGCCGGCCGGGCCGCCGGCAAACCGGTGCACGCGCTGCTCGGCGAGAAAAAACGCAGCCGCCTGCCGCTGCTCGCCGTCGTCGGCGGCGGCGACCTCGAGGGCGACCTGCACGACGCCGAAAAAAAGAAGGCGGCCGGCTTCACCGCCTACAAGATCAAGGTCGGCATCGACTCGGCCGAAAATGACGCCGCCCGCACGCGCGCGATCTGCCGGCTGCTGGGCAGCGGCTTGCTGATTTCATCGGACGCCAATCAGGGCTTCGGCACCGAGCAGGCCGTCGCCTATGTGCGCGCGGTCAAAGGCTGCGGCCTCGATTTCTTCGAGCAGCCGGTCGAGGCCGCCGATCTTTCCGGCATGGCGACGGTCGCTGCGGTCGACGCCGGCATCGCCATCGGCGCCGACGAAGGCATCCATTCGCTTGCCGACATCGCCCGGCATCACGAACGCAAGGCCGCGCGCGGCGTCAGCCTGAAGGCGATCAAGCTTGGCGGCGTCCGCGCCGTGGTCGAAGCCGGCCGCCTGTGCGACCGCCTCGGCATGAGCGTCAACATTTCCTGCAAGACTGGCGAATCGAGCATCGCCTGCGCGGCGGCGCTGCACGCCGCTTGCGTCATCCCCAACATCGCCTGGGGCCTGACGCTGACGCATATCGCACTCGCCGAAGACGTCACCGCGCAGCCGCTCGCGACCGCGCGCGGCCACGCCGAAGCGCTCGACCGGCCGGGGCTTGGCATCGACGTTGATGATGAACACGTCCGCCGCCACCGCGTCCCCATCCCCACCCGCAACGTGGCTTAGGCGCCGTTTTGCCCAATACTTAGGCTAATTTCCTCTATTGTATGCAATGCGCGCTGGAGGGAAGCATCGCCCTCCCCGCGGCGCTTTCGCCAATCTCCCTACCCAATCAATCGTTTACAGAATTTGTGCAGCGCGGCCGGTTTTGGCACGCCGCTTGCGGATGATCTTCCCAGTGCATTCGGGAGGTTGCCATGAAACGTCGTGAATTCTTGCAGTCGATGACCGCACTCGCAGCCAGCACCGCCGTGGCCGCGCCGGCAGTCTGGTCGCCGGCCAAGGCGCAGTCGCGCAAAGAGACATTGCTTCTCGTTACCGAGAACGGACCCAACAATCTCGACATCCACGGTGTCGGCACCAACCGGCCGGGCTATGAGGCGTCGTGGAATTGCTACGACCGGCTGATCACGAACGGGAAGAAAACGCTGGCCGACGGCTCGCTGTCCTACGACCGCGACAAGTTCGTACCCGAACTCGCCGAGGACATGAACATCGGCGACATGTCGGTCACCTTCAAATTGAAGAAAAGCGCCAAATTCCAGGACGGCACGCCGGTCACCGCCAAGGACGTGAAGTGGTCTTATGACCGCGCCGTCTCGGTCGGCGGCTTCCCGACGGTGCAGATGAAGGCCGGCTCGCTGGTCAAGAAGGAACAGTTCGTCGCCGTCGACGACAACACGTTCCGCATCGATTTCGTCAAGAAAGACCGCCTGACCATTCCCGACCTCGCCGTGATCGTGCCCGGCATCTACAATTCCGAGCTGCTCAAGAAGCACGCCACCGACAAGGACCCCTGGGGCCTCGAATACACCAAGAGCAACACGGCCGGCTCCGGCGCCTACAAGGTGACGAGTTGGAAGCCCGGCGTCGAAGTGGTCTACGAGCGCAACGACGCCTGGGCCGGCGGCAAGCTGCCCGAGCTCAAGAAAGTCATCTGGCGCACCATCCCCTCGTCCGGCAACCGCCGCGCGCTGATGGAGCGCGGCGACGCCGACATCTCCTTCGACCTGCCCGCCAAGGATTTCTCCGAGATGAAGAAGGAGGGCAAGCTGAAGATGATTTCCAACCCTATCGGCAACGGCATGTACAGCCTCGAATTGAACGTGGTGCATCCCCCGTTCGACAACGAGAAAGTCCGCCAGGCCGTCGCCTACGCGATCCCCTATCAGAAGATTGTCGACGCGGCGATGTTCGGCATCGCCAATCCGTTGTTCGGCGGCAAGTCGAACGACGTCGCGTCGATCCTGTGGCCGCAGCCCACCGGCTACATGACCGACATGGCCAAGGCCAAGGCGCTGATGGCGGAATCGGGTGCCGGGGCGATCGACACGACGATCTCGTTCGATCTCGGCGACGGCGTGAATTCCGAGCCGATCGCGGTGTTGATCCAGGAAAGCCTCGGCCAGATCGGCATCAAGACCACCATCAACAAAGTGCCCGGCGCCAACTGGCGCAGCGAAATGGCCAAGAAGTCGATGCCGATGATGGTGAACTTCTTCTCGGGCTGGCTGGACTACCCGGAATACTTCTTCTTCTGGTGCTATTCCGGCCAGAACGCGATCTTCAACACGCCGAGCTATGTCAACAAGGACATGGACACCTTCATCGACGGCGCGCGCGCAGCGGCCGCGGTGGGCGAAAAGGACAAATACGCCACCGACGTAAAGGGCTTCATCTCCAAGGCCTACCACGACGTGCCGCGTATTCCGATGTTCCAGCCGTTCCTCAACGTGGCGGCGCAGAAGAACATCTCCGGCTACAGCTACTGGTTCCACAGGCAGGTGGACTACCGCTCGATCGTCAAGGCGTGAATCTTGCTCCGGATGCGATGCGGCACCAGCGCAAGCGAAGTGCCGCGCCGCTGATCCGGGGCCGTTCGAAACACTGAGCTTGTAAAGGCGGAGCAATGCCATGCTCGCGACTCTCGGCAAGCGCCTCGTGACGGTGATCCCGACCCTGATCGGGGTCGTCATCGTCACGTTTCTGCTCACGCGCGTGTTGCCGGGCGACCCGGCGGTTTATTTCGCCGGCCCGGCGGCGACGCCGCAATCGATTGCCGACATCCGCAAGTCGCTCGGCCTCGACCGCCCGCTGCCCGAACAATTCGCCCGCTATGTCAACGATCTTGCGCACGGCAATCTCGGCAATTCGCTTTCGACCGGGCGTCCGGTGGCGACCGAGATCACCAGCCGCCTGCCGGCGTCCGCCGAGTTGACGCTGCTCGGCTTGATCCTGTCGCTCGTAATCGCACTGCCGCTCGGAATCCTCGCCGCGGTCAAGCAAGGCTCCTGGATCGATCACACCTGCCGGGTGGTGGCGACCGCCGGCGTCTCGCTGCCGGTGTTCTTTACCGGCCTGCTGCTGGTCTATGTGTTCTATTTCCAGCTCGGCTGGTCGCCGGCGCCGATCGGCCGGCTCGACGCCTTCGCCACGGCGCCGCCGCAGATCACCGGCTTTTATCTGTTCGACAGCCTGCTCACCGGCAATTTCGAGACGTTCCGCGCCGCATTCAGCCAGTTGATTTTGCCGGCCCTCACGCTCGGAATCTTCTCGCTGGCGCCGATCACGCGCATGACGCGCGCCTCCATGCTCGCCGTACTGGCGTCGGATTTCGTGCGCACGGCGCGCGCCAGCGGCCTCGACAACCGCACCGTCATCCTCACTTACGCCTTCCGCAACGCCATGTTGCCGGTCGTCACCACGCTCGGCATGGTGTTCTCCTTTCTGCTCGGCGCCAACGTACTGGTGGAAAAAGTCTTCGCCTGGCCCGGCATCGGCTCCTACGCGGTCGAAGCTCTGCTGCAATCGGATTTCGCCCCCGTGCAGGGCTTCGTGCTGACCATGGCGGTGCTCTATGTGGCGCTCAATCTACTGATCGACATGCTGTACGGCGTCATCGACCCGCGCGTGAGGCTCGAGGGATGACCGAAACAACCCTAAATGCCTCGGCGGCAACGGCGCTCAAGCCAGCGCGGAATTCCATTTTCAGTCACGCCAAATACGTGATCGCGGAAAATCCGGTGACGGGCATGGCCTTTGCCCTGTTCGCGCTGATCGCGCTCGCCGCCCTGATCGGTCCCTATATCGTGCCGCACGATCCGCTGGCGAGCGGCACCGCGGCAAGCTTGAAACCGCCCTCCTTCGCGCACTGGTTCGGCACCGATCAGCTCGGCCGCGACATCTTCAGCCGTGTGGTGGTGGCCACCCGACTAGACTTCATCATCGCGCTCGCCTCCGTGGCGCTGGTGTTCGTCGCTGGCGGATTTGCCGGCATCGCCGCCGGCTTCTTCGGCGGTTGGACCGACCGCATCGTCGGGCGCATCTCCGACACCATCATGGCGTTTCCGCTGTTCGTGCTGGCGATGGGCATCGTGGCCGCGCTCGGCAATACCGTGACCAACATCGTCATCGCCACGGCCATCATCAATTTTCCGCTCTATGTGCGCGTCGCGCGCGCCGAAGCCAATGTGCGGCGCGATGCCGGCTTCGTGCAGGCGGCGCGGCTTTCCGGCAACGGCGATTTCCGGATTCTGCTGATACATATCCTGCCCAACATCATGCCGATCATGATGGTGCAGATATCGCTCACCATGGGCTACGCCATTCTCAACGCTGCCGGGCTTTCCTTTATCGGTTTGGGCGTGAAGCCGCCGACGCCCGAATGGGGGATCATGGTGGCGGAAGGCGCCGCCAATATCATCTCCGGCGAATGGTGGATGGCGCTGTTTCCCGGCGCGGCGCTGATGATCGCCGTGTTCTGCTTCAATTTGCTGGGCGACGGCTTGCGCGATCTGGTCGACCCGCAGCGGCGAACTTGAGGCGACATATGGACAGCAGGACCGATCTAATGTCTTTGCCGGCCGAGACCAGCGAGGGCACCGCGTCGCGGCCGCTGCTCGAGGTGCAGGACCTCACCGTCGAATTCGCCACCCGGCGCGGCATCGTGCGCGCGGTGCAGAACGTGAATATCACCGTCGCCAAGGGCGAGACGCTCGGCATTGTCGGCGAATCCGGCTCCGGCAAATCGGTCACTTCCTATGCCGTGATGCGCATCCTCGACCGCGCCGGCCGCATCGCGCAAGGCTCAATCGCATTCAGCGGCCTCGATCTGCAGACGGTGCCGGAAAGCGAAATGCGCGACATGCGCGGGCGCGAAATGTCGATGATCTTCCAGAACCCGCGCGCCGCGCTCAATCCGATCCGCAAGGTTGGGCGGCAGATCGAAGACGTGCTGTTGCAGCATGCCCAGGTCGACAGCGGGGCCGTCAGCGAGCGGGCGATCGAGACGCTCGAGCAGGTGCGCATCGCGCGGCCGCGCGAGCGCTACCATGCCTATCCGTTCGAGCTCTCCGGCGGCATGTGCCAGCGCGTGGTGATCGCGCTCGCGCTCGCTTGCCGCCCGCAACTGCTGATCGCCGACGAGCCGACTACGGGACTCGATGTCACGACGCAGAAGGCGGTGATGGATCTGGTGGTCGAGCTCACGCGTGAACGCGGAATGTCGGCAATCCTGATCACCCACGACCTCGGACTGGCCGCCGCCTATTGCGACCGCGTGATGGTGATGGAGAAGGGCCATGTGGTGGAGGACGCCGCGTCCGGCACCATCTTCAAGAATCCGTCGCACGCCTATACGCGCAAGCTGATGCGCGCGACTCCAAGGCCGGGGGTGTCGCTGCGCGGACTTCTGCCGGAGCAAGAACAACCGCGCGCGGACCAGACCAAAACTGTCCGAAGAACATCGAGTTCTACCGCGAGCGATGCGTTGCTCGTGGTCGAGCAACTGGTGAAAGAATATCCTCGCAAGGATATTCCGACTTCTCTCGGCAAGATTTTCAGTCGCAAGCCGCCGGTGGAAACCGAGACTTTCCGCGCCGTGGACGGCATCAGTTTTTCCATCGCGCACGGCGAAAGCGTTGGCCTCGTTGGCGAATCCGGCTGCGGCAAATCCACCACCTCGATGATGGTGATGCGGCTGATCGACAAAACGTCCGGTCTCATCACGTTTGCCGGCGACGACATCGGCGAAATTCCGGCCCGCAGTTTTGCCACGCTGCCGTCACGCAAGAAAATTCAGATGGTTTTTCAAGACCCTACCGATAGTCTCAACCCGCGCTTCACGGCCGCGCGCGCGATCGCCGATCCGCTGCTCCGCCTTGGCGGGCTGGGCCGCGGCGAAGTGCGTTCGCGCTGCGAAGAATTGGCCATGCAAGTCGGCCTGCCGCTTGAATTCCTTGATCGTTTTCCGCATCAGCTTTCCGGTGGACAAAAAGCGCGCGTCGGCATCGCGCGGGCCATCGCGCTCAAGCCCGACCTCGTCATCCTCGACGAGCCGACCGCCGCGCTCGACGTGTCGGTTCAGGCCGTTGTCCTTAACCTGTTACAAGACCTAAAAGATTCGCTTGGCATGAGTTATCTATTCGTCTCGCATGACCTCAACGTGGTGCGGCTTTTGTGCGATCGTGTCATCGTCATGCAGACGGGTAAGATCGTCGAACAGGGACCGACCGAGCGCGTCATGGAGGCCCCGGAAGCGAGCTATACCCGCGATCTGTTGGCGGCGATTCCGCATCCGCCGCTTTGAGCGAAACGTGATTTGGCCCGGGTGAGATTTTCGCATGAGCATGATTGCGCCCGCCGGCGTGACGCAGGATATCGCTTGGCCGCGCAAAACACGCGCGGAGGAATTGCGCCTGCAACTCGCCGACGAGATCGTGCGCGGCGCGCTGGTGCCCGGCGCCGCGCTTGACGAAACTACGCTGGCGCGCCGCTTCGACGTTTCGCGCACGCCGGTACGCGAGGCGATCCGCCTGCTGGCGGCGAGCGGACTGGTAGAGGTGCGCGCCCACCGCGCCGCCGTGGTGGCACGGCCGAGCGCGGAGCAACTCGCCGGCATGTTCGAGGTCATGGCGAAACTGGAGGCGCTTTGCGCCGGCTTTGCGGCCGAGCGCATGACCAGCCTCGAGCGTCGCGCGCTCGAGGATATCCATGAAAAATTACGCGTGCTGATCCAGAGCGGCGACCCGCAGCACTATCACGAAGTCAACGAAGCCTTTCATAACTGCATCTACAACGGCGCCCACAACACCTACCTCGCCGATATAGCCCTGGCGACACGAGCGCGGGTGCAGCCGTTCCGCCGCGCGCAATTCCGCAATCTCGGACGGCTCGCCAAGTCGCATGTCGAACACGATCGTGTGGTGGAGGCTATTTTGCGCGGCGAGCACGGCATCGCCGGCTCCGCCATGTATGCGCATATTGTCACGGTACGCGAGGAGTATGAGCACTACACGGAAACGATCTAGGATCGTTCACCCGTCATGCCGGCGTTTTTTCGCGCGCCAGAAAGGCCCGCCATCCGCCGAAGCTGGAGATGTCGCGCGCGCCGGCGGTGGCCGCGGCTTCAACCAAGAAGCCTTTCACCGAGCGGCCATCGGAAAGCGCAAGGGTACCGATCGACAGCGGCGGCGGGACCGCATCGGCGAAGCGCCCGAAGGCTTCGAGCGGAAGCGCCCAGACCTCGACCTCAACGGCCACGCCTTTTCCGTGCTCGACGCGCAGCAGGCCCGGCTTCGGCGGCGTCGTATCGGAAAGCGCGTATAGCCGGTAGTCGGCCGCGGTCTTCGCACTCTCCAGCAATCGGCCGTCGAGCGCGCGCAATTCGCCGTTGAGCGGCAGGCCCGAAAGGTGCGCGCCGACAACGGCCACGGCGGCCTCGCCATCGGCAGGCGATTTCGCCGACGGCGTCAGCGGCGGCTGCGGCTCTCTGAGCGCGCCGAGCCGCAGCGCCGTGTCGGCGTGGAAGACGCGGCCGATCTCGGCGAGCCGCGCGTCGGCGCCGCCCGGCGCCAATAGCGTGATGCCGAAAGGCACCCCGGCCTCGGTCAGCGAAGCGGGCAGCGCGAGACCGCACAGATCGAGCAGATTGACAAAATTGGTGTAAGTGCCGAGCCGGCTGTTGAGCTGGACCGGATCGGCCAGCACCTGCTTGACGGTATAGGCGGTGGGCGCGGTCGGCAGCGCCAGCGCATCGATCGCGCGGAAAGTATGGTCGGCGACGCGGCGCAGCTCTTCCAGCTTGTAGAACGCCGCGAAGGCGTCGACCGCGGTCGGGCGCAGGCCGCTCAGAATGATTTCGCGCGTTACCGGATGGATCGCTTCCGGATCCGACGCCAGCAGCGAACGCGCGGTGAGCGTGCGCTCGGCCACCCACGGCCCTTCATAGAGCAGGCGCGCCGTTTCGTAGAACGGCTCGATATCGATTTCGACGATTTCGCAGCCAAGCCGCGCCAGCCGATCCAACGAAGCTTCGTAATCCGCGGCGTAATGGCGGTCGCCGAAGAACAACCGCTGGCCGGCGCGCGGAACGCCGAGCTTGACGTGCGGCGGCATGAGGCCGGGCGCCGCGGGCGGCCGGCGGCGTGAATAAGCATCCTTGGCATCCGGTCCGGCCATGGCCGCGAGCGCGGTCCAGGCGTCATCGACGGTCAGCGCGAACACCGACACGCAGTCGAGCGTGCGGCAGGCGGGTACGACCCCGTAGGTCGACACCAGACCGAGGCTCGGCTTGAGCCCGACGATATTGTTGAGTCCCGCCGGTACGCGCCCCGAGCCGGCCGTGTCAGTGCCGAGCGCGATCGGCACCAGCCCGGCGGCGACTGCTACTGCCGAGCCGGAGCTCGAACCGCCGGGAATGAGATCGGCGTTGAACGTGTTCCTCGGGATCCCATAGGGTGAGCGCACGCCGACGAGACCGGTGGCGAACTGATCGAGATTGGTCTTGCCGATGATAAGCGCGCCGGCCGCGCGCAAGCGCGCCACCGAAGTCGCATCCTGCGCCGGGTGATAGCTAAAGGCGGGACAAGCCGCCGTCGTCGGCAAGCCGGCGACGTCGATATTGTCCTTCACCGCGACGGGCACGCCATACAGCGGGCGTCCTGCGGCGCCGGCCGATTGAAGCGCGCGCGCTTCCGCCAGGATGTCGGCTTCCGGGCGCAGGCTGATGAATATGGCGTCGTCGCCGTGGGCGCGGATGCGCTCATAGCTGCGGGCGACCGTCTCCTCCGGCGTTACCGCCCCCGCCCGGTGGGCGGCCACGATCGAGGCGACGGTCTCGGACAAAACGAGCCCCCAAATGCAATCAGCGCCACCCCGGCAAAGGCGAGCCGCTTCTTGTGCGAAAATTCCTCACTTCACGCAACAAAAAACAGAAAATGCCGCCTCAATACAGTGGTTGCCACGCAGCCGTATCGTAGGTGATGATGAGGCGGGCAAAAGACTTAAAACAACGAAGCCATCAGGTAGGACGCTTGAGCCACATACAATCGCAGGGATGGCGCTGGGCGCAAGGAGCCGCCGCCGCGGTCTACAACAAAGCACTGTGCCCTTTCGCTGTGAGGAGATAGTATGAGCGACGCGTTTGCCGGCAAGGTCGTCCTGATCACCGGCGGCGCTCGCAATCTCGGGCGCGCCATGGGGACAGCATTCGCCGCCGCCGGGGCCTCGATCGTCATCAATGCACGTACGCAACGGCCGGAGCTTACCGAGACCATCGCGGCGATCGAAGCCGCCGGCGGCAAGGCGATCTCCTGCGTCGCCGACATCACCGATCGCGCCGCTGTTGATCGGATGGTTGCGGTAATCGTCGAGCGCTTCGGACGGCTCGACATCCTGGTCAACAACGCCGTCACCCATGCCACCAAGCCCTTCGTCGAGCTGAGCTTCGAGGACTGGCGCGCCCCGATCACGGTGACGCTCGACGGCGCGTTCCACTGCACGCAGGCCGCCGTTCCCGCCATGACGCGCGCGGGCGGCGGCAGCATCATCAACATGGGCGGCCTGTTCGGCCACATGCCGATCACGAACCGGGCGCCGACCGCCGCGGCCAAAGCCGGATTGGCAGGCCTCACACGGGCGCTGGCACTGGAACTCGCCGCAGCCAACATCAACGTCAACTATGTCGCGCCGGGTCCGGCGAATACCGTAGGTAGCGGCCCCTTCCAATTCGACATGAAACGCATTCCGTTTGGGCGTTTTGCCGAGCCTGCCGAGATCGTCGCCACCGTTATGATGCTGTGCGGACGCGACGGCCGGTTCATCACCGGACAGACCATCCACGTCAATGGCGGGCTGTTCATGAATAACTAGGGTGAGAAAATACAATGAAACGGATTTTGCTGGGCACCGTCGTGTGCCTATTCGCCGCAGCCATGTCGTTAACGACCAAGGCCGCCGATTATCCGACAAGGCCCGTTCATGTGATCGTCGGGCTCACCGCGGGCTCGGGCGTCGACATTATGGCGCGCCTTGTCGGACAAAAGCTCGCCGAGTCGATGGGGCAGCCGTTCATCGTCGAAAACCGGCCCGGCGCCGGCAGCAACATCGCCACTCATTTTGCGGCGCAGGCCGCTCCCGACGGCTACACCATTTTCGTTCCGACCATCGCCAATGCGATCAATGCAACACTCTATAAAAATTTGCAGTTCGACGTGCTGCGCGACTTCTCGCCGGTGATCCTCGCCGCCACCGCGCCCAATCTGTTGATCGTCAATCCGAAAGTGCCGGCAAACACCGTCCAGGAATTCATCGCGCTCGCGAAAAAACAGCCCGGGAAATTGACGATCGGTTCGAGCGGCATCGGTACCTCCCCGCAAATGACCGGCGAGCTGTTTCGGCGAAGGGCCGGGATCGACCTTCTTCCGGTCCCCTACAAAGGCGGACCCGAGGCGACGGCGGCTCTGCTCGGCGGACAGATCGACAGCCTGTTCGCCATCACCTCGACCGCCCTGCCCCACATCGCTGCCGGCCGGGTCCGCGCGCTGGCCGTGACCAGCCGCGCACGCTCGCCCCTGCTGCCGAACGTGCCGACGGTGGCCGAGTCCGGCATGCCCGGCTTCGAAGCCGTCACCTGGTTCGGCTTTGCCGTTCCCACCGGCACGCCGCGCCCGATCATCGATCGCCTGAACGTGGAAATCGGCAAAGCGCTGGCGATGCCCGACATCAAGCAGAAACTTGCCGTGCAAGGCATCGACGTCGCCGGCGACACGCCGGAGCAGTTCGGCGCCTACATGCACGATGAGTTTGCGAAATGGGGCCAGCTGGTAAAAGATTCGGGCGCGAAGGTGGAATAGCAATGGCCGACGTTTTTCGGCAGGCGTTTGCTACGCATTATCTGCATATCGTGGTCGAAGGCTCGGACGAAATGTTCAGCGCCCATAACGGGCATGAAACCCCGATCGAGATCATGCGTCCGGTGACGGCGGCATAATCCCGACGGAGAGCCGTTCGCTAGGGAATGGTGGCGGAGGGAGGGAAAACGCAAAACAAATTCTCTCCTCCCACTCCAGAGTAATCCCGCATAACCCAGCGAATTTGGACGTACGGCGACAAAGTCAGGCTGTGGCACCGCGTCCACCTACGTTCATTAGCAGATATCGCGAGAGATCGCCGACATGTCCGCTTTACGCCCGGAAGCGGACATTGATCGCGGATGTCGGAATGTCCGCTTTGTCACAGAAACAGACCCTGCGTGTCGGCCGATGGCCACGCACCATTCCCGGGCAACGGTTCGGCGTGCGGTCCCGCACTTTAATATGATCAAACCTTCAATTTTTCCGGATCGATGGGTAACTTGCGCACGCGCTTTCCGGTTGCGGCAAAGATAGCGTTGCACAACGCCGGAATAGCCGCCGGCAACGGCGGCTCGCCCAGGCCCGTGGGTGAATTGTCGGTTACGAGAAAATACACCTCGATCGGCGCAGCTTGCGACATCCGCAATGGCGCAAACGAGTCGAAATTGGCCTGCACGACGCGGCCTTTCTCAACCGTGATCCTCTGATTCAAGGCTTCGCCGAATCCGTCGAGGATGCCGCCCTGCGTGATATTCAACGCCGCGGTCGGGTTAATGATGGGGCTACCGACATCACCGACCGCCCAGACGTGGTTTATCTTCACCTGGCCGTCATTGCCGACCGCCGCCTCCACAACCTCAGCAAAATAACCAAGATGACTGTAGTAGAACGCGACGCCGAGCCCGGTGCGCGGCGGAAGCGACCGCTGACCCCAGCCGGACACCTCGCGCACTTTTTCCAGCACGGCACGGGAACGGCCAGTGTTAAAGCCGGCGCCTTTGCCCGGAAGCACTTCGTCGTTGCCGAGCAGATCGATCTGGAATTGCAGCGGATCCTTGCCCGCAGCATGCGCCATCTCGTCGATGAACGACTGGAACACGAAGGCGAGCCCATTATCGCCGGGTGCGCGCAGCGGGCCGGTCGGAATGCCTGAGGGAATCAACGACGCCCCAAAGGATAGGTTGGCCACACGACCGGCCGGATAGGTGTCGGAGTCGAGGCTCGCTGAGCTGGCGAATTTGCCGTTGCTGCCGAAGGTGACAAAATGCTGTTGCCATGCAACGACCTTGCCGTCCGCGTCCAGCCCGCCCTTGAAAAAATGCCAACCCGCCGGCCGGTAAAAGTCGTGCTGGATGTCGTCGGCGCGACTCCACAGAAGCTTGACCGGCACGCCGGCCTGCTTAGAAATCCACGCCGCCTCGACCATGTAATCGTTCATCAGGCGACGGCCGAAGCCACCGCCGATGCGCGTCATGTGCACGACGATATTCTTCGTATCAAGCCCAAGCGTCTGCGCTACCAGCACACGGCCGGGCTCCGGATTTTGCGTCGGCGCCCAAATCTCCGCCCTGTCGCCTTGCACGTGCGCGGTGCAATTCATCGGCTCAAGCGCCGCATGCGCGAGGAATGGGTAAGCGTATGCTGCTTCGACCACGTGTGCGGCGCCTTGAAGCGCGAACGCTACGTCGCCGTCGTTGCGAAGGCTCATGGTCGGCTGTTTCGGCGCCAACTCGGCGGCTTGCCGGGCAAAGCCTTCGCTGCTCTGTTGCGCAGTCGCGCCCTCGTCCCATTTCACCTGAAGCTTTCGCCGCGCCTTTTCGGCACGCCACCACCCGTCTGCGAGAATGGCGACGCCGGGCATCAGCCCGGCAAGATTCGTCCCACCTTCGACGACGAAGGCCTGGCGAACGCCGGCCATTGCCTTGATGGCATCGAGATTAGCGCTGACGACCTTGCCACCAAACACCGGACATTTGTGAAACACGGCGTAGAGCATGCCTGGCACGACCGTATCGATGCCGAACAGCGGTTCGCCTTTGACGACCAGTGGGCTATCCACGCCGGGAATCGAATGGCCGATGATCTTATAGTCTTCCGGGTCCTTAAGCTTAATGCTGTCGAGATTTGGAACGGGGAGCATTGCCGCCGCGGCCGCGAGCGCGCCGTAGCTCAAGCTGCGGCCGGAAGCCTGATGCCGCACCTTGCCAGCTGCGGTCGTGCATTCGCTTGCGGCTACCTTCCAGTGCTTCGCGGCCGCCGTAACCAGCAATTGCCGGCCAGCCGCGCCCACTTTGCGTATCGGGTTCCATTCGAGCGGTGTCGCCATGCTGCCGCCGGCGACTTGGCGCCCGTAGACCGCGGCATCAGCCAAAGCATCCTCGATGCGGACTTGCTTCCAATCGACGTCCAACTCTTCGGCAATCAGCATCGGCAACATCGTCTTGATGCCTTGTCCGATCTCGGGATTTTTCGACATGATCGTTACGATATTGTCGGGCGCGATGCGCACGTAGGCATTCAGCACCGTGGTGCCGGTGTCGGCATGGTCCATCGCCGTAGCCTTGGATACGCTCGGCAAGGCGAAGCTCAGCAATAAACCTCCGCCGGCCGCGGCACTGACTTTGAGAAAATCGCGGCGCGACGCGTAAATCTCCGGCAGATATTCGGCAAGCCCTTCGACATTATTGGGTTGAAGCAATGAAAGGAAACCGTTCGTCATGGCTTACGTCCCCTTCTTGGTGGCAACCGAACCGAGGTCGGTCTTTGCCGCTTGCTTGATGGCCTGGTGAATGCGGGCGTAAGTGGCGCAACGGCAAATATTTCCGTCCATTGCGGATATGATGTCATCATCGCTTGGCGTCTTATTTTTCGCGAGCAGTGCGGCCGCCGACATTATCTGGCCGGCCTGACAGTAGCCGCATTGCACGACATCGACATCGAGCCATACTTGCTGCAGCAGTGCACCTATCGGCGTGTCGCCGACGCCTTCGATGGTCGTCACGGCCGCTGTTCCGACATCGGAAATCGCCGTCTGGCATGAGCGCACAGGCGTGCCATCGAGATGCACGGTGCAAGCGCCGCAGAGGCCGGCGCCGCAACCAAATTTTGTGCCCTTCAAATTGACGGCGTCGCGGAGGACCCAAAGCAGCGGCGTGTCGCTGTCAACATCGACCTCAAGGGCGCGGCCATTGACGTGAAGCGTATAGTGCATAATCAACCTCGACATTCGATGTATACAAAAGATATGAGACGAACCTGCGCGCTGAAATATCCCCTCATATCAACTCTTCATGATGACATTGCAGCGGAACATTCCATGGTACCTGCAGGCGCTCAGAGGGAAACGAGCGCTGCTTGGCGTTTGCGCTTGGTACACACCGCTTTCCACGAACGGTTTCAATCAAACCTGATGAGCCGGGTCACGTTAAGTTCACAAGCCAGCACATTTAGGCAACGGTCACATGCGTCGCACGCAAGGGGAATAAGCTGCATGTGCGCCTGCGTCAGGCATTGCACAATTAAAGATCCGTAATGTCCGGTATCGGCACCGAATGCGAAGGAAGCCGCTTCCGTTGTCACAGCTTGAACTCGTCCTGAGCGACTGGATTGCTGACGAATAGCTGAAGCTCAATATCGCTTATGTGTCAAAAGCAGTCGTCATCTTGCTAGGAGATCAATCCAACGAGATAGAAATTTTTGCTGCACTAGCTCATGCAATTCAAGACTAGGCGGCTTGGAGCGATTCCATTTCTCGCACGTTACTTCGTCGGATCGAGATAAAGCAATCTAAGTGAATTCGCTATGTAAGTGACGTGCGGTCTTCCGCCCGGCGTCACGGGGGGATCAATTTTCGCGATATCTGCCGCGACCAAGAATAAACGACCGGTCTTAGGATCGATCGCCATTGTCCTTGCGCCCCGAGCCGTCTTGATCGTGGCTGCGGCAATAAACGTTTGGGCGTCCTTCTCCTGAATAACACTCAATGTGCCGTCGCTATTGGAACTGAAGATCAATTTGCGAACCGGATCGAATGCCGCCCCGTCACTTCCACTGCCGATTGGCACAGTCGCGACGTTTGCACCGCTATCCGCATCTACGACGACAAGGATGCTATTAGCGCAAGTCGCAAAAAGACGGCGCGTTTCGGAATCGAGCGCCAATCCGTGCGGCTTCTTGCACGTGGGCATGTCAAAATGCGCTTCAACTTTGTTGCTTTTAGCGTCGATTTTTACGATGTCATGATTTTCGGCGCCGTCCACAAAGAGCGCACCCTTGCCGTCGGCGAGACCTGCTTCCAATCCAGCGCCGACGTTTATCGTCGCAATCGAGGTGTTCGTCTTTGGATCGATGACGGTGAGTGAGCCGCTGTCGCCATTAATGACGTAGATATAGCCGGTAACCGGCTCGTAGATAATTCCATCGGCATCGGGCGCGGCGGGAATCTGTTGCAATGGCCGGAGCGAGACTAAATCGAAGGCAATCGCAGTACCAGCTTTACCATCGTCAGTGTAGCCCTGGTTTGTCTCTGCTGAAACCACAATGCCGTGTGTGCCTCCGGGAAATATCCCGATCTGACCGATGACCTCGCCCTTCGTCTCGTCAACGACGGTCACATGGTCGCCATGCGCAACATACACACGTTTGCCCGTCGGATCGAAGGTGACATAGTCCCAGCGCTCGCCGCTACCGAGGGCAATTGATTTTGTGACGCGGTAATCCGGTGAGGAATGGTCGGCAGCGAAAGCTGGCGCGAGTGAAGAGAATACAAGCGCCACGGCTGCGCAAACAAGATGACGAATAAGTTGCAAGCTAACCTCCACCGAACAGACTGAACAGGAACTGCCGACATCGGACCTTTAAGCCCGCTGCCCCTCACCCGGATGATTGCCGGNNTGCCGGCCTTTTGCGGAAAGATCAGGACGCAAGCGATCATGATTGCGACAAGAATGGCCGAAGCAAGGAAACGGTTGACTGAAAGACCACCTTGGTTGATCGGCTTATCAAGCAGATCGCCGAGTGTGGCGCCAAGCGGTCGCGTGAGGATGAACGCGCACCAGAAAAGCAGGGTGTGCGAGATGTTGGTATAAAAATAGGCCAGTGCTAGCACGGCCAATCCTGCCCCAAAGACCAGCGCGCCATTTTCGTAGCCGAGCCCATTTGTGTCGGCCATCCAGTCGCCGAGTGCAGTGCCCAAGGTTTGGGAAAACAGGATCACGGCCCAGTAGAAGGCCTCGATCTTGGGTGTCGTGACGGTATTCACTGAAACAGACCCGGCGGACCAATACCATATACCGAGCGCGGCCATCAGAAGGACGAACAGGATCGATGCTCCTCCCGGATAGCCAATGCCGAGCGAGCGATCCGCGAAATCCGCCATCGTCGTACCTGCTGTTGTAGTCGCAATAATCACGAACCAATACAGGAATGGATGGAAAGCCTTGGCCCGGATTTGGCCGGCAACGGCGACGATGAAGATACCTATAAAAATAATGCTACTGACCGCGTAGCCAAGATTCACGGACATGGATAAAGCATCGCCGCCCGTTTCGCCTAAAGTCGTAGCGACGACCTTGATGACCCAGAAGGTGAGCGTAACCTCGGGAACCTTGCTAAGCGTAGCTTTTGTGACGTCATGCATACTTCAGACTTTCAATTTGCGCCGCAATCAGCATCCAAGCACTACTACCCCGACAAGGTTCCATTACCAGACTGCGGTCCTAATATGGCGGAGTTTCGTCCTATTGAAGCGCAATCGTGCCGCACCGCTAGCCATCGCAACGATCACAATCTTTTGCTAACCACGGCGACTGTTCCGGCTCGAAATGAGTTGCCGACTAGTTCAGCTATTTCGGTTTTTAGACCTATTATTCTTGCGCATCGAAAACATCCCTCCACTTCGAGCAAGAGAGGCGCGACATCGACGCTACTACCGGCACGACGGTTCTTAGGAGCATCGCGCGCTATACATTTTGCGACTCTGGAGTCTGAGATGATTTAGGTTCTTGCTCGGACATTAGACTCATCCACGCAAAAGCATTCTGCCAGGATTGGGGGTAAAACGGGCTCTGCGGTAAAGGCCTGCCAGGCCTCGTCCTACGAGCGGCGCATGTACCACAGCGCCAAACTCCCAATCGGAATGATCGCGAATAAAACGCAGGGCATTCCCACATTGATGTATGCGATGGCGCCGAGTGCGGTCCCGACGAAGAAGCCAAGCCCGAGCGGGAGTAGCGCCGCAAACTCGTTGTGCACTAGCGCGTAGTTTGGTTTAAAACTGCCCGTCGAACCGGCATTGCGGCGCTCGATCCAGCCGAGCAATATTTCGGCCGCATTGATAGCGAGCAGTGTCGTATTCGTAGTCATCACATTAGTCGAGGCGACGTCCCGCATCAGCGGGCGCACCAGCGCGCTTTGTACACCCATCGCGGCCATGCCAAATAGCAGCGCGGTGATCGCGCCAGGCGTGCCTGGGCCTCGGAAGGGCGCGCCGGCCCAAAGAGAAACCAAGAAGCCGGTCAATAGCAGGCATTCGACCACTAGGCTCCAAGCCAACGCGGCGCGCGGACGGCCTCTCATTGAATGGACAAGCACCGTTACAGCCATGCCTGCAAAGAAGAAAAACGGAATGGCTAGAAGTTTCGCAAGTGCGCCCGGCTCGCTCTTGACGAATTGGGTTCCGGCAAGAACGAGGGGCGTGATACAAAATGTGGAATTTAGGATCGCTCAGAATATCCTGAAAATGATGTGACAGCGCTGCAGGCGAGGTTCTCAACATATGCGCTTTTGCTTCGCGCGATATGCGATCGAGAACGGCGTGGTCCCGCACCACACAGAATGACCATGGTTGCTGATTTACTGCGCTCGGCACCTGAACGGCCGCGTCGATCAATTGGCGAAGGATCTTTTCATCAACCGGCTCACCAGTGAATTCTCTCACTGCACGCCGCATATACATCGCTTCCTTGAGGTCCATATTCAGCTGTGCCCTATGTAAATTTAAAT
>PMAF01000027.1 GCA_003152455.1 Hyphomicrobiales bacterium
TGAGAACGCCGGAGCAATAATCCCTCACTGAAGCGCCGGGTATCCCGGTTGCGCCGGAATGATAATCCGGCAGCGATTGCCTTTTGCTCGAATCGGCGAAGGGCGGGGGATGAAGAACGTGGAGCTATATGGACGGGTTCGCTATTCGGTTCGGATCGAGGGCTTGAGCGAGCGGGCGGCAGCTCGACGGTTTGGGCTCGATCCGCGAACTGTTAGCAAGATGATGAAGTTCTCGGTGCCGCCGGGTTATGTGCGCAAGAAGCCGCCGGCGAAGCCGAAGCTTGATCCATTTATTGCAGTGATCGACAGCATTCTTCGGGACGACAAGTCGCGACCGAAGAAGCAGCAGCATACAGCGAAGCGGGTCTTCGAGCGGCTCCGGGACGAACACGGCTTCACAGGCGGCATCACGATTGTGAAGGATTACGTGTCGGGTTGGCGGCAACGGACGCAAGAGATGTTCGTGCCGCTGGTGCATCCGCCAGGGCACGCCCAGGCCGATTTCGGTGAAGCCATCGGCATTATCGGTGGCGTAGAGCGCAAGATCCACTTCTTCGCTTTTGACTTGCCGCACTCGGACGCCTGCTTCGTGGTCGGCTATCCGGCAGAGACGACGGAAGCCTTCTGCGACGGTCACATTCGGGCGTTTGCATTCTTCGGCGGGGTTCCACAGTCGATCCTGTATGACAACACCAAGATCGCGGTGGCCCGCATCCTCGGTGATGGCAAGCGGCAACGCACGCGCGTGTTCACCGAACTGCAATCGCACTATCTTTTCGAGGATCGGTTCGGCCGGCCTGGCAAAGGCAACGACAAGGGCAAGGTCGAAGGGCTGGTCGGCTATGCGCGACGCAACTTCCTCGTACCAATCCCGGCGTTCGAGAGCTTCGAGGCGTTGAATGCCTATCTGCTGGAATGCTGCCGCCGTCGAATGGGCGATCGTTTACGCGGCCGTGATGGGACGATCGGCGAGCGGTTGGAGCACGACCTTGCCGCTTTCCAAACGCCGCTACCTGCGCCTTACGACGCCTGCGAGAAGGTGAGCACGAGCGTCTCCTCGCTGTCGCTGGTGCGCTATCGGCTCAACGACTACTCGGTGCCGACGACCTACGGCCACCGCGATGTGCTTGTGCGCGGTTACGTCCATGAGGTGGTGATCTCTTGCGGCGCGGATGTGATCGCACGTCATCCGCGCTCCTACGAGCGCGAGGACTTCGTGTTTGATCCGCTGCACTACCTGGCGCTGATCGAGCAGAAGATCAACGCGCTGGATCAGGCTGCGCCGCTGGCCGGCTGGCGCTTGCCGGAGGAGTTCGCCACGCTGCGGCGTCTTCTGGAAGCTCGGATGGGTAAGCAGGGCAAACGCGAGTTCGTGCAGGTTCTGCGACTGATGGAGGTATTCCGCGCCGATGAGGTCGCTGCCGCGGTGCGCGACGCCATCACGCGTGGAGCAATCGGATTCGATGCCGTGAAGCACCTGTTGCTGTGCCGCATCGAACGGCGACCGCCGCGCCTCGACATGACGATCTATCCGTATCTGCCGAAGGCCTATGTGGCGATGACGTCGGCCAAGACGTACCTGGGCCTGCTGACTGGGGTGGCATCATGACCGATACGCCCCAGCTTCTGCTTGCTCATCACCTGAAGGCGCTCAAGCTGCCGACGTTCCTGCGCGAGTACGACAAGCTCGCTCGGCAGTGCGCCACCGAAGGCCTCGATCATCTCCGTTTTCTGCTGCGCCTGGCCGAACTGGAGCTGATCGACCGCGAACGGCGGATGGTCGAGCGGCGGATCAAGGAGGCGCGGTTCCCGGCCGTGAAGAGCCTGGACAGCTTCGACTTCGCCGCCATTCCGTCGCTCAATAAGACCCTCGTTCTGGANNGGCAAGACCCATATCGGTCTTGGGCTCGGTCTCGCAGCCTGTCAGAAGGGGCTGTCGGTTGGCTTCTATACCGCCGCGGCTCTCGTCCATGAACTGCTGGAGGCTCGCGACGAGAAGCGGTTGCTTCGCCTCCAGCGGCAACTCGCCGGATACAAGCTCCTGATTATCGACGAGCTTGGCTATGTGCCGCTATCCCAGACCGGCGCCGAGCTGTTGTTCGAGGTGTTCAGCCAGCGATATGAACGCGGCTCAACCATCGTCACCTCGAACCTGCCGTTCGACGAATGGACCAGCATGTTCGGTTCCGAGCGGCTCACCGGCGCACTACTCGACCGGCTCACCCACCACGTCCATATTCTGGAAATGAACGGCGACAGCTACAGGCTCAATCAGAGCAAGCGCCGCTCACGCCGTCCCAGTTCGGACACACCGGCGGATAATCCCACCCAAGCCTGATGCCTGACGAAAAGGCCCCCAGTTCGGGGGCATTCTTGTAAGCATCATTGATGTATTTTCTCTCTGGCGCGCCGATGTACGATGTCTCTGGCGTTGACATCCGTCGTCTCAGCCGGATAGCCGACCACAAAGCAGGCATCCGAGTGCGGCAAGTCAAAAGCGAAGAAGTGGATCTTGCGCTCTACGCCCCCCGATGATGCCGATGGCTTGACCAAAGTCTGCCTGAGCATGCCCCGGCGGATGCACCAGCGGCACGAACATCTCTTGCGTCCGTTGCCGCCAACCCGCCACGTAATCCTTCACAATCGTGATGCCGCCTGTGAAGCCGTACTCGTCCCGAAGCCGCTCGAAGACCCGCTTCGCCGTATGCCGCTGCTTCTTCGGTCGCGACTTGTCGTCCCGAAGAATGCTGTCGATCAATGAAATAAATGGATCAAGCTTCGGCTTCGCCG
>PMAF01000262.1 GCA_003152455.1 Hyphomicrobiales bacterium
CCGTTGTTGGTCATGAGCGGAATGTCGCCCATGTAGACATCCTGCTCTTTGATGTCCTTGACCGAGCGTGCGGCGGTTTCCTCGTCGATATCGAACACGATCAGCCGCAGCGTCACCTTGAGCGGCGCGGCATAGGTCATGCCGCGCTGGCGGCACTCGTCGACGTCATATTTCGGCGGCTCGAATTCGTATTTGACGAACTCGAGCATGGACGAATTGGAGAAATCGGAAATCGGGAACACCGATTTGAAGACCGCCTGCAGGCCCTCGTCGGGCCGACCGCCCACGGGTTCCTTGACCAGCAAGAACTGGTCGTAGGATGCCTTTTGAACCTCGATGAGGTTCGGCATCTCCGCTACTTCTTTGATTTTCCCGAAAAACTTCCTTACGCGCTTGCGACCGGTAAATGTCTGCGCCATCGTCTATGTTCTCTCGATTCGATTTTGGCGGCCAGCGCGGGCGCCTCTCCGAACGGTCGCAATCCATCGCGACCATCAGGACAGGCGTCGGGGCTACCCGTTTCTATGTGATTCGGGCCTCGCCCGAACCGCCGAACGCTTCACAATTCCGCGCAAACGGACTGCACCCGTTCGCGACCGCCTCCATGCGACCGGCATCCCCGGTCGCTGTATTCTTTCCTCGAAACCCCCGGAGCTTTGGGCCCCGGGGATATCGGTCAAATAAGCATCCGCTTACTTGAGCTCAACCTTGGCACCCACCTTTTCGAGGGTGGCCTTGATCTTGTCGGCTTCTTCCTTGTTCACGCCTTCCTTGACCGGCTTGGGCGCACCCTCAACCAGGTCCTTGGCTTCCTTGAGGCCGAGGCCGGTAAGCGCACGCACTTCCTTGATCACCTCGATCTTCTTCTCCCCGACGACGGTCAGGACCACGGTGAACTCGGTCTTCTCCTCGGCGGCGGCTGCACCGCCGGCAGCCGGGCCGGCCGCCACCGCGACCGCGGCGGCTGCGGAGACGCCCCACTTCTCTTCCAGCATCTTCGCCAGATCCGCCGCTTCCAGGACGGTCAGTTTCGACAAATCATCAACGATCTTTTGCAGGTCAGCCATTGTTCAGTTCCTATCGGTTCGAACCAGAGAATGCTTGTGAGCCGTCAGGCCGCAGCGCTCTTGGAAGCGTAGGCCTGGACCACGCGCGCGACCTTGGCCGCGGGGGCGTTGACGAGCTGAGCGATCTTGGTCGCCGGCGACACCAGGAGGCCGACGATCTTGCCGCGCAATTCATCCAGAGACGGCAGCGAGGCAAGCGCCTTGACGCCGTTGAGGTCCAGAGCGGTTTTGCCCATCGACCCGCCGAGAATGACGAACTGCTCGTTCGCCTTGGCGAAATCGACGGCCACCTTCGGCGCCGCCACCGGGTCGCCTGAGTAGGCGAGCACGGTCGGCCCCTTGAGCAGGGCCGAAATGGAGGCAACGTCGGTGTCCTTGAGCGCAATCTTGGCGAGACGGTTTTTCGCGACCTTCACTTGCGCGCCCACCTGTTTCATCTGCTGACGCAGAGTCTGCATCTGGGCAACGCTGAGGCCGGAATAGTGAGCCACCACCACGACGTTCGAGGTCTTGAAGACCCCGCTCAGTTCGGTGATGGACTCCGCTTTTGCCGCTCGATCCACTGCAAGCTCTTTCCGGTTATGACGGCCCGCCGCAGGTCGCGGGAGCCGCCGGGTTGAGACCAGCCGTCCCGCCTTAAAGTTCACGCGCAGCGAACCGGGCAGGACGACGTTCGAGAAGCCTGCCCCCCGATACCGACCGAAGCCGGCCATCGGGTCTCCGAGGTTCGAACCAAACCGGCGCGTCGTGACACGCGCAAACTCGGGTCGTGTCCCCGTCTATGCTGGCCCCGTTTTAAGTGCCCGACCTGCTTTCGCAGGGCGGGCAGGGATTAAGCGTCGGCCTCGCGGCCTCGGCGCCGGCAGTCTTGGACAGGTCGGTCGGCCCGTTCCCGGACCGGCTTCGCGCGCCTTTAGATCGCAATGAAATCGGTTTCTTCCCTCTTAGATCTCCGGCCGGGATGTCCAAAAGGAATGAGTTCCGACCACCATTTTGTTAGAGGCGATTTTAGAGACGCGCAAAGGCGTGCCGACAAACTGGGCCGGCACGCCCGATACGCATCATTTAGAGCTTCCAAAGCCCGTTGCCAAGCCCCTTTTTGCGAGAATCCCCGCAAATAAAGAGCGGCAAACCGCGGCTTAGTGACCGCCGCCGCTGGTAAACAGCGAGGACGGCTCGACTTTGACTCCCGGACCCATGGTGGAGGAGATCGCCACCCGATTGATGTAGTGACCCTTGGCCCCCGGGGGCTTGGCCTTCTGCACCGCGTCGGCGAAAGCCTTGATGTTCTCGACCAGCTTGTCCTCGGTGAATGAGGCCTTGCCGACCCCGGCCTGGATGATGCCGGCCTTTTCGACGCGGAACTCGACCGAACCGCCCTTGGACGCCTTCACCGCATTGGCGATGTCCATGGTGACGGTGCCGACTTTGGGGTTCGGCATCATACCGCGCGGCCCGAGCACCTTACCCAGACGGCCGACCAGCGGCATCATATCGGGGGTGGCGATGCAGCGGTCGAAATCGATAGAGCCGCTGTTGACCTTTTCGACCAGGTCCTCGGCGCCAACGACGTCGGCGCCGGCCGCCTTGGCCTCTTCCGCCTTGGCGCCGCGCGCGAATACGCCGACCCGCACGGTACGGCCGGAGCCGTTCGGCAGGTTGACCACGCCGCGCACCATCTGGTCAGCATGCTTGGGATCGACGCCGAGATTCATGGCGATTTCGATGGTTTCGTCGAATTTCGCCTTAGCGCGTTCCTTCACCAGCTTGACCGCTTCCGCGATCGAGTAGGATTTGTCGCGATCTATGCCGGTACGAGCGGCCGTTGTACGTTTTCCGAGTGCCATGACCGTTACTCCGCCACCGTGAGGCCCATCGAGCGGGCGGAACCTTCGATCATCTTCATCGCCGCTTCGATCGTGTCGCAGTTCAGATCCTTCATTTTCTGCTCGGCGATCTCGCGCAGCTGCTTCTTGGTCACCTCGCCGACCATTTCGCGGCCCGGCGTCTTCGAGCCGCTGTCGAGCTTGGCCGCCTTCTTGAGGAAATATGACACCGGCGGCGTCTTCATTTCGAAGGTGAACGAGCGATCCTGATAGGTGGTGATGATCACCGGGATCGGCGTGTTCTTCTCGATCTTCTGGGTCTGCGCGTTGAACGCCTTGCAGAACTCCATGATGTTGAGGCCGCGCTGACCCAAGGCCGGCCCGATCGGGGGCGACGGGTTGGCGGCGCCGGCCGGCACCTGCAATTTGAGGAATCCAGTGACTTTTTTCGCCATCTCTCACTCCGGGTTAGTGGTGCGGATATTGACGGTTGGCGGCCGCCTCACCTCCCACGACTTGCTATGTCGGCCAGGCCCGCAGACGCGGGCGTTCAGGCCGGGGCGACATTTAGTGGGTCTTCGTCGTCCTGTCCAGCCGCGGCGGCAAGGCTTAAGGCGCGCGCCAGAACACCAGACTTGTGCCCCTGATATGGACCAGCCCCAGGTGGCGCGCCGTCTCCAGCTCTTCGAGCGCCTGGGTCACGCCTGGCCAGACGCCGTAGTCGTGCCACAGCACGACGCCTTTCGGCCTCA
The DNA here is from genome assembly GCA_003152455.1 of Hyphomicrobiales bacterium. GTDB lineage: Bacteria > Pseudomonadota > Alphaproteobacteria > Rhizobiales > Xanthobacteraceae > Pseudolabrys. The sequence continues at coordinate 3,646 of PMAF01000262.1, forward strand.
CCAACCGCATGGCGGTTTCGGAATCCTTGCGCGCGTAGTCATAGGCATGCGAGCCGTCGACGAAAACTAGCCCGGCGCGGCCATAGTGCGACGACCAATCGAAGGTCGCGGAATCGCCGCTCCATTGCACGATGCGGGCGGCATCGGCGCGCCACGCATTGCCGCATCGGCGCAAGCGCGCGCCCGGCGTCGGCTTGTCGACATAGCGCCGTTCGGAGGCCTCGATTTCGAGCGCGGAAGGCTGATCAGGCGGCAGGTCGAGGGTCGCGATCGAAACGCCGGCCGGCGCATTGATCGCCAAATTGAGCGCCGTGCGGCCGTCGAAAGTGCCGATCTCGACGATCTCGCTGCCCGCCGACACATCCGACGCCGCTAGCGCTAGCACCGCGAGCTCCGACAAGCGCACATTGCCGTCGCTCTTGTCGGTCTCGGTCAATTCGATCGGACGGCTCTTCAGCACTTGCGACCAGGATACCTGCGCAAGCCGCGTGACCGGCGCATCGGCTTTGCCGCGCAGACGCCGAAGCCCGTTGCGGAAAGTTCGCGCCGCCAGCGAAACCGGAAGATAGCCATGCAAAGCGTAGAGCCCAGCCGCCCGGGCTTTCGCTCTTTCGAGTGCGATACCAGGCTGCACGCTGTCCTCGCACACCCAAAATTGCGGTCTGGAAGACGGGTCCCTTAGAGCTTCTCGACCTGTCCGAACTCGAGCTCGACCGGCGTGGCGCGGCCGAAGATCGACACCGCCACCTTCACGCGCGAGCGGCCCTCGTCGACTTCCTCGACGGTGCCGTTGAACGAAGCGAACGGGCCGTCGGACACGCGCACCTGCTCGCCGACCTCGAACGACACCGACGGCTTCGGCCGCTCGATGCCTTCCTGCACTTGATGCAGAATGCGGTTGGCTTCGACTTCCGAAATCGGCATCGGCTTGTTGTCGCTGCCAAGGAAGCCGGTGACCTTCGGCGTGTTCTTGATGAGATGGTAGACCTCATCGGTCAGATCCATCTTCACCAGCACATAGCCGGGGAAAAATTTGCGCTCGGCGTTGACCTTGCGGCCGCGGCGCACCTCGACCACGGTTTCGACAGGGACAAGGATTTCGTCGAAGTGATCTTCGAGCCCGCGCTGCTTGGCCTGCTCGCGGATCGATTCCGCGACCTTTTTCTCGAAATTCGAATAAGCGTGGACGATGTACCAGCGCTTGGGGCGGGTCGTTATGGTGGCGGCGGTGTCGCTCATCGCTCTTTAGCTTTCAGGTGCCAATGCCGAGCACGAAGGTAACGGCGATACGGATGAATTGATCCGCGACCAGGAAAAATACCGAGGCGATCGCCACCATGACGAACACCATGGCGGTGGTGATCATGGTTTCCTTGCGCGAGGGCCATGTGACCTTGCGGGTCTCCTCGCGCACCTCTTGCAGAAATTTGAACGGAGACGTCGCCATTCAATTCAATCCTGATTGCAAAGCCGGGTTACCCAAGTCTTGGTCCAACGATTCATTACCTAGTTACGACCGGCGGCGTTTGCCCGGTTCTCCGCCTGGCAGGAGTGGCAGGACTCGAACCTGCAACCCCCGGTTTTGGAGACCGGTGCTCTACCAATTGAGCTACACTCCTCCGGAAGCGGATGCGGCGGACCATAAGGGTCCGCCGCCGCGATGTCATGCATTATACAAGACGCCAATGCAAGGGTAGAAATGCCCGGTTTAGGGCGGTTTCCAGCGAAATTGGGGCGTTCCGCATCCCTCCGCCCTTTCCAGTCCCGGCGCATATCGGAATAGCCCCGCCCGGCGGTCATTTTTCGGCGCGGCCGAAAAGCTCACCCCCAAAAAGCCGTCGAGTGGCCTGCGGCGCGGCCGATCCAGCGTCTTTTGCGCCGGTGCCTTCAGATTAAAGTTACCTCTCGCGGCTAGGACATTCCGGAACCGCAAGGCATCGGGATGGCCCTCACCGACATCAAGGAATTGCCGCCGCGGCAACTGTTCCCGCGGATGCGCATCCAGCGTTGGCTCGCCGGCGAGCACGCCGTCACGCAGCGAATGGCCGGCGCGGCCTTCGCGATCCGTGTCGCCAGCGCGTTGATCGTTTTCCTCTCCCAGGTGCTGCTCGCCCGCTGGATGGGCGATTCCGAATTCGGCATCTACGTCTATGTCTGGACCTGGCTGATGCTGGTGGGCGAACTGGTCCATCTCGGCATGCCGCTCACGGCGCAGAAGTTCATCCCGCAATACACCCACGCCGGCGCGTTCGATTTGCTTCGCGGTTATCTCGGCGGCAGCCGCTGGATCACCTTCGGCATCGGCACGGTGGCAGCGCTGGTTGGAGCGCTGATCGTGCACGCGGTCGAAGGCCGGCTCGACAGCCATGTGATCATGCCGTTCTACCTCGCCTGCGTCGCGCTGCCGTTCTATTCCTCTACCTTCATGTTCGACGCCCTGGCGCGCTCGTACAACTGGATCAATGTCGCTCTGCTGCCGCCTTATGTGGTGCGGCCGCTGTTGCTGGTCGCGGGCGTAGCGGCGGCGCGCGCCGCCGGATTTGCCATGGATGCCGTCACGGTGACGGGCGTGCTGGCGCTGGCCTGCTGGCTCAGCGCGCTGATGCAACTGGCCCTGGTCGAGCGGCGGCTCGGCGCGGCGGTACCGGTTGGCCGCAAGGCTTACGACACGCGGCTTTGGCTCAACACGGCGCTCCCCATCGTGCTGGTCTGGGGCATGTACACCTTGCTCACTTCGACCGACGTGATCGTGCTCAAAATTTTCCGGCCGGCCGAAGAAGTCGCGCACTACTACGCCGCCGCCAAGACGCTGGCGCTGGTCGGCATCATCCAATATGCGGTCGCGGCTGCTTCCGCGCACCATTTCACCGCCTACCATGTCGCCGGCGACCGCGCCGGCCTTGTAGCTTTCGCCGCCGGGACGGTGCGTTGGGTATTCTGGCCATCGCTGGCCGGATGTCTGGCGATGCTGATCCTCGGCAAGCCGGTGCTGGCGCTGTTCGGCGCAGGCTTTCGCGACGGTTATCCGGTGCTCCCCGTGCTTGCCGTCGGACAGCTCGCGCGCGCCTGCGTCGGGCCGGCCGAGCGGCTGCTCAACATGCTCGGCCAACAGCGCACTTGCGCGCTAGCTTATGCGGCGGCGTTCGCCGTCAACCTGCTGGGGTGCTTCCTCCTCGCACCGATGTTCGGCGGCATCGGCGTGGCGAGCGCGACCGCCGCCGCCTTTGTGGTCGAATCCGTGCTGCTGTTTTTAATCGCCCGCCGCCGTCTCGGCCTGCACATGTTTATCTGGCGGCCGCGAACGGCCTGAATGCCGGCGTGACCAAAATCGTTTCGTCGCGCGGCAGTCTTTAACCCTAATCCTTGGTGAATCTTTTCTGGCTGCTTTTGCTGCGCCGTAAACGGCGCGTCAAACAATTTTCGCTATGAGATGCGGTAGGGCGTTGCCGTCAACAGCAATGGGGAGAGCACTTGTCACCGACCGCCACATTGGCCGAGGCCAGCGCGCGCGTCGCCGAGCAGGCCTGGACGCAGCCGGCCGACTTCGCCGTTGCGCCGGATCGAGCGCTTGCGCCACAGCCGCACATGCCGGCGCCCGTTCCGGCGAAGGTCACAATCGAAGTCGCCGCCGGCGCACGGCTGGCTGAAATCCAGTTGGAATGGCGCGACCTGCTTGCGCGTGCTGAAGCCCCCAACGTTTTCATGCACCCGGTGCTTATTGCGCTGAGCGCCTGCTATCCGGGCACCCGCAGCGTGGCGCTGCTGGCATGGCGTGACCAAGCCGGAGGGCCGCAGCTTGTCGGCGTGTGGGCCTTTGTCGTCGGCCGCGCCCCGCGATCGGTTATTCCGATTTCCGTTCTGGCGGCGCCGACTTTTGCCCACGCCTATCTCTCCACGCCCGCCATCGATCGCGACGCGCTCGACGAGACCTTGCACGCCATGATCGACTGCATCGCCAACGAACCGGGCCTGCCGAAGATTATCGCGCTCGACGCCATGCGCGAGGATGGCGCCACCATGCAGGCGCTCGATCGCGTGCTCGCTTCGCGCAACAGCGCGCCCTGCATGCTGCGCCGCTCTTCGCGTCCCATGCTCGCCTCGAAACTCGACGGCAAGCAATATATGGAAAAGGCGCTGTCCGGTTCGAGCCGGAAGAAGCTGCGGCAACACCGGCGCCGGCTCGCCGAAAAGGGCGTACTCGAATCGAAAATCATCAGCGAACCGGAGACCGTGGCCGCTGCGCTCGAGGATTTCCTGTCCCTCGAGGTCGCCGGGTGGAAAGGCCGCAAGGGCACCGCCCTGCTCTGCAATCCGGCCGACGCGACGTTTGCCCGCGAGATGGTGGCCGCGCTGGCCTCGCATGGCGACGCGTGGATCCACGCGCTCTATCTCGATGGCCGCCCCGCCGGCATGCAGATCGTGCTGCGGGCGGGGACAACCGCTTTCACCTGGAAAACGGCCTACGACGAGGCGCTGCAGGACTTTTCGCCCGGCATGCTGCTGCTGGAAGATTACACCGGCGCTTTGCTGGCCGACCCTCGCATCGCCTGCGTGGATTCCTGTTCCTATGACGACAGCAGCTTCATGGCGGCCTGGGGCGAGCGCCAGGCCATGGCGGAACTGTGGTTCGATGCGCGCCGCGGCGGTTCGGTCGCGTTCGCCCATATTAGCCGGTTACAGGACGCCTATCTGCGCCTGCGCGCGCAGGTGAAGGCGGCCTATCGCGCCGGCAGGCGGAGATAGCCATCATGCACGCGGCTGGAGCGATGCAAGAGACGGATGTCGCCATTATCGGCGCGGGGCTCGCGGGCTCGGTCGCGGCTGCGATGTTGGGAAAAGCCGGCATCGACGCCGTCATTGTCGATCCGCGTCCGGTCTATCCGCCGGATTTCCGCTGCGAGAAACTCGACGGCGTGCAGGTCGCCATTCTGCGCAAGACCGGTCTCGCCGACGACGTACTGCGAGCGGCAACGCACGATCGGGAATGCTGGGTCGCGCGCTTCGGCCACCTGGTCGAAAAGCGCCCGGGCGATCAGCACGGCATCTTCTACGGGCCGCTGGTCAACACCGTCCGCGGCCTGATTCCTCCAAGCGTGCCCATGATTCACGCCAAGGCGACGGCAATCGAAACCGGCAACGACCGGCAAACGGTCACACTGTCGACCGGCGATAAAATCTCGGCGCGGCTGATCGTGCTGGCGAACGGATTGAATCTCGGTCTCGGCCATTCGCTCGGCCTCACGCGCGAGGTCTTGAGCGAAAGTCATTCGATCAGCATTGGGTTCGACATCAAGCCGGTCGGCCGCAACGCCTTTGAGTTTCCCGCGCTGACCTATTACCCCGAACGCATCGCCGACCGCGCTGCCGTGCTCACGCTGTTTCCGATCGGCGCCACGATGCGTGCCAATCTCTTCGTCTATCGCGACATGCATGATCTCTGGTTGCGGGCCATGCGTGAAAAGCCGGAGGCGACGTTGAACGCGCTGATGCCCGGCTTGCAAAAGCTGATGGGGGCTTTCGAGATCGATCGTTCGGTCAAGTTCCGTCCGGTCGATCTCTATGCGACCCACGGCCACCGGCAGGCCGGCTTGGTGCTGGTCGGCGACGCCTTCTCGACTTCCTGTCCGGCGGCCGGTACCGGCGCGCGCAAGGCGCTCAATGACGTCGAGCGGCTGTGCAATATTCATATTCCGCGCTGGCTCGCCACGCGCGGGATGAGCGTCGACAAAATCGCGAATTTCTATGACGACCCGGTCAAGCGGGCCTGCGACAATGCCTCCCTCGCCAAGGCCTTCGATCTGCGTTCCTTCTCGCTCGACGGCGGAATGCCGTGGCAGGCGCGGCGCCGGTTGAAATTCATCGGTCAGTACGCCGTCGGCACGCTTCGTCAGGCTCGCCGGCAAATGTCCAAGCCGAAGGACCACCAAAGCCTTCCCGCCGCGACGCGCGTCGGAACCTAGACGCCCCGCATTTTCGCTTCGGTGATGCGCTTTCCCTGATCTTCCAGACGCCTGCAAAAATGCCTACCGTCCGTTCGAATTTCGGACACCAGGACAACTCCGGCAAAGCGGCAGGTGCATTTTATGAAGGTGACCATCCTCGACGATTACTTCGACACGATCCGCACCCTCGACAGTTTTCGCAAACTTGACGGCCACGACGTCAAGATCTGGAACGACTACGTCCAGGACGTCGATGCACTGACGGACCGGCTCAAGGATACGGAAGTCCTGGTCCTGATCCGCGAGCGAACGAAAATCCGCACGCCCCTGCTCGAACGGCTTCCCCGCCTCAGGCTCATCAGTCAGCGCAGCGTCTATCCCCATATCGACATCGGTACCTGCACCGATTTCGGCATCGTCGTGTCCTCCAGCCAGCACCCCGGCGCGCCGTGCTACGCCGCCGCCGAACTGACGTGGGGCCTGACGTTGGCCGCGGTGCGACAAATTCCCCAGCAGATGGCCTCGCTCAAAGCCGGGAACTGGCAGATCGGCGTGGGGTCGACTCTGCGCGGTAAGACGCTCGGAATTTTTGGCTACAGCCGGATCGGCCGCGCGGTTGCCGAATACGGCAAAGCCTTCGGCATGATAGTAAAGTTCTGGGCGCGTGAGGCCTCGATGGCGCAAGCGCGCAGCGAAGGCTACGCGACGGCCGCCAGCAAGCAAGCGTTTTTCGAAGAGTCCGACGTGCTCACGTTGCACATGCGGCTGGTCGACGCCACGCGCGGCATCGTCACCGCCGCCGATTTGGCCCGCATGAAGCCGACGGCCGTAATCGTGAACACCAGCCGTGCGCCGCTGATCGAGCCGGGCGCGTTGGTGGCTGCGCTCAAGGCCGGGCGTCCTGGGATGGCTGCGGTCGATGTCTTTGAAGAGGAGCCTGTGCTCGACACCAACCACCCGCTCCTGAAGATGCCTAATGTCATTGCCACACCGCACATCGGTTACGTGACGCGCGAGGAATACGAAACGCAATTCGTGGAAATCTTCGATCAGATCACCGCCTATCAAACCGGTCATCCGATCAACGTCGTCAATCCCGACGTTTTGACATCGGCGAAATTGCGCCAATAGAGGGGCCCCTTTCGCACCTACAGCCAACCTTGTAGTTTAAAGAAAACGACAATGAGGGAGAGGACCGCCATGACACTTCGCCGCAGAGATTTTCTTCATTTGTCAGCGGGCGCAGCCGCGCTGCCGGCGCTTTCGCGGTTCGCGCGGGCCGACACTTATCCATCGCGGTCAGGCCGCATCATCGTCGGCTTTCCGCCCGGCACGTCGTCGGATATCTGCGCCCGGCTGATCGGCCAATGGCTGTCGGAAAAGCTCGGCCAGCAATTCGTGGTCGAGAATAAGACCGGCGCCGGCACCAATATCGCCGCCGAAGCCGTCGTGCAGGCCTCACCGGACGGCTACACGCTGCTGTGGGTCACGCAGACCAACGCCATCAATGCGACGCTCTACAAATCTCTCAAGTTCAACTTCATCAAGGACATCGAACCCGTCGCCGGCGTCATCACGGTTCCAACGGTGATGATGGTCAACCCGGCGGTGCCTGCCAAAACCGTCGCGGAATTCATTGCCTACGCCAAAGCCAACCCGGGCAAGATCAACATGTCGTCGCCCGGCATCGGCAGCGCCAACCATATCCTCGGCGAGTTGTTCAACATGATGGCCGGCATCAAGATGGTTCACGTTCCCTATAAAGGCAGCCAGTTTCCCGATCTGATCAGCGGCCGGGTGCAAGTCACCTTCAACCCGCTACCGTCGTCCCTCGGTTTCATCAAGAACGGCAAGCTGCGCGCATTGGGCGTGACCTCGGCGACGCGCCAGGCGGTGCTGCCGGATGTCCCCGCCATCGGCGAAACCGTCAAAGGTTACGAGGGCAACGCCTGGTTCGGCATCGGCGCGCCGAAGAAAACGCCGAAGGACATCGTCGACAAGCTCAACAGCACGATCAACGCCAGCCTTACCGATCCGGTGTTCAAGAAAAAGCTCGAGGATCTGGGCGGTGTGCCCATGTCCGTCACGCCCGCCGCGTTCACCAAATTCATCAACGATGAAACCGAGAAGTGGGCCAAGGTGGTTGCATTCTCCGGCGCCAAGGTGGAGTGAGCCGCCGGCGTCGAGGAAATGTCCGCAAGGCTCGCCATGACGGTGACAGCGCAGCTGTGCGAACGCATCGCCGGCACCGATTTTGACGATCTCGGCACGCCGGCGATCGAGGCCGCGCGACGCCTGGTGCTCGACGGCATTGCCATCGCCATCGCCGGCACCAAGGAAGAAGCGATCCATATCCTCGCGGCGCACCACAAAGAGCAAGGCGGTGCCGCTCAGGCAACCGCGATCGGAAATGGTTTCCGTCTCAATACTGTGTCGGCGGCGGCGCTCAACGGCGCCGCCATGCACGTGCTGGACTTCGAGCCGATGTGGAGTCCGGCAAACCACGCGCTGTCGACCACGCTCGCCGGCATCCTGGCGCTGGCGGAGGCGCGCGGCGCAAGCGGCCGCGAGGTTCTGACGGCGCTGGTCAAGGGCGTGGAGATGCAGGGCTGGATTCGCCAGGCCTCCGGACAGTTCGAGGCAAGCACCTCCCGATTTCATCCGCCCGGCGCGGTGGGCCCGCTCGGTGCCGCGGTCGCTACCGGACATATTTTGAAACTCGATCCCGATCAACTCGCCAATGCCGTCGGCATCGCGGCGTCGCGTGCCGGCAGCCTGCTCGCCAATGCCGGCACCATGACCAAGTCGACGCATTGCGGCCATGCCGCGGCGCTGGGGCTCGAGTCGGCGCTACTTGCCGCGCGCGGCTTCACCGCCAACGTCGCAGTGTTCGAAGCCGCGCAAGGCTATGTGCCGGCTTTCTACGATGACGGCTTCAAGATCGAGGAGATGCTCGGCTTCGGCCGCGCGCCGTTCCGCATCGTCGACCCCGGCTATGCGATCAAGATGTTTCCAAGCCAGTTCGGAACCCATTTCGGCATCACCGCCGGGCTCGAGTTGAACCCGCAAATTCCCGATCCGAGCGCCATCCGCCGCGTGCTCTTGACCGCGCCGGTAATGACTTACGTCAACCGGCCGCGGCCGACGAAGGGTCTCGAAGGCAAGTTCTCGCTGCAATATACCGCCGCCAGCGCTCTGCTCGACGGCAAGGTTGGCATCCGCACCTTCACCGACGCGCGGCTGGGCAAGGCCGACATGCAGGACCTACTCGGCAAGTTCGACGTCGTTCTCGACCCCGCCATCCCCGGGCGTTTCGAGGACATGCACGTGCTGCTGCGGGTCGAGCTCGACGGCGGCCGCGTCCTCGAGACGCGCTGCAATGGCCCGCGCGGCAAGTGGGGCACGCCGTCGATCAGCGAAGCGGAGCACCTCATCAAGATCCGCGACTGTCTGGCGACACGGCTCGAACCAGCTACGGCCGAACACATCATAGAGCTCGCCCGGCGCATCGACGATCTCGATGCCGTCGGCCTGCGCCAACTCCTGCAGTTGGCCGGCTGTTTCGCCTGAGCGAAGCTGTTTAAAGCTCGCCGTGAGCGCGCTCGTCTAAGTAATTGAAACGATTGGAGCGGGTGAAGGGAATCGAACCCTCGTCATCAGCTTGGAAGATTGTGAGTAAACTGAATCATTTCAACGAGCCTTGTGTCAAAGGGCGGCCCAAAACTGTCCTAAACTCCCCCTGTTTTTACAATGGACAATGAGACGGCCAGGTTCGCTGACGTATAAATAACGTCCAATATGGAATATCGGCACGGCCTTATCCTGCCTTGATGTGAGCTGCTCGGATCACCGTGCCCCACTTCTCGGTCTCATCAGCCATGAATTTTCCGAATTCAGCGGGTGTCATTGGCATCGGCACAGCGCCTAATTCTGCAAGCCGCGCCTTCATACTGGGGTCGGCAAGGCCGGCGTTGATCTCCTTGTTGAGCTTGTCAACGATTTCGTTCGGAGTGTTCTTGGGCGCGCCGACACCGTGCCAAAGTCTTGCCTCGTAACCCGGAACGAATTCGCCCACGGTCGGGATTTCAGGCAGCGCCGCCGAGCGCGTCGCGGTCGTGACCGCCAGCGCGCGCAGCTTGCCGACCCTGATGTACTCGACCAAGAGAGGAAGGATGCCAAACATGGTCTGAACCTGTCCGCCGAGCAGATCAATCAGCGCGGGCGCATCGCCACGATACGGCACGTGGACCATGTTGACGCCGGTCATCATCATGAATAGCTCGCCGGTGACGTGGGGCGTACCCCCATTGCCGCCCGACGCCATATTGATTTTGCCCGGATTGGCCTTGGCATAGGCGATGAACTCGGGAACGGTTTTGGTTGGGAAGGATGGGTTCACCACCATCACGAGCGGCGTGCTCATGACGCCGGCGATCGGCGCGATATCTCGGATGAAATTGAAATTGAGATTATCGTAAAATGTTTTGCTGATAGCATTCGCCGGCGTGGCCCATAGGAGTGAATAACCATCCGAAGCCGCCCTAACAACAGCCTCAGCAGCAATATTGCTGGCGGCGCCCGCCCGGTTCTCCGTAACGAATGGTTGGCCAAGACGGTCCGCAAGCCATTGACCCATGATGCGCGCGACGATGTCAGCCGAGCTACCGGCAGGAAAACCGACGAACAAGCGCACCGGCCGCGTCGGATACGTCTGCGCCCATGCGAGCCGAGAGACGGCCGGAAGCATAGCGGCACCGGCTGCTAAGTGCAGAAATTGGCGGCGGGGAAGTTTCATGGCGTTACCCCTCTCTAAACGGCTGGCGATATGGCTAAGGCTCGCTCAGTTGTGCAGGCGGCGGCGGCTGAAGCCACCGACGACACAAAATATTGGTTTTCAGAGTGCTTTCCTGCCGACGGCTCAGGGACTTATCTCGATATCCCTGCATTCATCCTACAAGCTCGGCTAGGCCGTTGAAAGGGGCGCGCGGGCGACTTCTAACTTCCCAACAACCGGCGCGATGTCGCCAGTTAGCACGTTTCTGCCGTTCGCGGGACTGCGACATCACGGCTTCCGCGTTATGAAAGCCAGAAGATTGTCACGGTCGATTTTCGAACGCACACTTTTCAGCAGCAAGAGTTCGTCGAGCGACCGTTGCGTCTCACGGATCAAGATTGCGCCGCCCTCGGCGTCATAAGGGAAGTCTGTGCCGAACATGACACGGTCGTTACCGAAGAAATCGAGGCCGCACCGGGTCGCGGAGGCAGAACCGGACAGGGCGGTGTCGCCGTAGAATAGTTTGAAATATTCTGACGGCGTGCGTTTGAGCGGCTTGGGGAGGAGGTCGGCATCGCTATCCGGTGTCCGCGTACCCATCTGCTTTCCCCAGCCCTGCGCGATGCGCCCGGCAAAAAATGGAATCATAGCGCCCAAATGATGAGTGATAATTCGCAAATCTGGGTGCCGATCAAACAGACCGGAGAACACCAGGCGCGCCATCGCGGCGCTGCTTTCATAGGGCCATCCGAATGCCCACCAGATTTCGAATTTCGAACGATCTTCGGTCGGATAGTCGGCGACATGCGGTCCGCGCGCCGGATGCAGCCAGACCGATAAGCCATGCGCCGCTAGAGCGTCGAAGACCGGTTGGAACCGCGGGGCGTCGAGCGGCTCGCCGCGAATACTTGTGATGATTTGTGCGCCCGCGCTCCCCATCTTTGTAAGCCGGTCAACTTCCTTGACCGCAGCCGCGGGATCGATAAGCGACAATGCTCCGCACCAGCCCGCAAACCGGTCGGGATGGGCTGCGACCAGTTCAGCCAACTCGTCATTCATCAGTCGCGCGAGATCGGTTGCGGCGTGGCCGTCGGCCAGATCTTCGACTGGCGGTAGTGACGGAGTTAAGAACTGACGATAGCCAGGAAACCGATCCATCACACGGAAGCGTTCGTCAAGATCGAACAAGGTTTTAAGCGTAAGCCACCGCTTCAGCCGACCGGATGCCGAGCCCATGGTTTGAAGTTTTGCGAAATAGTGCTTCGGAAGAATATGTGTCCAGGCGTCGATGCAATCGGTCATAATTCTTCCAGCGGGCATTCCCGAGATGAACTTCAAAACCGCGTAGACGATAGCAAATAGTAGGGAACTCCTAGAAGCCTTGGACAGGCTGTCAATTGCTTCTGGCGTTCCGGCCCACCTTACAAGCAGCGGAATGTATTACTTATCAACGCGGATAAGGTTTTCGATACTTACACGGAAAACCTCAGGTCAAAATCTAGCTGGCCGTTTTTCCTGGAACGCTTTGATGCCTTCGGAACGGCCCTTGTCCGCCATACAAGCCACGTGAATTTCGTTTTCATATCGCAGGCCCGCTTCCAGCGGCATCGACATCGCTGCGCGCACAGCAGCTTTCACCGCTTGTGCGGCGGTGGGACTATTAGAGGCGATAATGGCCGCGAGCTCTGCGGTGCGCGCGAGGACACTTGCGTCGTCCACAACTTCTTCCACAAGACCCATTCTTAGCGCGGCATCCGCTTCGACCGCATCCCCGACGAGAAGCATTCGCATTGTCTGACCGTAGCCAACGAGACGCGGCAACATTTGCGATGCGCCACCGCCGCCGACCCATCCGCGCGTTACTTCGGGCCCTCCAATTCTGGCACTGCGACCGGCGATCCGGATATCTGCTGACAGCGCAATCTCCATGCCGCCGCCAAGCACCCAGCCCTTGAGGCCGGCAATGACCGGCTTGCGAATGTCACGCACTACGGCGGCATATTCAACCCGATTACGGAACGCCCAGATGTCGGATATATCGGCCAGCGCGTTAAGATCGCTTCCTGCCGAAAACGCGCGATCCCCTGCACCCGTAATGGTCGCCACACGAATATCGTTGTTCTCATCAATCTCTCGGCAGATCCGGGCGAGTTCCAGCGCCATTTCGCGCGTGATTGCGTTATGCTTCTCAGGCCGCGCGAGGACGATCTGCGCCACACCGTTGTTAAAGGACAACTCGACCTGGCCCGTCATCACATATCCTTCCCAAGCTTCACATGCGGGGCTCGCGCCCGACGCTCCACCTCGAGCATCACGCCGGCTACGTCGAGCCCGGTGCCTTCATTGGCGATCATATCGCTAAAGATGCCGATCATGCTGTCGAGCAAAGTGAGATGCAGGCCGAGTTTGCCCGCGAGCGCCTGCGCCGTGCGGATGTCCTTCAATTGATATTCGGCCGGACCGCCCGGCACGAAGTTACGCTCGACCATGCGCTCACCATGGATAGCGAGAATCTTCGACTCCGCAAAACCGCCCATCAGCGCGCTGCGCACAGCCGCAGGATCGGCACCCCCACACGTGGCGAAATGCAGGGCTTCGGCCACTGCAATCATCGTGCCTCCCACGATAATCTGGTTGGCAAGTTTGGTCAGTTGGCCGGTACCCGCCGGGCCGAGCCGGGTCGCGCGCCCGAGTGCGGCAAAGACATCCGCTAGGCCGGCGATGACATCCGACTCGCCACCCGCAAGAATGGCTAGCGTACCGTCACGCGCTCCAGGCTCGCCGCCGGAGACGGGCGCGTCAACATAGCCCACACCGCGAGAGGCGAGCCGCTCGGCCTGCGCCTGACAATACTCCACCGGAATTGAGCTCATGACGACGAGAACGGCGCTTGGGGCGAGCATTTCGGCCGGCTTGCGTCCGCTAGCATCCTCCGAGAACAGGACCGCCTCGACCACCGGCCCATTACTGAGCATAACGATCGCGACGTCAGCGTCGGCACAGGCGGCCGACGGACTGGCTGTCAGCCGAATCCCAAACTCCCGCAGTTTTTCCGCCTTCGCGAGGGTTCGGTTCCACACCGCTACTGAAAACCCGGCCTGTGCGAGGCGGCGGGCCATGTGCCCGCCCATAATGCCGGTACCGAGAAGTGCAATGCGGCGATCGGGAGCAGGCATCGTTCTCAAGCCGATTTCGCTGGCTTCTTCACTGCGGCGAGCTGCTTAAATTCGGGCGACTTCTTATAGAACGCATCGAGCGGATAGCAGCCCGAAACGATGCCATTGCGCGGCGCGGTGGTGCAGTCGCTAAAGGTGCGGCACAGGCGCTTCTTCTGCACACCGCGTCCGGTCAAGATATCCAGTGGCAGTTCCGGATAGGCCAGTATCATGCGGCCCAGCCCCACCACGTCGACCCAGCCCTGACGTACCACGGCCTGAGCAACGTTCGGGAAGAACTCCTGCAAATAGGTGTAGCCGCTGCCCATAATGCAGAAATCAGGGAATGCTTTCTTGAGATCGCGGACCACGGCGAGGTGCCGCATGACGCCTACGAACGGATCCTCCGGCGGATGATAGCCATCGGACGGCGGATAGAGCGCCGGCCGAATATAATGTGGATTGTAGTAGGGGCTCGCGATCGTCACGTTCACAAGCCTGATGTCGAGCTTCCGCAGAACCTCGAGGAAAGCGATCGGCTCAGTGAGATCGTATTCGAGGGGATTTTCCGGGTTGGCCCCAAAGGCATAGATGTAAGGCAGGCTGTGTTCATCCGGAATTCCCGGACCGAGCGCACCCGGCACCGAGCTCGCGGGATCTGGCTTGAACGGCACAGTATCGATAGCGCTCAATCGCACGCCAATTCGCAATCCGGGCGCCTCAGCGCGAATGCCCTCAACGATCTCACGCAGGAAGCGAGTCCGATTCTCAAGGCTGCCCCCATAGGGTCCGGGCCGTGTGACAGCACTGAGAAACTCGTGGCCGAGATAGCCATGACAATGCTTGATGTCGACGAAATCGTAGCCGCATTGCTGCGCGCGTTTTGCCGTAATGACGAAATCTTCAATCAAGCGTTTAATTTCGTCGTCGCTGATCACCGGCCGGTCGGCCGGGTAACCGAACTTTTTATCGAGGAGCGGATGGTGGTAGGCGATAATCGATTCGAATCGCGTGTTGTCGTTCGGCTTGCAAAACCGGCCCGAGTGCGTGAGTTGAAGACCGATGACCAATCCGCGATCGTCGCCCGTCACGTCCTTGTGCGCTTTGATTAGAATTTCGCGAAGCTCGGCGATCCCGCTCTGCGTGTGATCCGCCATATACAGTTGTTTCGGATTGGCCCGACCGTCGAAGCGCACCGCGCAGGCCTCGCCGCCCCAGATCAACTTAGTGCCACTGAGACCGAAGCGCTGCCAGCGCCGCTTGGTATTTTCCGACGGTCGGCCGTCAAGCTCGCAATCCCAGCCTTCCATCGGCTGCATCCCAAGCCGGTGCCCGATCGACAGGCCCTCGAATTCCAGCGGGGCGCCCAACGGCGAGTCCGGTCCGCTCGCCACGATGTCGTCGCAGGGCATATCGAGACCCAGCGTCTTCATGTAATCGCGGAAGCCGGCGACTCCATCGAGCGATCCAGCCTTTGGGTAATCACCGAATTTCATCTAACCTCCAACGATTGGATATAGCGCGTTCAGCGCATTCTAACGTAATCGAGAACAACCTCGATGGCGTGGGCGCGGCGGGCCTTCAGTTCGCTCGCGCTCATCAGATCACGGCCGAAGGCCGTTGAGAGCGTCGACGCATTGCTGAAGTAAAAATAGCTCAGAGATGCGAGCGATATATATAGTTGCAGCGGATCGATGCCTGGTTTGATTAGACCCTTTTTCTTTCCGGTCGCAAGCACGGTTTGCAAGACGTTGGCGAGAGAATTGTGCATGTCCCGCAGTCGCCGCGAACGCTTCAGATACTTCGCATTTTGCATGTTCTCGCCGGCGAGAAGACTAATTATCGCCGGATGCGCCAAGTAATAGTCGAACTTGAATTCAGCCAATTTGCGAAT
>PMAF01000275.1 GCA_003152455.1 Hyphomicrobiales bacterium
ATCATTTATGTGGGTACAGACCCTAATTGATCACTACACCTATAGCTTTTGGCATTTTGCTGAGCCGTACTCATTTTCCCCATCCCGAATCAACAATATTCTCGCTCTCTACGTAGTGTTTATATGGCCATCTTTGATGGTAAGGACGCTTTGGAAGGCGCGACAATTTCTGCCAATTCCACTTCCAAGCATTTCCTCTCCTCAAGCACATGTAACGATTATTACCATTTTTGTTCTTACAATTGTCGCAGCCGTTCTACTATTTTGGAAGGGCCGATCAAACCGAAGGCTTACACCTCACACATCAATTGAGGTTTGGATGAGAACTTATCATCTGCCTACACATCCACCTTCAACGCCGCAATAAACGCCTCCTGCGGAATGTCGACCTTGCCGAACTGCCGCATCTTCTTTTTGCCTTCCTTCTGCTTGTCGAGCAGCTTGCGTTTGCGCGTGGCGTCGCCGCCGTAGCATTTGGCGGTCACGTCCTTGCGGAAGGCGCGCACGGTCTCGCGCGCGATGATCTTGCCGCCGATGGCGGCCTGGATCGGCACCACGAACATGTGCGGCGGAATCAGTTCTTTCAGCTTCTCCGCCATGGCGCGGCCGCGCTGCTCGGCGCGGGTGCGATGCACGAGCATGGACAGCGCGTCCACCGGATCGCTGTTGACCAGCATCTGCAGCTTGACCAGATCGGCTTCCTTGTACTCGGTGAGATGATAGTCGAACGAGGCGTAGCCGCGCGACACCGATTTCAGCCGGTCGTAGAAGTCGAACACCACCTCGTTGAGCGGCAGGTCGTATTTCACCATGGCGCGGTTGCCGACGTAAGTGAGCTCTTTCTGGCTGCCGCGGCGGTCCTGGCACAGCTTGAGCACCGAGCCGAGATATTCGTCCGGCGTCAAAATCGTCGCCTCGATCCACGGCTCTTCCATGGTCAAGATCTGCGTCGGGTCCGGCATGTCGACCGGATTGTGGATCTCGATTTCCTTGCCGTTGCGCAATTTCATCTTGTAGATCACCGACGGCGCGGTCGCGATCAGATCGAGATTGAACTCGCGCGCCAGCCGCTCCTGGATGATCTCCAGATGCAACAGGCCGAGGAAGCCGCAGCGGAAGCCGAAGCCGAGCGCGGCGCTGGTCTCCATCTCGTAGGAGAAGCTGGCGTCGTTGAGCCGCAGCCGGCCCATGGCCGCGCGCAAGTCCTCGAACTGCGCGGCGTCGACCGGAAACAATCCGCAGAACACCACCGGAATCGCCGGGCGGAAGCCGGGCAGCGGCTCGTCGACCGGATTGCGCTCGTCGGTGATGGTGTCGCCGACGCGCGTATCGGCGACTTCCTTGATCGAGGCGGTGAGCATGCCGATCTCGCCGGGGCCGAGCTCGTCGACTTGCGCGAGCTTGGGCGTGAACACGCCGACGCGGTCGACCTCATAATGCGCGGCGATGCCGATCATGCGGATGCGCTGGCCCTTCTTGAGCACGCCGTCGACCACGCGCACCAGCACGACCACGCCGAGATAGACGTCGTACCAAGAGTCCACCAGCAGCGCCTTCAGCGGCTTGTCGCGGTCGCCTTTCGGCGGCGGCAGGCGGGTGACGATGGCTTCGAGCACCTCGGGCACGTTCTCGCCGGTCTTGGCCGAGATCTGAATCGCGTTCGAGGCGTCCAACCCGATCACGTCCTCGATCTGCTTCTTGACCGCTTCGGGATCGGCCGCCGGCAGATCGACCTTGTTGAGCACCGGCACGATTTCGTGGCCGGCGTCGATGGCGTGGTAGACGTTGGCGAGCGTCTGCGCCTCGACGCCTTGGCTGGCGTCCACCACCAAGAGCGAGCCCTCGCAGGCGGCGAGCGAGCGGTTGACCTCGTAGGCGAAGTCGACGTGGCCGGGGGTGTCGATCAGGTTGAGCACATAGTCCTTGCCGTCGCGCGCCCGGTAATTGAGCCGCACGGTCTGCGCCTTGATGGTAATGCCGCGCTCGCGCTCGATATCCATCGAGTCGAGCACCTGTTCCTTCATTTCGCGCAATTCCAGCCCGCCGGTGAGCTGGATCAGCCGGTCGGCCAGGGTGGACTTGCCGTGGTCGATATGCGCGACGATGGAGAAGTTGCGGATGTTGCTGATTGGAGTGGCCGTCATGGCGCGGCAGATAACACTCGGAATGGGCTCCTACAAGCGGCCTTAAGCCGTCATCCTGAGGTGCGAGCGCAGCGAGCCTCGACGGATGACGGGCAACCGAATCACGGGCCGTCCATCCTTCGAGGCTCGGCTTTCGGCCGAGCACCTCAGGATGACGGTGCTAGGCGGTGCCGTTGGATGCGTGGACGAATACCGCTCCCGCATGCGATAGAGCCTGCTCATGCGCCTGCTTCAGCCCATTGACGCCCTGCGCGCCGCGCTGATCGATCCGGCGCGGCGCGAGCGCACGGTGCTGGCCTCGCTCGCGGTCTATCTGGTCCTCTGGACGATCTACGGCACCATCGCCAAGTCGAGCCAGGGCCTGCACCCCGACATGACCGAGCTGATCGCGTGGTCGCGCGATCTGGCCTGGGGCTACAAGCATCCGCCGCTCGCGGCGGCGATCGTGCGCCTGTGGTTCAGCGTGTTCCCGGTCGCTGAGTGGTCGTACTACCTGCTGGCGATGGCGATGCCGACGCTGGCACTGTGGATCGTCTGGCGGCTGTCGGCCGACTATCTCGACGTCGAAAAGCGCGTCGCCGGACTGGCGCTGCTGATGCTCGTGCCGTTCTTCAATTTCCATGCGCTGAAATTCAACGTCAACACGGTGCTGATGCCGGCCTGGGCGGCGGCGACGTTCTGGTTTCTGCGGTCGTACCAGACGCGCGGCGCGATTTACGCAGCGCTTGCGGGCGCCGGCGCCGCCGCCTGCATGCTGGGAAAATACTGGTCGGTATTTTTGCTCGCAGGTCTCGCCATCGCGGCGCTGGTCGACAAACGCCGCGCCGGCTATTTCCGCTCCGCCGCGCCCTGGATCACCGTTGCCGTCGGGCTGATCGTGCTGGCGCCGCATCTCATCTGGCTATACCGGCACGATTTCGCGCCGTTCGGCTACGCCATGACCGTTCACGGTAGTCAATCGCTCGCCGCGACCGCGTATAGCGTGCTCGGCTATCTCGCCGGTTCGATCGGCTATGTGGCGACCCCGGTGATCGTGGTGCTGGCCCAGGCGCGGCCGAGCCGCGCCACGCTCGCCGACACGGTGTGGCCGGCCGATGACGAGCGCCGGCTGGCGGCGGCCGCATTCTGGGGACCGTTGCTGCTGCCCGCCGCCGGCGCGCTGGTCAGCGGTACCGAGATCACTTCGCTGTGGTCGATGTCGGCCTGGACGCTGTTGCCGGTGCTGCTGCTGTCGCCGCCGGCGCTAACCTTGCGCGCCATCGATACGCGCCGCATCCTTGCCGCCGCCGTGGTCGTGCCGCTGGTCATGCTGATCGCCTCGCCGGCGATCGCCATCCTCGCACAACGCAACGGGCCGCCGCCGAATTCGGCGCAAGCCGCGCTGCTCGCCGGCGAGGTCGAGCAGCTTTGGCATCAGACGATCCCGCAGCCGCTGCGGTTCGTCGGCGGCGCCGGCGATCTCGCCGACGGCGTCGCCACCTACGCGGTCGAGCGGCCGCGTATCCTGACCGACATGCCGCCGCCTGCCGCAGCGGAACTCGCGCAAAGCGGCATGGTGATCGTGTGTTTTGCCGAAGACGCCGCCTGCCGCGATAGAGCGATCGCGCAAGGCCCGGCGGGCCGCCGCGTCGAAACCGAGATCGTGCGCAATTTTCTGCGATTTCCCGGCAAGCCGCAGCGCTATACGATCGTCATCGTGCCGCCGCGGCCATGACGGGTCCTCCGATGGAATTTGCACGTCGCGTTCTTCGACCTTTTCTCGGACCGGTCGAGCGATTGGTCGACGCGCTCACCGATCCGGTGCGGCGCGAGCGGACGGCGCTCGCCGTGCTCGCCGCCTATGCCGTGATCTGGACGCTCTATGGCGTGCTTTCCAAAGCGGCCCAGGGCGTGCAATCCGACACTGCCGAATTGGTGGACTGGTCGCAACACCTCGCGCTCGGCTACGCCAAACATCCGCCGTTCGCCGCCTGGCTGATGCACGCCTGGTTCATGCTGTTCCCGACCAGGGAGTGGTCCTGCTATTTGCTGGCCATGGTTTATGCGGCGCTCGGGCTATGGATCGCCTGGCGCCTGTTCGCGCGCTTTCTCGATCCCGACAAGTGCGTCGTCGCGCTGGCCTGTCTCACGCTGGTGCCGTACTTCAATTTTCTCGGCTTGCGCTTCGATCATAACGCCGTGCTCGGCGCGCTCTGGGCGGCGACCGCGCTGTGCTTCATCCGCTCCTACGAGACGCGGTCCGCAACCTGGGCCGCTGTCGCCGCCGCCGCCGCCGCGATGCTCGGCAAATATTGGTCGATCATGCTGCTCGCCGGTCTCGCGGTGGCGGCGATTGTCGATACCCGGCGCGCGATCTATTTCCGCTCCGCCGCGCCCTGAGTGACGATCGCCGTCGGTGCGTTGCTGCTCGCGCCGCACGGTGTGTGGCTGGTCACGCACGATTTTCTGCCGATCACCTATGCGCTCGACGCGCGCAGCGCAAAAACGTTCGGTCAGACGATGGCCAACGCAGCAAGTTATCTCGCGGGCGGCGTAGGCTATGCGGCGGCGCCGGTCATTTTGGTTCTTGCCTTGACCCGGCCGAGCGGCGCGGCCTTGGCCGACACGCTGCTGCCGCGCACGCCCGAGCGGCGGTTCGTTGCGGTTGCATTCCTGGCGACGCTGGTGATCCTGGCCGTTTTCGCGCCGGTCTTCAAATACGATCTCAATCCGATATGGACCATGTCGGATTTCGTGCTGCTGCCGGTGGTGCTGCTGTCATCGCCGGCGATCGCATTGAGCCGGCGTGCCGTCGTCTCAATCGTTGCATTCGCCGTCGCATTGCCGCCGATCATGCTGGCGGCGCCGGCCATCGCGCTGGCGGCCCATCTCCGCGGCGTCGATCCGCCGCTCGCGCATGCGGAGCTATTGGCTCGCCAAGTCGAGCAACTGTGGCGGCGAACCACCGACCGCCCGCTCCGCATAGTCGGCGGCGATTTCGGCATTGCAAATATGACGGCATTCTATCTGCCGGGACAGCCGTCGCCGTTCCCGGTCCTGGAGCCGGAAACCGCGCCGTGGGTAACGCGAACTCATCGCGCGCGACGGTGCCGTGATGGCGTGCAACCTGTACCCCTACCAGCACGACTGCACTATCGTCATAAAACGGGTGATGGACAAAGCGATCGCTCGCAATCCACCGCCGCGCCGCGTCGAGGTCACAATCACGCGCAGCTATTTGGGTATTCCGGGCAAGCCAGAACGCTATTTGATCATCGCCGCGCCGCCGCGGCCGTGAGTTTCCGCGCGGCTGAGCGGCCCGCGCCGATTTAGTACCGGTAATGATCGCTCTTGAACGGACCCTGCTGCGGCACGCCGATATAGTCGGCCTGGTCCTTGCGCAGTTCGGTCAGCTTGACGCCGATTTTGGCGAGATGCAGGCGCGCGACCTTCTCGTCGAGCGTCTTCGGCAGCACGTAGACTTCCTTCTTGTACTTGCCGCTCTTGTTGTTGGCGAACAGTTCGATCTGCGCCAGCGTCTGGTTGGTGAACGACGCCGACATCACGAAGCTCGGATGCCCCATGGCGTTGCCGAGGTTCACCAACCGGCCTTCCGACAGCAGGATGATGCGGTGATTGTCCGGGAAGGTGATCTCGTCGACTTGCGGCTTGACGTTGTTCCACTTCAGGTTCTTCAAATGCGAGATTTGGATCTCGTTGTCGAAGTGTCCGATGTTGCACACGATCGCGCGGTCCTTCATCTTGCGCATGTGCTCGATGGTGATGATGTCTTTGTTGCCGGTCGCGGTGACGAAGATGTCGGCCATCGGCGCGGCGTCTTCCATGGTCACGACCTGATAGCCTTCCATCGCGGCCTGCAGCGCGCAGATCGGATCGACCTCCGACACCATCACGCGGCAGCCGGCCTGGCGCAGCGAAGCGGCCGAGCCTTTGCCGACGTCGCCGAAGCCCGCCACCATCGCGACCTTCCCGGACATCATCACGTCGGTGCCGCGGCGGATGCCGTCGACCAGCGACTCGCGGCAGCCGTAGAGATTGTCGAACTTCGACTTGGTGACCGAATCATTGACGTTGATCGCCGGGAACAGCAGCGTGCCGGCCTTCTGCATGTCGTAGAGCCGGTGCACGCCGGTGGTGGTTTCTTCCGAGACGCCCTTGATGTTCTTGGCCAGCTCGGCGAAGTAGCCCCTGGGCTTTTCCTTCAGCGTCTTCTTGATGAGCGCAAAGAAGATTTCCTCTTCTTCAGAATTGTGCTGGTCGAGGAACACAGGGTCGTGGTGTTCGGCGCGGAAGCCTTGATGCACGAACATGGTGGCGTCGCCGCCGTCGTCGAGAATCATGTTGGGCGTGCCGCCGCCGTGCCACTCGAACAGCTTGGCGGTGTAATCCCAGTAGTCCTTCAGGCTCTCGCCCTTGACCGCGAAGACCGGAATGCCGGCGGCGGCGATCGCCGCGGCGGCGTGGTCCTGCGTCGAATAGATGTTGCACGACACCCAGCGCACGTCGGCGCCGAGCG
This sequence comes from Hyphomicrobiales bacterium, assembly GCA_003152455.1. GTDB lineage: Bacteria > Pseudomonadota > Alphaproteobacteria > Rhizobiales > Xanthobacteraceae > Pseudolabrys. The sequence continues at coordinate 6,661 of PMAF01000275.1, forward strand.
CGACCAGCGTCTCGATCAGCACCGCGGTCTGGATCGTCATGTGCAGCGAGCCGGCGATGCGGGCGCCCTTCAGCGGCTGCTTCGGCCCGTACTCCTCGCGCGTCGCCATCAGGCCGGGCATCTCGGTCTCGGCGAGCGAGATTTCCTTGCGGCCGAATTCGGCGAGCGAAATATCCTTGACGATGTAGTCGCCGGCTTTGGCTTTCGCGGTCATGACGGTCCTATGCAGCACGCGTGAAAAGGCTGGGTTGGCCCGAGCCTATAACAGGCCGCCACCGCTGTCGCAACGCATATATAAGGATTCCTTTATGTAAAGCCGGAGCAAAAAGCCCCGCTTATTCTTCTTCGCCGAAGCGCGCGGCGACCAGCGCACACAGCGCGTCCACCGCGGCGGCGGCTTCCTTGCCGGTGGCCTGGATGGTGATGGTGATGCCGGGCCCGGCGGCCAGCATCATCAAGCCCATGATCGAGGTGCCGCCCACGCTTTCATGGCCGCGGGTGACGGTGATGGCGGCGTCGAATTGTTCGGCGGTCTGCACGAATTTGGCCGAAGCGCGGGCGTGCAAGCCCTTCTTGTTGACGATCTCGATGTCGCGCACGACGGCGGCAGAGCTATTTTGCGGACGATCGCCGTCCGCTTGAACGGGGCCGTTCATTTACCGGTGAGCACCCGGCTGGCGATGGTGCAGTATTTGCG
>PMAF01000140.1 GCA_003152455.1 Hyphomicrobiales bacterium
ATGCTCGACATGGGCTTCATCCCCGACATCGAACGCATCGGCAAGCTGGTGCCGTTCACCCGCCAGACTCTGTTTTTCACCGCCACCATGCCGCCGGAAATCCAGCGCATCGCCGATACCTTCCTGCACAATCCGGTGCGGGTGGAAGTGTCGAAGCCCGCCTCCACCGCCGTCACCATCACCCAGCGGCAGGTCGCCACCGGCCGCGATCCGGCGGATAAGCGCGAGACGCTACGCCGGCTGATCCGCTCCGCCGACGGTTTCAAGAACGCCATTATCTTCTGCAACCGCAAGCGCGAAGTGGCGCAACTGCACCGCTCGCTGCTGCAACACAAGTTCAACGCCGCAGCGCTGCACGGCGACATGGACCAGTCGGCGCGCACCGCCGCGCTTGAATCTTTCCGTAACGGCGAGGTCACGCTGCTGGTCGCCTCCGACGTCGCCGCGCGCGGGCTCGACATCCCGGCGGTCAGCCACATCTTCAATTTCGACGTGCCGCATCATCCCGACGACTACGTACACCGCATCGGCCGCACCGGCCGCGCCGGCTTGAGCGGCACCGCCATCACCATTGTCGCGCCGATCGACGGCAAGTCGGTGGCGGCCATCGAGCGGCTAATCGGCCAGCCCATCCCGTGGATGGGCGAGCCGGCGCCAGCCGAGACCCATGAAAACCGCGAAAGCCGCGGCGACAGCCGGCGGCGCGAGGGCGAGCGCAGCCATCGCGACGGGCGTAATCGCGGCCACAGCCGCGAGCGTCAGCCGCAGCCCCATGTGGAAAAAGAAGTCCCGCGCGCGGCCAAGCCGCAGCAACCTCGCCCGCAGCCGCCGCGTGAGCCGGCCGAAGACTCCGACGGCAGCCACCTGCCCGCCTTCCTGTTGCGCCCGGTACCGCTCAAGGCCTGATAGCGGCACTTTATCGGCGCCGGTCGTTTTTCAGGTTGCGAAATAATTGTCGCGCAACCCGTTCCAAATTTACCGCCGATTCACCTCCCTCCCCTACCGTCACTGCTTGGAGCGCGGCGCGACCGTTAGGCCGCGGCGCGCAGCCGTTCGGGCAGGAAGCCTGTATTCGGGGGTTTGCGATGGCGGAGTGCGCGGACGAGCACGAACGCACCATGGCGTTCGCGGAGATCGCCCTCGGCCAAATCAAGGCGCTGCGGCAGGCGGCGACCCCGCGCAATTACGAAATCTGGTACACCTACGCCACCGGCTATCACCCCTCGCTCAACCAGCGCATCAACGAAACGCTGAAAGCGAGCGGCGTTCTCGCCGAGAACAATCTCGAGAACATTTACGCGACCTATCTGTCGCCGACGCGGCTGACGGAGCGGATCGACGAGGTCGGCAGCCAGGTCCAGGGCGAGATCGAGCAGGTCATGTCGATGATCGACACCGCCGCCGGCTCGGCCTCGACCTACACCGAGAACCTGGTCGACATGTCGCAAAAGATCGGCCAGTCGAAGGACCGCGAGGGCCTGCGCACGATCGTCGAAAGCCTGGTGCACACCGCCAAGGAAATGGAAGTCTCCAACATCAAGTTGGAAGAGCGGCTCAGCGAATCGAAGCGGGAAATCATCGACCTGCACGCCAACCTCGAAGCGGTGCGCAGCGAAAGCCTGACCGATCCGCTCACCCAGCTATCGAACCGCAAATTCTTCGACACCACGCTGGAAAAGGCCATCGCGGACGCNNTCAACGACAGCTTCGGCCACCTCACCGGCGACCAGGTGCTGCGCCTGGTGGCGATGTCGCTGAAGCAGAACGTCAAGGGCCAGGACACCACCGCCCGCTACGGCGGCGAGGAATTCGCCGTCATTCTGCCCAATACGGTGCTGCGCTCGGCGATCACGGTCGCCGACCACATCCGCCGCGCGGTGATGACCAAGGAACTGATGAAGCGTTCGACCGGCGAGTATCTCGGCCGCGTGACGGTGTCGATCGGGGTCGCGACCTTGCACAATACCGACACGATCCAGTCGCTGATCGAGCGCACCGACGGCTGCCTCTACGCCGCCAAGCGCCATGGCCGCAACCGCGTGATGTGCGAGACCGACCCGGAAGTCACCGCCGGCGGCACCGCGGCGCAGGTCGCCTAGCCCCCCGTTTATCTCAAATAGAGCCGGCTACTCGGCCGCGTCCTTGGCCGGCGAAAGCTGCACGGATTCGCCGCAACCGCAGGCGCCGGTCTGGTTCGGATTGTTGAAGACGAACTGGGCCGACAGCTTTTCGGCCTTGTAGTCCATCTCGGTGCCGAGCAGGAACAGCACGGCCTTCGGATCGACCAGGATCTTGACCCCCTTGTCCTCGACCACTTCGTCGGTAGGCTTCACGGCGTCGGCGTATTCCATGGTGTATTCCATGCCGGCGCAGCCGCCGTTCTTGACGCCGACGCGCACGCCGGCGACCGGCCGCTTCGCCCGCGCCATCACGTCCTTGATGCGCAGCGCGGCGGCGTCGGTAAGCCGCATCACTTGGGGTCGGGGTCTGGCAGTGGCCATGATGGCAGTCCTCTTCGATCTTAATCTGTAGTCCCAGCCGCCTTAACGCAAATCACCACATATTGAGCACGAGTCGGGCCTCGTCCGACATCCGGCTCGGGTCCCAAGGCGGGTCCCACACCAACTCGACCTTGGCGTCCTTCACGCCCGCCACGCTGGAAACCGCATTCTCCACCATGATCGGCAGTTCCTGCGCCGACGGGCAATTTGGCGAGGTCAGCGACATATCGATCTTCACCGCCCGGTCGTCGCCGATATCGATCTTGTAGATCAGGCCGAGTTCATAGATATCGGCCGGAATTTCTGGGTCATAGACGGTCTTGAGGCCGGCGATGATGTCGTCGGTCAGCCGGTTGAGCTCGGCCTGCGGCAGCGTGGACGAGCCGGTCACGGCGGCGTTCTCCGGCGCCTTGTCCGCCGAGGGAGCACTTTCAGTCACGGGCGTGTCGTCGGTCATGCGAAAAATTCCTGCGCCTTGACCAGGGAGGCGGCCAGCGTGTCCGCCTCGTCCTTGGTGTTGTACATCGCAAACGAAGCGCGGCACGTCGCGGTGACGCCAAAGCGCGCCAGCAGCGGCATGACGCAATGGGTGCCGGCGCGCACCGCCACGCCGGCGCGGTCGATGATGGTGGCGACATCGTGCGGATGCGCGCCCTTGATCTCGAACGAGACGATCGGACCCTTGTCCGACGCGTTACCGATGATACGGAGCGAATTGATCCCGCCGAGCCGTTCCTGCGCATACTTCACAAGTGCGCTTTCGTGCGCCCGGATGCGCGGCTTGCCAATGGAATTGACGTAATCGATGGCAGCGCCAAGCCCGATCGCCTGCACGATGGCCGGCGTGCCGGCCTCGAAGCGCTGCGGCGGCGTGCCATAGGTGATGCGGTCCTCGAAAACGTCCTGGATCATCTCACCGCCGCCGTTGAACGGCGGCATGGCGGCGAGCAGATCGTATTTGCCGTACAGCACGCCGATCCCGGTCGGCCCGTAGAGCTTGTGGCCAGTCATGACGTAGAAGTCGCAATCGATATCGCGCACGTCGACGTCGAGATGCACGGCGCCTTGCGCGCCGTCGACCAGCACCGGAATGCCGCGCGCATGCGCGAGCTTGACCACCTCTTTCACCGGCACTTGCGTACCGAGGGCGTTCGACATCTGCGTGATGGCGACCATCTTGGTACGGGGCCCGAGCAGCTTTTCGAACTCGTCGATCAGGAAGTTGCCCTCGTCGTCGACCGGCGCCCATTTGATCACGGCACCCTGGCGCTCGCGCAGGAAATGCCAAGGCACGATGTTGGAATGATGCTCCATGATCGAGAGCACGATCTCGTCGCCCGCCTTGATGTGCTCGCGACCGAACGTATAGGCGACCAGGTTGATCGCCTCGGTGGCGTTTCGCGTGAAAATGATCTCCTCGGAGCGTCCGGCGTTGAGGAAGGCGCGCACCGTTTCGCGCGCGCCCTCGTAGGCCTCCGTCGCCTCATTCGCCAGATAATGCAGCCCGCGGTGCACATTGGCGTATTGCTCGGTCGCGGCCTTGTACATGCGGTCGAGCACGGCCTTCGGCTTCTGCGCCGAGGCNNGCCGGATGCAAAGCCATTACCGGCTCCCCAGCCACTTGAGCGCGGCGAACATCAGCGCGTCGCGGACGCCTTCATGCGCGATCTCCTCGACCACCTCGCCGATGAAGGCCTGCACCAACAGCGCTTCGGCTTCCTTGGCCGGAATGCCGCGCGACATCAGATAGAATCTGAGCCCCTCGTCGAGCGCGCCGGCGGTGGCGCCGTGACCGCAAACGACGTCGTCGGCGAAAATTTCCAGCTCCGGCTTGTTGTCGGCTTCCGCCTCGTCCGACAGCAGCAACGCGCGCGTCATCATCTTACCGTCGGTCTTCTGCGCGTGCGGCTCGACGATGATCTTGCCCTGGAAGATGCCGTGGCTTTCGCCGTCGAGCACCGACTTGAAGCGCTCGCGGCTCATGCAGTGCCCGACGGCATGGCTGATGACCAGCGTATTGTCGACGTGCTGGCGGCCCTTGAGCAGGCTGGCGCCGTCGATGGCGCCCTCGCTGCCCTCGCCGCCAAAGCGCACGAAAGTCTGGTTGCGCACCACCGCGCCGCCGACGGTGAAAGCAAAATTCTTGTAGTTGGCCTTGGCTCCGACCGCGACGCCGAGCGTGGAAACCCGCAAGGCCGCGCCGCCGTCGCATCCGACCTTGATGTGATCGACCCGCGCGCCGTCGCCGATCACCAGTTCGAGCGCGGAATTGACCTGATAGTCGATGCCCTCCGGACCGGAGAACGACTCGATCAGCGTCAGTTGCGCGCCCGGCTCCACGATCACCACGACACGCGGATACATCGCGGCGCCGGCGTCGCCGGAAAATACGTGCGCGATGTGGATCGGCTTGGCCGGAGCCGCGCCGCGCTTCACGCGCAAGGCCACCCCGCCGCTCATGAAAGCGGTATTAAGCCAATGGGCGGGATCGCCGCTGCCGGGAGTTTCGCCCAGCCGGTAGCCCGGCTCGTCAGCGAGAAACTTGAACAATTCGACGATGCTGACGCCTGGATCGTTATCCTTGAAATCGCTCCAGGCCGGCTCGTAGCGGCCGTTGACGATCGCGGTGTGGTTGGCGTCAACGCCGGTCAGGACCGGCTCGATGTCGCCTTTCGGCTTAGCGCCGGCCGGGCCCGCCAGCGGCTTGGCCTCGCGCATCAGCGCGCGCAGGTCGGTATATTTCCATTCCTCTACGCGCCGGTGCGGCAGACCTTTCGCGTCGAAACGTTTAAACGCATCCTCGCGCAAGGCCGCGACCGCGCCCTTGCCGGGCAGCGTATCGCATGCCGCCGCAAAGGCAGCGCTCAGCGCCTGCTCGGCCGCGGTCTTCATAGCGCGAACTTCGGCGTTCATCAGGCCGCCTCGTCCGCGAATTGCGCATAGCCGGTGGCTTCGAGCTCAAGCGCCAACTCCTTGCCGCCCGACTTCACCACCCGGCCCTTAGCCATCACGTGCACCACGTCGGGCACGATGTATTCAAGCAGGCGCTGATAGTGCGTGATGACGATCATCGAGCGCTCGGGTGAGCGCAGCCGGTTGACGCCTTCGGAGACTATCTTGAGCGCGTCGATGTCGAGGCCGGAATCGGTTTCGTCGAGCACCGCCAGCCGCGGCTCCAGCACCGCCATCTGCAGGATCTCGTTGCGCTTCTTTTCGCCGCCGGAGAAGCCGACATTGACCGCCCGGCGCAGCATCTCCTGGTCGATGCCGAGCAGCTTGGACGTTTCGCGCACCCGCTTCATGAATTCCGGCGTGGAGAATTCCGGCTCGCCGCGAGTTTTACGCTGCGCGTTAAGCGCGGTGCGCAGGAACGTCATGGTGGCGACGCCCGGCACTTCCACCGGATATTGGAAGGCGAGGAAGACGCCCTTGGCGGCGCGTTCGTCCGGCGCCATCCCGAGGATGCTCTTGCCGTCGAGCAGCACGTCGCCCTCGGTGACGTGATAGTTGTCCTTTCCCGCCAGCACATAGGCAAGCGTGGACTTGCCCGAGCCGTTCGGGCCCATGATGGCCGCGACCTGGCCCTTCTCGATGGTCAGCGTCAGGCCATTGAGGATTTTCTTGTCCTCGACCTCGACATGCAGGTTCTTGATTTCCAGGAGTGCCACGTCTTCGTCCTCACAAACTTGAATAAGCCGATTTAGATTCCCGTCGCGTCCGAGCGGCTGCCCCACCGCCAACGCCATTCACCGTCGGTGCGCCGGCGGCAGAACTGGACGAACCACCATATGACCGCCGCGATAAGCGCGGCCATACCAGCCATGCGACCGCATTTGACTGGGCCACCAGCAGATTCATCGCAACGACCGATCGAGCCACAACAAGGATGGCCGCTAAAGTCACCGCCCAGCCTTCCCAGGTCACGGGCGTCGCGCCGTAACCGTAGCGCTTCGGTTTGAACCAATACGGCGTCATCGCCTTAGCCCACGCTGCCTTCGAGCGAGATCGAAATCAGCTTCTGCGCCTCGACCGCGAATTCCATCGGCAACTGCTGCAGCACGTCCTTGACGAAACCGTTGACCACGAGCGCGGTGGCCTCCTCGGCCGACATGCCGCGCTGACGGCAGTAGAACAGCATGTCCTCGGAGATTTTTGAGGTGGTGGCCTCGTGCTCGAACACGGCGGAGGAATTTTTCGCTTCGATATAGGGAACGGTGTGCGCGCCGCACCGGTCTCCGATCAGCAGCGAGTCGCAATTGGTGAAGTTGCGCGCGCCCGTGGCCTTGCGGTGCGCCGACACCAGCCCGCGATAGGTGTTGTCGGATTTGCCGGCTGCGATGCCCTTGGAGATGATGCGGCTCGTGGTGTTCTTGCCGAGATGCAGCATCTTCGTCCCTGAGTCGACCTGCTGGCGGCCATTGGAAATGGCGATCGAGTAGAACTCGCCGCGCGAATTGTCGCCGCGCAAGATGCAGCTTGGATACTTCCAGGTGATGGCCGAGCCGGTCTCGACCTGGGTCCAGGAAATCTTCGAGCGCGCCCCGCGGCAATCGCCGCGCTTGGTGACGAAGTTGAAGATGCCGCCCTTGCCGTCGGCGTCGCCCGGATACCAGTTCTGCACGGTCGAATATTTGATCTCGGCATCGTCGAGCGTGACCAGCTCGACGACGGCGGCATGCAACTGGTTTTCGTCGCGCATCGGCGCCGTGCAGCCTTCCAGGTAGCTGACGTAAGCGCCCTTATCGGCGATGATTAGCGTGCGCTCGAACTGGCCGGTGTTGGCCTCGTTGATACGGAAATAGGTCGACAGCTCCATCGGGCAGCGCACGCCCGGTGGCACGTAGACGAACGACCCGTCGGAGAACACCGCAGAATTGAGCGTGGCGAAAAAGTTGTCGGTGACCGGAACGACAGAACCGAGATACTTCCTCACCAGTTCCGGATGTTCGCGGATCGCCTCCGACATCGGCATGAAGATAACGCCGGCCTTTTTCAGCTCCGCCTTGAAGGTGGTGGCGACCGAAACCGAGTCGAACACCGCATCCACCGCCACGCGCCGCTCGCCTTCGGGCTTAACGACACCGGCGAGAATTTCCTGCTCGCGCAGGGGAATGCCGAGCTTCTCGTAAGTTCGGAGGATCTCCGGATCGACCTCGTCGAGCGAGGCCAGCACGTTTCGCTTCGGCGCCGAGTAATAATAGGCGTTCTGATAATCGATCTTCGGATAATCGACGCGCGCCCAGGTCGGCTCGCGCATGGTCAGCCAGCGTTTATAGGCCTCCAGCCGCCAGGCCAGCATCCACTCCGGCTCGTTCTTCTTGGCCGAGATGAAACGGACGGTATCTTCCGAAAGCCCCTTGGGCGCCTTCTCGGATTCGATATCGGTGACGAACCCGTATTTATATTGGTCAACGTCGATGCTTCGGACATGCTCGACGGTCTCTTGTACGGCCGGCATTCTTTCCTCCGCTACGGTTTCAAGGACCGCGGGTTGGATTTGTCGGTTATGGTCGGTTCGCTATCGCGTTGCGATCATTCCCTTTTGGCGCCGCCTCAGGCGGCATTCGCATGCTTGTTAAGTAATGACGAAGTGACCTTATTCCAAGCATTTAGCAGGCGTTCGACGTCCGTCTCGCAGGTCGACCAGCCGAGGCTGACACGGACCGCGCCCTGCACCAGAGCGGGTTCCACGCCCATGGCTCGAAGCACGTGCGAAGCCTGCACTTTTCCGGACGAACAGGCGGACCCGGACGATACCGCTATACCATTGAGATCGAAGGCGATTATAGCCGTCTCTGCCTTGATGCCGGGAACCGCGAACAGCGTCGTATTGGGCAGCCGCAGCGCGCCTGCCCCGAAAATCACCGCCTGGGGCGTCGCCGCTTGGATGCCCGCTTCCAAGCGGTCGCGCAGCGCGGTCATGCGCGCGGCGTCCGCCTGAATTGCAGCCATCGCGGCCGCGGCGCCGAAGCCCGCGATGGCCGCCACGTTTTCGCTTCCGGCGCGCTGGCCGCGCTCCTGGCCGCCGCCCTTGATCAGCGGCTCGGCAATATGGATATCGTCGCGGCGAATTAGCGCGCCGGCGCCTTGCGGTCCGCCGAGCTTGTGCGCGGAAAGGCTCATGAGGTCGGCGCCGAGGTCGCCGATCCGGCAGTCGATGCGGCCGGGACCCTGCACCGCGTCCACGTGCAGCACGCCGTTGGCGGTGTGGACGATGTCGGCAATTTCGCGGATCGGCTCGATCACGCCGGTTTCGTTATTGGCGAGCATCACCGAAACAAGCGGACGCTCGGCCCGAGCAACGGCCTTTCTAAGAGCATGAAGGTCGGCCAAGCCATCGCCGGTCACCGGCAATTCCTCGACCAGCTCGGCCGGAAAGCGGCCGCCGCTGCGCACCGACGGGTGTTCGATGGCCGACACGAAAAGCCTGTCGCGCCGGGCTTTCTCGCCAGCCGTACTGATCGAAGGCGTCAGCGCCAACATGTTGGCTTCGGTGGCGCCGCTGGTGAAGGTGACGTTCCTGGCCTCCGCGCCGACCAAATTGGCGACCTGCTCCCGCGCCTCTTCAACGATATGGCGGGCGGCCCGCCCCTCGCCATGTACCGACGAGGCGTTCCCGGTCAGCTCAAGCGCCGCGACCATGGCGGCGCGCGCCTCCTCCCGCAGGGGGGCGGTAGCATTCCAGTCAAAATAGGTCCGTTCAGCCATCATATTCGTCAGTATCTTGCTACCGTTGCGGCCTTAGCCCACGCAAAAAGCTTGCTTTTTGCCCCGGGGATCGTGTTAGAAGCCGCCATCTCGCGGCAACTTATATCCACTGTTACGGCTGTGAACAGCGGAATTCATATAATTAGAATAATTCCAAACTAGGGCCCGGCCTTATGTTCCGCCGGGCGTCGCGCACAAATCCGATGCCGCGGTTAACCGTGGCGAGCTCAGGGTTCGAGGTCGACCGCAATGCCTGAAGTCATCTTTACCGGCCCGGCCGGCCGGATCGAGGGCCGGTATCACCCGGCGCGGCAGAAGAACGCGCCGATCGCCATCGTCTTGCATCCGCACCCGCAATTCGGCGGGACGATGAACCACCCGATCATCTACCAGCTCTATTACGCCTTCGTGCACCGCGGCTTCTCGGCGCTGCGCTTCAATTTCCGCGGCGTCGGCCGCAGCCAGGGCTCGTTCGATCACGGCACCGGCGAGTTATCCGATGCCGCTGCCGCGCTCGACTGGGCGCAGACGATCAACCCCGAAGCCAAGAGCTGCTGGATCGCCGGCTTCTCGTTCGGCGCCTGGATTGGCATGCAATTGCTGATGCGCCGGCCGGAGATCGAAGGCTTCATATCGATCGTGCCGCCCGCCAATCTGTACGACTTCTCGTTTCTGGCGCCCTGCCCGTCGTCGGGCCTCATCATCCACGGCGACAAGGACGCGGTCGTGCCGCCCAAGGACGTCACCACCTTAGTCGACAAGCTCAAGACGCAAAAGGGCATCGTGATCGAGCAGAAGGTGATCCCGGGCGCCAACCATTTCTTCGACGGCAAGGTAGAGCCGCTGCTCACCAATATCTGCGGCTATCTCGACAAGCGGCTAAAGACCGACCGCAAGCCAAGCGCGGCGTAAGCGTCGCTACGAAAACTTCTTCACCGCCAGCACGGCGTTGAGCCCGCCGAAGGCGAAGGAGTTCGAGATCGCGGCCTCGATCGTCAGGGCGCGCGCTTTGTTCGGCACATAGTCGAGATCGCAGGCCGGATCGGCCCCGAGATAGCCGATGGTCGGCGGCGCGACGCTGTCGCGCACCGCGAGCAAAGTTGCCGCCAGTTCCAGCGCGCCGGCGGCGCCCAGCGCATGCCCCACCATAGACTTGCTCGACGATACCGCCAGTTTGCCGGCGTGGTCGGCGAACACCCGATGCAGCGCCTGGGTTTCGGTTAAGTCGTTCACGGCAGTGCCGGTGCCATGGGCATTCACGTACTGGATATCCTGCGCGTTGAGTTTTCCGTCAGTGAGCGCGCCTTCCATCGCGCGCGTCATGCCGCCTAGATCGGGCGCCGTGAGATCGGCAGCATCCGCGCTCATACCGAACCCGACGATTTCGCCAAGGATTTGAACACCGCGCGCGCGCGCCCGCTCCAGCGGCTCGAGCACCAGCATCGCCGCACCCTCGCCGAGAATTAGACCTTTGCGGCCGATGGAAAACGGACGGCAGGCATCCGGCGCCATCACCCGCATCGCTTCCCAGCCGCGCAAGGTCCCGAACGTAATGCAGGCTTCGGTCCCTCCGGTGACCGCGCAATCGACCTGGCCCGACCGCACCATGTGGAACGCAAGGCCGATCGCATGGGTTGCCGAGGCGCAAGCGCTGGCCACAGCGAAAGCCGGTCCGCGCAACCCGCAAAACATCGAGATCTGGCTTGCCGGGGCGTTAGCCATCAGCTTGGGAATAGTAAGTGGAAAAACGCGCGACCTGTTTTCCCGGTAGACCCGGCGGAAGCTTTCATCGAGCGTGGTCTGTCCGCCGACGCCGGTACCGATAATGGTCGCAGTCCGTAGCGACAGCGGCATGTCGAAGGTGATCGCCGCTTGCGCTATCGCCTCGCGCGCGGCCACCACCGCTAACTGCGAGACGCGGTCGAGCGTGGAAAGTTCGCGCTCCTCGAAATGCTTGAGCGGATCGAAATCCTTGACCTCGGCCGCGACTTTTTGGCTGAGCTCCTCAGGGGTCTGCGTCAAGGTGATCGGCCCGATCCCGCAGATACCCTGTTTGAGATTTTCCCAATAGACGGCGGCCGTGTGCCCAACCGGCGTGACGGCGCCGAGGCCGGTGACGACAACTCGGTTCACATCACTCACGACTTCTTGTCGACCAAATTCTGGATCAACTTGACGACGTCGCCGACCGTATCGAATTCGGTGCGCGGATTATTGGTATTGGCGTTGTATGGAATCTCGATATCGAACTTTTCCTCAAGATCGAAAATCATTTCGACGGCATCGAGCGACTCGAGGCCCAGATCCTCGAGCCGGTCGGATAGCTCGACGGTCGGCTTATCCACCCGCTTTTTCTTAGTAATGATTGCGATTACATCACTCGCTACATCACTCATAACGCCAGAGCCCCCATCACTTTTTGTTCGTTAATTCCAGCGCGCCGAGACGCATTGCCAAGCCTTCCACCTTTTCGTGCAGCCGTTTTTGGCGGCTCGCGTACACAAATTGCTCCAAAGCGCGCTGGTGCGGCTGTGCCGGATAGCCCGACACGAAGGCGCCCGCCGGCACATTGCCGGCGACGCCCGAACCGGCGGCCACCACCGCCTGATCGCCGATCCGCAGATGATCGCCGATGCCGACCCCGCCGCCAAGACGGACGCGGTCGCCGATCGTCACGCTGCCGGAGATCCCCACCATCCCGCACACGATACAACTTTCTCCGATGGTGACATTGTGCCCGATATGAACGTGATTGTCGATTTTGGTGCCGCTGCCGATGCGCGTCGATTCTAAAGTAGCGCGATCGATGGTGGTGCAGGCGCCGATCTCCACGTCGTCGCCGATCGCGACATTGCCGAGCGAATGGACCCGCGTCAGCACCACGTCGGCCGTGAAAGCCGCCGTCGACATCAGGTCGGGCGCGAAACTGAAGCCATCGGAGCCGATAACGGCGTTGGGATGCACGATCACCCGGTCGCCGATCGCGCTGCGATCGCCGATACGCACGCCGGTGTGGAATACGCCTTGTGTGCCGATCGTGACGTCGGCGCCAATGGTAACCTGCGGCATGATCGCCGTTCCGGCGCCGATGCGGCTGCGCGGTCCCACCACCGAATAGGCGCCGATGCTGACCCCCACGCCCAATTTGGCGTCGGAAGCCACAACGGCGGTCGGATGAATGCCTTTCTCCAACGCCGGTCCATGGTCAAACAGAGCCGTCAGCCGGGCGAAGGCCAACCGCGCTTCATTGGTGGTGATGACAGCCCGGAAGGATCCGGATGGAACCGGGTGGTCGGCCGAAACCACCACTGCCTGCGCCTTGCTATGCGCCAGCGCCGCAACGGCGTCCGCGCTGATCGCCAGCGCAAGGTCCGACGGCCGTTCAGCCCGCGCGGGATGTACGAGGCGGTCGATTTCGATCGCGCCATCGCCGTCGAGCCGGCCCGCAAGCGCCTCTGCGATGTCTTTGGTCCGCATGAATTCTAAGTGTGATTCTCGGTAGTTAGCTGCGCGCGGGGGCACGGCAAAAGGTTATGACGGGCGGCGAACCTGCGCTAGATCGGGCATCCGGTCAACTGCGCGGGCGGACGAGGACCCCGCCCGGCAGCGGCTGTTTTACGCCGGTCGTGGCTGGAAAAGTGATCGGCAGGCCATTGAGCGTGCGCACCGCCAGATAAGCGAACGCCTGCGCCTCGATCGCCTGCGACGACCAGCCGACCGCATCGGCGGTCTCTACCGTCGCCGGCCTCAGCCGCTCCGCCAGCATCCGCATCAGCGTCGGATTGCGCGCGCCGCCCCCCGCCACGATCCAGCCGCGCGGCGCGGCCGGCAAATGCGGCACGACGCGCGCGACCGCCGCCGCCGTGAGCGCCGACAAGGTCGCCGCGCCGTCGGCGATGGAAAAATCCGGCAGACCGATATTGGTAAAGGCAAAAGCATTGCGGTCGAGCGACTTCGGGCACGGCTGTGCAAAGAAGCCGGCCTCCAACACACGCGCGACGAAAGCCTCGTCCACGCGGCCCCTTGCCGCCTGGTCGCCATCGCGGTCGAGCGGCGCGCCGGTGCGCGCGCGCATGAAATCGTCGATCAGTGCATTGCCCGGGCCGGTATCGCAGGCGATCGGATCGCCGCCGTCAACAAAGGTAACGTTGGCGACGCCGCCGACATTGAGCACGGCGATCGGGTGCGGGCGCTTGAGATCGCGCGCCAGCGCCTGATGGAACGCCGGCACCAGCGGCGCGCCCTGCCCGCCGGCGGCTACGTCGGCGGCGCGGAAATCATGAACCACGGTCATGTCCAGCCGCCGCGCCAGCGGCGCGCCGTCGCCGAGCTGCACGGTCAGCCGCGCCGCCGGCTTGTGCAACACGGTCTGGCCGTGAAACCCGATGACGGCAATGCCCGCCTTGTCGATATGTTCGGTGGCGAGGAAAGCCTCCACCGTCTCGGCATGCACGCGCGTCACGAAGGCATCGGCTTGCGCCAACACGCCCGGGCGCGCCGTGCGGTCGGTCAGCGCCGCGCCTTCTTGCAGCGCCTGGCGCAGCAAGGCCTGCTCGGTGTCCGTGTAGGGCCGGTAGCCGGTCGGACCGAAGCCGGCGATGCGCTCCCCATCGGTCTCAATCAGCGCCACATCGACGCCGTCGAGCGAGGTCCCGCTCATCAGCCCGATGGCCTTAACCGCCCCCATCAACCAGCCCTTCAGTTGAAATCAAACCCGGACCTGTTACACCACCGCCCCATGCAGGCGACAAGCCGCATCCAGAGCCCGTTCCATGAGCGCCTATAAATCGGATTTTCTTAACATTCTGGCCGAGCGCGGCTTCATCCACCAGGTGTCGGAGCCCGACGTACTGGACGCGCGTGCCAAGGCCGGCGCGATCACCGGCTATATCGGCTTCGATTGCACGGCGGCCTCTTTGCATGTCGGATCGCTGCTGCCGATCATGATGCTCTATTGGATGCAGCAGACCGGGCACCGTCCGATCGCGCTGATGGGCGGCGGCACCACCCGGGTGGGCGACCCGTCCGGCAAGGACGAGAGCCGGCGCATCCTCACCGACGAGATGATCGAGCAGAACCTCACGGGCATCCGCGCGATCTTTTCCAAATTCCTGAAATTCGAAAGCGCCGGCGGCAATGCCGTCATGGCCAACAACGCCGACTGGCTCAACAAGCTCAACTACATCGATTTCCTGCGCGACGTCGGAAAGCATTTCTCGGTCAACCGCATGCTGTCCTTCGATTCGGTGAAAATGCGGCTCGACCGCCAACAGGAACTCTCGTTCCTGGAATTCAACTACATGGTGCTGCAAGCCTACGACTTCGTCGAGCTGCACAAACGCACCGGCTGCATTCTGCAGATGGGCGGCTCCGATCAATGGGGCAACATCGTCAACGGCATCGATCTCGGCCGCCGCATGATGAATGCGCAATTATTCGCGCTGACCTCGCCGCTGATCACCACATCGTCGGGCGCCAAAATGGGCAAGACCGCCGCCGGCGCGGTCTGGCTCAATACCGACCTGATGAGCCCGTATGACTACTGGCAATACTGGCGCAATACCGAGGACGGCGACGTCGTGCGCTTCCTCAAGCTATTCACCGTGCTGCCGCTCGATGAAATCGCCAAGCTCGCCACCTTGAAAGGCCAGGAAACCAACGAGGCCAAGAAGGTGCTCGCCAACGAGGCGACCGCGTTGGTGCACGGCCGCGCCGCCGCTGATCAAGCCGGCGACACGTCACGCAAGACATTCGAGGAAGGCGCATTCGCCGACGCGCTGCCGACCGTGGAGATTCCGCGTGCCGAGCTCAACAAGGGCATCGGCGTGCTAACGGCATTCGCTGAGAAGGCCGGCCTCGTTACCTCCAACGGCGAGGCGCGGCGCCAGATCAAAGCCGGCGGCCTCAAAATCAACGACGTGACGGTAAGCGACGAAAAATTGATGTTATCCGCGAAAGACCTGTCGCCCGACGGCGTGATCAAGCTTTCGCTCGGCCGCAAGAAACACGTGCTTATCAAGCCGGCCTAGCGCGACGGCGGAATAAAATTGTGATCGAAATTATCGGGCGACGGGATGAATTTGCGCAGCAGCCCGGGCGCGATTGCGGTCACAGGGTTGACCGTGACGCGGGGCGCGCCGGGCGGCCCGGACGCCTCGTAGGTGATGCCGACCAGGCCTTCGTTACTGCCGGCGCCGAGAAACAGTCCGACGATCGGGATCTGCCCGAACATGTTGTTGAGGCCGTAGAACGGCACGAATGTTCCGCGCAAATGCACGTCATCCTTCACGTAGTCAATCTGCCCTTCGATGGTTGCCCCCACCACGGGTCCGCGGACGACGCCGTCGCGCACCGCCATGCGACCGGGCACCCGCGTAAAATCGCAATGCAGCTCGGTAAATTGCACGCCGCCCTGCCCTTGCCCCGGAGCACCGGAGACGATGCGATCGAGCCCGGGTTCGCCGCGCACGACGAAATTGCGGATGGAAAGGGTGCCGACTTGCGGCGAGTGGTCCGGCGTTGGCGGGTCCATCGCCACCCACATCTGTCCGCCTGACATGCGCGGATACATGTCAGTAAAGCGAAACAACGCACCGGCATCGTTGGTCTCGAAATAGATGACTTGGTGATTGTCGCTGCTGCGCAAGCGCAAGTCGCCGTCAAAGGGCGTATCGCGGCCGATCTTGGAGTTCATCGTGAAACTGCGGATGTGGCCGCCGCGGCGCGTGAGCTTGAGATCGAGCCCGCGCAGCGTTTCGCCGTTGTGACCGATGACGGTTCCGAGCTTGACGTCGAGATCGAGATCCGTCTGCTTTTGTTTGGACTTTTCCGGCACCGCGCCGGCGAGCGCAGTCTTCACGAAATTGGCGCCATCGAAGACGTCGCCGCGCATCGCCACTCGCAGCACGCCATCGCCGGTGCGATCGGCTTTAAGCGAGACCTTGTCGCCCTCCGATAGGCTGAACACCGGAAAATTCGCCGCGACGATGTCGCTCGCGCCGTCGAGTTCGACCGAACCTTTCACGCTCGTGCCCGAACCGGCGATCGTAAGATCGTCGATGTGTATCGATTGGCCGGTCTTGGTCAGCGTGTAAGCGGCGTGCGCCGGCTTGCCGGCGGGCTTCACCCATCCCGGCAGCAAGTTGTCGATCTTCACCGGCGTCAGATCCGCGTCGACGCTCATCGGCGAGTCCTTGCTATAGCTGCCGACCCGGGCCGCGACCTTGATCGGGATCGTGCCGGTCACGGCGCCGCCGAAATCGATGCCGAAGCGGCGGCGCGCGGCTTCATCGACCATCGCCTGCAAGCGCAAATCGGCGCTGGCGGCGCCTTGTTTCTTGCTGAGATCGATGGTGGCCGGCGTGCCGTTGATTTTGACGTCGCCGGAGATCTGGTAGCCCTCGCTGGACGCGGTCGCCCGCAACGCCGAGGCTTCGATCTTTTGGCCCATCACCATATTGTCGGCGGCGAAATTGGTCAGATCCGCGGTGATGGAATAGGTCGCGGAGTTTTTCGGCACGTCGCGCCCGACCAGGAGATTGATGTTGACCTGGGCGGCAACCGTGCCGCGGCTGGTCGCGGGATCGAGCGCAAGCCCGGAACTGTCCCGCAGCGCGTCGCTTGCAAGCAGCGTGGCCACCGCCGGGGCCGCTCCGTCGATGCGGAAGCGGGTACGCGCCGCCGACGGCTTGCGATGGGTGTCCGGTATCTCGAAAACGCCGCTGGTGATGCTGAGTTTGCGCCCCGGCGCCACCTCTACCGTGCCGCGGCCGAGGCCGACATTGGCGCTGTCGCCGGTAATGCGAACCGTGAGATCGGCATCGCGGATTGCCGGCAAGGTCTCGATCGGACGTAGCGTCGTGCCGCTGGTTTCGATGTCCACGGACAGCCCTTCGCCGGGCATCGGCGGACCGCTGACCTTAAAGTCCGCCAGCGGCGCGCTGCCCGCGATCACCACGCGTTCGACGATGCCGCCGGACATATGGCCATCGACCCATTCGCGCACATGGCTGGAGATGAACTGCGGCCACAAGCGCTTCAATACCCCTATCGGCATGCGCGTGCCGGCGACGCCGAACGCCAGATGCGGCGCGGCGCCGCCGTAATCGAAGCTGCCGGTAACCGCGACCGCGACATTTTGCGACGGCCGCGTATCGACGCGGCTGAAGTCGCCTTGTTCCAGATCGATGCGATGGTGCGCCGTGTCGATGCGCGCGCGCACCGCCACCCGGTTGAGTGCGAAGCTCTCCTCGTCGGTTTTCTCGGCCGAAGCCAAAATTACCGGATCGATCACCGGATCGCCGCGCGCCATGCTGAACAGCCAGACGCCGCTCTGGCCGGCGGGCGCCTCCAGCGCGGCGCGCAGAGTGAACTGATTGGCGCCCGATTGGACTTGAAACGGAATGATCAAGGCCCGTTGGCGCGCGTCCCAATTGAACCGGACGTCGGCGCGATCGATTTTCATTTCGGTAGGGTCGCCGGCGTGATCGACGATGGTGCCCGCATCCGCGAGCACCTGGCCCTGAAACAGCTGCAGCGTGCCGTCCGACAAGATTTCGGCGCGCACGCTCGCCGACAACGGCAAGTCGACGTCGAGATCGCCTTCGTTGAGGCGCATGGCCAGAAGAATGTCCTTGGTCGAAACATGCCGCGCTTCGATACCGACGGCGCGCACGCCGCCGCCGAGCGGCCGCATGGCGGCGCTGATCACCCATGGCCGTTCCGGCGCGTCGGACGCCAGGCGAAAGATCACGCCGCCCTGCTCCGGCCGCGTCAAACTGACGTTGATCCGGCTAAACGTCCAACGCTTGCCGTTGCGCTGGTCGTCGACGATCAGATTGCCGTTCTTGAGGCCAAGCTCGTGCAGATCGTGACCGTCGAGCCCGGTCGCGCCCAGGCCGTCAATCCAACTCAGGACGCCGGCGATGTCCTGCGAGCCGGCGCGCAGC
>PMAF01000178.1:0-4354 GCA_003152455.1 Hyphomicrobiales bacterium
CCTTTTCACGGCGCACACCCAAGCCGGACGTCATGTAGCGTTGGTTTGCCCATCGCCGTGGATCGGCTGCGCGGGTTCAATCCACGGGACACCAAAGATCGGCCAGGCCAAGTTCCCGATAGTGTCGCGCACAGGAATTTGTTACGAGTGACAAATCCGCCGCGGTCCTGAATGTTCCGCCGTTTCCGTGGCGCCCAGCGGATCACGCAGGAAAGGAGTGGCGATCATGTCGACTGGAAGAATTGGGGCGTTGGCGTGCACCGTTGTGGCATTAATTGCGCTCGCCTGGTTCGACAGACCGGCCTCTGCACAGAATTACCCTGAAAGGCCAATTCGCTTGGTCGTTGCGTTTGCTCCCGGAGGCCTGAACGATCTCGTTGCGCGCCTAATCGCGGAACAGATCGGCTCGCGGCTTGGCCAGCCCGTGATCGTGGAGAACAAACCGGGCGCCGGTGGAGAAATCGGCGCCGACTTTGTCGCGAAATCGAAGCCGGACGGCTACACGATCTTGATGGGCGCCATCAGCAATATCGGTATGGCGCCGGGGCAACATCCTGACTTGCGTTATAACCCGCTCAAAGACTTTGAACCGATCGCGCTGGTGGCCGGATCGACGAATGTTCTCGTCGTCAACCCGAATTTCGAGGCGCATTCGGTCAAGGAGTTGATTGAATTGGCGCGGCAGAAACCGGGCACGATCAATTTCGCGTCGGCCGGCGAAGGATCGGCCGGCCATCTGACTGCCGTGTTGTTCGAACTGACGGCCGGCGTAAAACTTGTGCACATCCCCTACAAAGGCGATGTGCCGGCCGCTACGGATGTCGCCGCAGGGCACGTACAGATGGTCTTTGCGGCGCTGCCCGCCGTTCTGCCGTTGATTAAAGGTGGCAAGCTTCGCGCGCTCGCCGTGACGACGAAGAAACGGTCGAGCAGCCTGCCGGATGTTCCCACCGTGGCCGAAGCCGGTAATTTGCCGGACTTCGAAGTCAGCATCTGGGTCGGTGTTCTGGCCCCGGCGGGCACCCCGAAGCCCATTGTCGACCTGCTCGGCAAAGCCATCGAAGAGGCAGTCAGCCGTCCGGAGATGCGCGACCGGTTTAAACCGCTCGGCGTCGATGCCGACTTTCGTGCATCCGCGCAGTTCGCCGAATACATGCGTTCGGAAATTCTTAAGTGGACCGAAGTCAGCAAGAAGGCCAAATAAACCCGTTGCTTGTCTGCGTTCGTGGCCTCCGTCAGCCGCTTGGGCAAACAGAATCGCCCGCAGCCCGCTCGAACACCCAAATCGATTCTGGTGAATAACCGGTACGCTTGCCAACACAAGGAGAATGTCGATGCCTCTATTCATGTCGGAAAAAGATCTCGTGCAAGGGAGTGCTGCCGTGGGCCTTTTATCCGGCGACATGAAGACGCTGTTTGTGTACGGCAACGAAGCCAACATGATGGTTGCCACCCGGTCGCCGGGTTATCACTCAAAGCCGCACAAGCACATTCCGGAGCAGCTCAATTACGTGGTCGAAGGCGAACTCTGGATTTTCATCGTCGACAAGGCCTACCATCTGAAGAAAGGCGACTTCCTGCGCATCCCCGGTAATCTGCTGCATTGGGCGTGGAATCGCGGATCGGTGCCGTGCACGATGGTGCAAGCGCACGCGCCCGTGCTTGCGCCGGAGTCAAGGGCGGGCACCTTCGGCTTGTTCGACGACGATGAAAAGCCGCAGATCAGGAAATCGCCGCCGTCAGAGACGCTCGATATCGACCTCAGCGAGATCGAGCGGCGGGCGATGGCTGCCGTCGGCGTTGCCGTGTAGCGCCGATCAAAGGCTAAAGCCATCTTCACGCCCGCAATGTCGCTTATTGGCACTTAGCGTCATTCGCTGCGTCGCAAAAAGTTTGGTCGCTATTGAGGGCATTGCGGACGTGCCGTGACGGCGCCCGCCGGCTCATCGCCGCTATTGAATTTTTTCGGCAAAGAAAATTCGTTTTGCCTCACCACAAGGCCAACGGTTTAGTTGTGCGATTTCGTCAACGGGCCGGAGCCGGCCGGTGGGACATTGGGGCAAGAAAGCCTAATGTTTCCGTGGAGTGGATTGCTGTCCCACCATCGCGTAAGCCCTTGTTTGAACTGGCGCGGGGAAGTCCTCTCGGGACCGCCAATTTCCTGGGTATTTTGTATTGAGCAAACATTTTTGGCTCTTTTTTGGCTCTGGTGCAGATGGATAGGTATGTGCAGCTGCGCAGGGCCATGGTGGTCGGGCGGAACGGACCCATTCCGCCCGGGAAGATCAGAGGTCGACCTGTTCCGCGATGGAAAGGGCGTCATCAACTTCAATGCCGAGATACCTGACCGTGCTCTCAATCTTGGTGTGGCCAAGCAATAGCTGCACGGCTCGCAGGTTACCGGTCCGGCGGTAGATCAACGTCGCCTTGGTTCGTCTCAGGGAATGAGTGCCAAACTGGTGTGGGTCCAGCCCGATACTGGCAATCCACTCGGATAGCAGCCGAGCATACTGTCGGGTCGTCATCCGAAGTTCCTGTTTGCGGCAGGCTGTGAACAGAAACTCTCCAGACTTCTCTCTGGCTGTCTTGATGTAGGCATCCACCGCTTGGCGGGTTTGTTCCGTCAATTCAAAGCGGACGGGCCACCATCATACGCGTACGGGCCACCGTAGTAGCCGCCTCCGTAGTACCCGCCGCCTATCACCGCGCCGGCCGCAAGACCGCCGACAAAGCCCGGGCCAAATCCGGTATTACTTTCGCGGCCACGCATAGCCATCGTTGGCGCGGTATGCAAATGCCGTTGACCGAAAGTCTCTCGTGGTCCCGAGGGTGCTTGTGAAATTGTCATTGCTTGTCCCAATTATTTTCAATTCATCTATGCCAGCGGGACAGAGCACTTGAGACAGATCAAAAGCGCGCGTGCATCGTTTTAGTTGGCAAATGAATTGACAAGTTACCTCTTGGGCAAATCACAGCTGCCGAGGCTCGCGCCTTATGCAGGCATTCCAAATTGCCTCTCCCTAATTGAACGTTTTAAATTATACTCCCATTCATTCTGTATGCCGAATGATCGATACGGCATATTTAAACGTAGAACTTTGGACGCGGACGGACGTTGCGTTGTTGGCGGGGTTTGAGGCGAAGTAATTCTAGGAGATATCACAATGAATAGTCCCATCATCCGACTGGCGAAAAGCACACCTGCCGTCGAAGACGGATTCTTTGTCGCTGGCGTTGCGGCTGCCGGTATCGTTGCCCTGCAGTCTGTTTTTATCGTACTTGGGTGGCTCGTTTCTGCCGTCGTCTAGACAGCAGCCGCGTCGGATTTGAGCAGCTGTTCTGACCAATCTTGATTACGAGTACTCGGGCCAACGTGACCAAGGGCGNNGGCAACATTTCTACCCATCGGCGGGTAACACTTTTACATAGTCAGATTTATTGCGTAGCCCTTCCGCGGCCTACTCGCGCCGTCGCGCCGTCGCGCCGAAAGTGAGATATGCCCGTGGTGGTACGCCGAGCGTCAACCGTAAATGCTTCAGATTCGCTAATTCGTCGCGCTTTGCGAAGAGCGGAGCTTTACCCATACGGTAACTAGCCGGGGCACCTGCCTTGAATCAAACGACTAACGAACTCCCGTTTGACCCCAAAGCGTTTCTCGCGAAAGCGAACGGGGGACGAACCGTTTCTAAATACGCGACAAATCAAACCATTTATCAGCAGGGCGATCCGGCAGTTTCTATTTTTTACATTCTGACAGGCAGGGTCAAACTCACCGTGACCTCCGAGGAGGGCAAGGAAGCGGTTACCGCTTTTCTGAAAGCCGACGATTTCTTTGGAGAAGGATGTGCGGTGGGAGAGACTCTGCGTTTGTCAACCGCAACTGCTTTGACGGAATGTACGATCACGGAAGTAACCAAAGCAGAATTCGGCAGGATAATTCACAACGAGTCGGCGTTTGCCGAGTTTTTTATCTCGCACCTTTTGATTCGTAGCAGTCACATTCAGGCGGATTTGGTTGATCAGTTGTTCAACTCGAGCGAGAAACGGCTAGCTCGGGCGCTGCTGATTCTTGCGAATTTCGGTGAAGAAGGCGAGCCCGAACCGCTGCTTGAGAAAATCAGCCAAGAGACTCTAGCGGAGATGATCGGCTCGACGCGAGCACAGGTCAACATATTCATGAACAAATTCCGCCGATTGGGCCTGATCGATTACAACGGGCGAATTAAGGTCCACCGTTCATTGTTGAACATGGTTCTGCATGAAAGGCCGCAAATCGAAAGTGGAGTGGAGCGGCCCCAATAACCGTCGTGGTATTGGACGTCTGCTTGTGGCACTTCGCGGACAAACCAACTAG
>PMAF01000178.1:4374-8373 GCA_003152455.1 Hyphomicrobiales bacterium
ACTAGGCCAAGTTTTGTCGGCTATTGGACTAACAACGGACAAACGGCGCCGCTGGGGTTGATTGGCTCTGCAGCGAATGACCCAAAAGCGACATCGCACCCCATCGAAGGGGGCCCGAGGCGCACACTTTGCGCCGTTGTTCCGATACCTTCGAGCGGCAGCGGCTGGAATTGCTGGGTGAGCTGTGACGCGCTCGTGGTGGTGACGAAGCTAGGTTAGATCGCGGCGATTTGCAGTTTGCCGCGCAGCAGTTCGCTCGCTGCCGCCGCCGGTTTGCCGAGATAATAGCCCTGCGCAATCTTGCAGCCGGCCGCGATCAGGAAATCCCGCTGCCCGATGGTTTCCACGCCTTCTGCCACCACCTCGATACCCAGTTCGTGCGCGAGCCCAATGGTTGCTCGTACGATCGCCGCATCGTCGGCGCTTGTCGTCACATCGTAGATAAAGCGCCGGTCGATCTTCAAGCGGGAGAAGTGAAATGATCGCAAATAATCGAGCGAGGAATAGCCAGTGCCATAATCGTCAATAGCAAGCCGCACTCCGATTTGTTGTAGCCGTTTGAACGCCTCGCCGTAACGTTGCGTGGTTTCGACCAAAACCGATTCGGTGAGCTCAAACTCCAGCCGCGCGGGTGGATATTGTAGCGGGCGATATTTTCGACGACGACCTGATCAAACTGCGACGCCAGCTTGAACTGCGCGCCGGAAATATTGACGGCGACGATTGGCGACGCAATGCCCAGGTCGCTCCATATCTTGATTTGCTGGCAAGCATCCTTGATCACCCATTCCCCGATATCTGGCGGGAAAGAAACGATCAGGAGCATTACCTTCTAGGAAGGGTGCCGCGAGGTGGCTGAGGCACGCGACCATCGCAACCACGAGATCGAAGAGATCAAAGAGTTCCTCCGCGCCTACCGGGTTGAGGGAGAAGTACGCGATCACACCGTCGCTGCCATTGCATCTGATGAAAAACGTTGGCAAGTAAAGTCAAGTTATCGCCCATCATTAATACTGGGGGTATGTACGTACCTACTTGTATCTAAAGACATTAGTTGCGGATAAACCTACGCTTAAGAGATGCAACGTACTATATACAAGTTATACGATACAACTGTTCTTGAAAGCCCATTCGAAGCCTGGCCATCATCCAAGGGTGGGTCATTTGCCGTTCGCAATATCACGCCGCCCGACTGTCAAGTTTCTGCGGACGAATGATCAATCGCGTGTCTCGGCGTCCGGCAATGACGTCGACTTCTGACGGCGACAACACTGAAAAGAATTTGAGTGTGGGCAGAGCCTTGCTTCCACCATTTGCAAACGACGCGAACGCGAAAATGCAGTCGGAAGAAATATTTTGCATGGCGATCGAGGCCTGCCCGGTCGGCATCGTGATGATCGACCGCGCCGGAAATATCGTGTTTGTCAATACGGAAATGGAACGGTTGTTCGGCTACGCTCGCGACGAGATGCTCGGTCAAACCGTCGATATCCTCCTGCCCGCGAATCTGGGCGCCCGGCATGCCGAGCACCGCAGACAATTTGCTGCGCATCCCAGCAGCCGGACGGCTACCGGCCGCAATCTTGCTGGTCGGCGCAAGGACGGCACTGAGTTTCCCATCGAGGTCGGCCTTAATCCGATTCAAACGCGCGGAGGCTCGCTGGTTCTCGGCGTGATCGTCGATCTCAGTGAGCGCAATCGCATCGAGCGCCTGAAGGACGAGTTCGTCGCGACGGTCAGCCACGAACTGCGCACACCGCTGACCTCGATCGCGGGCGCGCTCGGGCTGCTGGTCGGTAATGCGGGTGGAACCTTGCCCAGTCCCGCAGTACGTCTGATCACGATCGCGCACGCGAACAGCCAGAGGCTTGTCCGGCTGGTCAACAGCATTCTCGAAATGGAGAAGATCGAATCCGGCAAGGTCGTCTTCGTTCTCGAACGAGTCGAGGTTCGTGCGCTGGTCGTGCAGGCGATTGAGGCCAATCGCGGATTCGCCGAGGGTTACGGCGTGCGGATTAGGCTCGATGCCGCGTCGGAAGCCGGCGAAATGCGCGGCGATCCCGATTGGCTGGTCCAGGTCGTCACCAATCTGCTCTCGAATGCGATCAAATTCTCTCCGCCAGACGAGGAAGTGGTGGTCGCGATCGAGAAGCGTGGCGGAAATATCCGTATCTCGGTGCGGGACCACGGCCACGGCGTTCCCGACAGCTTCAAGGCCCGTATCTTCGAGAAATTCGCGCAAGCGGACGCCTCGGACGCCCGCATAAACGGCGGCACCGGCCTCGGTCTGAGCATCGTCAAGCAAATCGTCACTCGGCTCGGCGGCACGGTGGACTTTGGTGACGCGCCCGGCGGCGGCGCGATTTTCCATGTCGAGTTGCCCTGCTGGGAGCCTGCGGCCGAACCGGAATCCGCCGTCGCTTAAGGATCGGATGGCGTGCGCATGAATGAGAGATCTGTCGCGACATGAGCGGGTCATAATACGGCAGTGACCGGCCTGCATTGAATGGTCCAGGTGGAATGTTAGTTNNCCTCCGGTGCAGGTGGCTTGTATCCGCTCAACGGATTGGGGCCGTAGATGAAAAACCAATATGTAGGGGGCATCAACGACTACCGAAAATACGCAGTACTGCGCGGTTTAGCGGGTCCCGGCGATATCCGTATCGGCGTGTGCTGGATGCTGACGCCGACCGACGGTCGACCGGACGGCGGGAAGACCAATTACCTCGATAATCCGTCACGTTATCGGTCATACGACTCAGATCTCTTCGACCTTCTCCGTTCCGTGATCGCGACACCCGACAAGAGGCATCTAGCCTTGATTGAGGCGAGCGGAATTGTGCCTGGTGCCAGATACTTCGACGAGATCATTCCCGATGACGAGGAAGGTCGATCTACATTCTTCCGAGCCGCAATGGTAAAACTGGCCCAATGCGATCTGATCATTTTCGATCCCGATAACGGGCTTGATGTGCCTTCGAAAAAGAAAGGTAAACGAGACTCATGCAAGTTCATATATCGAGACGAAGTGACAACGGTCTTCAACGGGAACAAGTCGGTTTTAATCTATCAACATTTTACTCGGGAGGAACGGAGTCGCTTCGTTGAGCGTATTGGCAGTTCATTAAAAAATCTGATGCCCAATGCTTCAATCTGGGTGTTTCGTACAGCTCATGTGGTTTTCTTTTTGGTGATCAACCCGCCGCATACCCCTGCGCTTGGAAAGCGCGCTGCCGATATCGCAACAGATCCTGATGGCCTCTTCTTGCAAACTAAACTTGTAGGATGATTGTCGCAGCTTGAAATAAGTTGAGTAAAACAACAACGCTACTTCGCGCGCGCGCGTGAAAGAGCAGGGGTGAATTTAGGCTGCCATCTTGGAAACGGTTAGCCTCGGGGTCCGCATAGAGACTATCCGCATGGACTGCGCTGTTGGGGGAGTGGCACCACCAATTGGCAAAAGCCGCGGCAATGTGAGCATTCTCTTTCGTCGAACCACGAAGCCTCTTAATTCCCGCTCTCCCTGCGACAGGCAGATCATGGTGACAGTGGCCACAAGTAAAAGAGTTGCGGCGAGAACCACATACGGAGCGTAATAGAGAAGATACATCGAACTCTCCAAGGGGTGTTTCCCTATCAAGTGTGTGTCGAGTTCGATCGTTCCAAACTTTTTAGTTAACGCGAATTAACATCTGTGGCAGCGCGCTGTTTATTGCCGAGCTCCAGTTTTTAGCTAGGGGTCAGCTAACCGGCGAAGCGCGCGCGGACGGCGGCCGTCACCAATGAGATAAGCCCATATAAGAAAAAGCGTCGTCGGGCTGATGTAACCACATGTGTAGCTCCGGCTGATCTCCGCCTCATATGCAAGGTCGTCCTGCGATAGCCCCTTTGGCATGACGCAGGCGCCGCAGGTTATCGGTCGCGAAAGCAGCTGAGAACTCGGGTCAACGCAGCGACGACAAGGGCGCGAAGCGTTTAACCCACCTTCACCGACGGGCC
>PMAF01000251.1 GCA_003152455.1 Hyphomicrobiales bacterium
CTGGCGCATCGCTTCGCCGGCTCCGGCGACCGCGCGGCCGTCGCCGGCCTGGTCTATGACGCGCTGCGCCGGCGCGCGTCGAGTGCTTACTTGATGGGCGCCGACAGCCCGCGCGCAATTCTGCTCGGCATGCTCAAACGCGAGCGCGGCCTCGACAGCGAAGTGATTTCAAAACTCGCCGACGGTTCGGGCTACGGACCGCCGGCGCTCAGCGACGACGAGCGCAAGCGCTTGGATGCGGCCGACATGACGGCTGCGCCCGCAAATATCGCCGGCGATTATCCGGAATGGCTCGATCCGCATTTCACGCGCGCCTTCGGCGACGCGCGCGCGGAGGAGGGCGCCGCTCTGTCGTCGCGCGCTCCGCTCGACCTGCGGGTGAATACGTTGAAAGCGGACTGCGACAAAGCCGCCGCGATGCTGTCCGACTTGAAGCCGGAGCCTGCGCGCTGGTCGCCCTGGGGATTGCGTGTTCGCTTATCCGCCGACGCCAAAAGCCCGGCCGTCCACGCCGAGCCGGCCTTCATCAAAGGCATGGTCGAATTGCAGGACGAAGGCTCGCAATTGGCCGCGCTGTTTTCCGGCGCCAAGCCGGGTGAGCAGGTGGTCGATCTCTGCGCCGGCGCTGGCGGCAAGACGCTGGCGTTGGCGGCGATGATGGAGAACAAGGGGCAGCTCTTCGCCACCGACGACGACAAAAGACGGCTGGCGCCGATCCATGATCGCCTTAAGCGCTCGGGCGCCCGCAACGTGCAGGTGCGCACGCCGAAGTCGGTGGGCGGCGAGATCGCCGACCTCGCCGGGCGCTGCGACCTGGTGCTGATCGACGCGCCTTGCACCGGCACCGGCGCCTGGCGCCGCAATCCGGACGCCAAATGGCGCATGCGCCCGGGCGCGCTCGAGCAGCGGCAGAAGGAGCAGGCCGACATCCTCGACCGCGCGGTGCCTTTGCTCAAGGCCGGCGGGCGCATCGCCTATGTCACGTGTTCGGTGCTGGACGAGGAAAACGGCGCCCAGGTGCGCTCCTTCCTCGCCCGCCATCCGGAATTCTCGATTTCGCCGCCGGCCGACCTGGCGAGCGCGCTGGGCGAGCGCGCCTTCATGTTCGCCAAGGCGGCGCGGCTGTCGGACGAGGGGATACTGATGACGCCGCGCACGACCGAAACCGACGGCTTCTTCGTCGCGGTGCTCCGGCGCGCCGGCTAAGCGCACAAATGGCGGATTAACGCTTTCATTACGCGAATTCCGCTATTGCGCCGCAATCCCGGCCAACTTTCTCCGTGATAATTTAGTCACTGATCCGCAAGAGTTCCCCCAAACGAGGTTTCCCCAATCATGCTGGTGGCTAGGCGCGATCCTTTTCATCCCGGCGCGCACGATGCCGCATATTCGCAAGATGCCGCGGGCGGTGGCGCGCCCCGGTTCGCCCGCACCGTAAGCATGCTGCAGGTCGTCGGTTCACTGCTGGCGATCCCGGTGGGCCTCGCCAGCGCCTATTCGATCTATCGCGTCAATTTTTCCGTCGAGACGACATGCCAGGCCTTGCGCGCCAACATCGTCTCGATGATCGACAAGAGCGTCGACGCCAGTACCCGGCATATGCTGGTGCGTCACGACGTCGAGAAATTCGAGCAGAGCTGCGGCGCGATCGATCCGGACGCCACGGCGGCGTTCAAGACCTTGCTCGCGGGCGATAAGCCGGCTGCGCCTGTCGCGCGCCATGTCGAAGTAGCGCCGAAGGAATCGGTGCGCAACGCCGAACCGCATCCGCCTGCTATTGCCAAACTGCCGGCCGCGGCCCCGCCGCCTGTTGCCGCGACGGCCGCCCCCCGCGATCCGGCCGTGTCCGATGCGCAGTGGGTCGACGCGGTCCGCCAGGCCTTGCTGACTCATCGCCCGGAACGGCCAGCGGCTTCCATCGCAAAGGCGCCGGTAGCGCCTGAGGCAATCCAGTCTCAGTGGCCTGGACAGCGCGAAGCTGCCCTACCGCCGTCGGCGCCGCCCACCGCCGCGCCGTCTCCGGTGGTTCCGCTGGCTGCGGCCGCCGTTGCGCCGGCGTTACCGCCTGCCGCCTCGGTCGCGGCGCCGGCCGTGCCGCGAGCCGATCCCGAACACCCGGTGCCGCCGGCCGCGATTCCCGATCCGGAAGAGGCGGCGGCGGCAAAGCCGGAGCCGCACCAATCGCGCATCGGGCGCTGGATCGCGCGCGTGCCGCTGCTCGGTCCGGTTTGGGAAAACGGCCAGTACTGATCCGCTTATTGCGGCTGCCAGTCGGCAATCGTCATCACATCCGCTGCCGCCTGCCAGTGTCCGCTCTCGACCGGCGAACGCCCCGCGTCCGCCAAACGCGCGAGAAATTCGCGACGCGGGATTTCGCGGAAGCCCATGTCGCGGCACGTCGGCGTCATCACCTTGCCGTCGTTGAAGGCAAAGCCCCAGCGCGCAAGATGCCAGTTGAGCACGGCGAAGCCGATCTTCGACGTATTCGGCTCGCGCGAGAACTGCGACTCGGTGACGAAAGTGCCGCCAATGGCGAGGCCGTAGCCGCCGCCGGCGAGCTCGCCCTTCTCGTTCCACACTTCGAAGGAATGCGCGTGACTGGCGTCGAACAGCTCGGCATAGAGCCGCATCACCTTGGGCGTGATCCAGGTCAGGTTGAGCCGGGACTGCCGGTGTGCGCAGGCCGCAATCACGCCGTCGAAGTCCTGGTCGAGGGTCACGGTATAGCGGGCCTGGCGCATCTGGCGGCGCAGGCGCTTGGCGAGATGCGTCTCCTCGAAGAAGAGCACCGAGCGGCGCGGCGGCGACCACCATTTCATCGGCGCCATATGCGCGAGCGGATAAAGCCCGCGCCGGTAGCCGGCGAGAAGGGCCGGCAAGGTGAATTCGTGCACGAGACCAGCCAGGCCCGGCGGATTGTCGAGCGCGCGCTCCGGATCGGGCAAAGCGCGATCGGGGGCGAGCAGTTCGTTGAAGCAAAGCCTCACCAGATTGGGCAGGCCGGTAATCCGCTTGGGCATCAGGCTCCAGGCGATCGCGACCGCCCAACGCTCGGCCATGGCGAGCGGGGTCTCGCGAAACAACGCCGCGCGGCGGGCGGCGCGGCCCGGCGCCACGGGAAGCGACATTTGATCGGCGTGGTAGGCCAAACCAGGTCCCCAAACGTGTGGAAATGGCGAAATTCTTCCCTCTTCTCTCTCACGGGCGGGCTAATGGAGGGTTATCTGACTATACCGAAATCTGGTTCGGTTAACTGGAGCCTGCCGCCGCCTTGACCCCGAGCGCCCTCAATCGCACAAAGCCGCCTCGAACGGAGCCGATTCCGGCCCCGGTCGCGGCAAAGCCGCCTATGCACGACAAAGTCCTCATCGTCGATTTCGGCTCGCAGGTGACCCAGCTGATCGCGCGGCGGGTGCGCGAGGAAAAGGTCTATTGCGAGATCGTGCCCTACCAGAAGGCCGAGGCTGCCTTCCGCGACATGAAGCCGAAGGCGGTGATCCTGTCCGGTGGCCCGGCGTCAGTGCTCGACCAGGATGCCCCGCTGGCGCCCAAGGCGATTTTTGAGGCCGGCGTGCCGGTGCTCGGCATCTGCTACGGCGAGCAGGCGATGGCGCAACAGCTCGGCGGCAAAGTCGAGGGCGGCCACTACCGCGAATTCGGCCGCGCCGAGGTCGAGGTCGTGTCCGACAGCCCGCTGTTCGAGGGCGTCTGGCGCAAAGGCGAAAAATATCCGGTCTGGATGAGCCACGGCGACCGCGTCACCGTGTTGCCGCCGGCCTTCCGCGTGCTCGGCACCTCGGCCAACGCGCCAATCGCCATCATCGGCGATGACGACCGCAAATTCTACGCCACCCAATTCCATCTCGAGGTGATGCATACGCCGCATGGCGCGGCCCTGTTGCGCAATTTCGTGCGCAAGGTGGCGGGCTTGTCCGGCGACTGGACCATGCGCGCCTTCAAGGACGAGGCGATCGAGAAGATCCGCAAGCAAGTGGGCAAGGGCCGCGTCATCTGCGGCCTGTCCGGCGGTGTCGACTCGGCGGTCGCCGCGGTTCTCATCCACGAGGCGATCGGCGAGCAGCTCACTTGCGTGTTCGTCGATCACGGCTTGCTGCGGCTCGGCGAGGCGCAAAAGGTCGTCACGCTGTTCCGCGACAGCTACAACATCCCGCTCGTGCACGTCGACGACAGTGAGGCCTTCCTCAAGGCGCTCGCCAGCGTGGAGGACCCCGAACAGAAGCGCAAGACCATCGGCAAACTGTTCATCGACGTGTTCGACGCCGAGGCCAAGAAGATCGGCGGCGCCGACTTCCTCGCGCAGGGAACGCTCTACCCGGACGTGATCGAGAGCGTCTCGTTCACCGGCGGCCCCTCGGTCACCATCAAGTCGCATCACAATGTCGGCGGCCTGCCCGAGCACATGCATATGAAGCTGGTCGAGCCCTTACGCGAACTGTTCAAGGACGAGGTGAGGGCGCTCGGCCGCGAGCTCGGCCTGCCGGACGCCTTCGTCGGCCGCCATCCGTTTCCGGGGCCGGGGCTGGCGATCCGCATTCCTGGCGCGATCACGCGCGAGAAACTCGACATCCTGCGGCTCGCCGACGACATCTATATCGAGGAAATCCGCCGCGCCGGCCTCTATGACGACATCTGGCAGGCCTTCGCCGTTTTATTGCCGGTGAAGACGGTCGGCGTCATGGGCGACGGCCGTACTTACGATTTCGTAGTGGGCCTGCGTGCGGTGACCTCGACCGACGGCATGACGGCAGATTTCTACCCGTTCGAGATGAAATTTATCGGCGCCGTGGCGACGCGCATCATCAACGAAGTGAAGGGCGTCAATCGCGTGGTTTACGACGTGACCAGCAAGCCGCCGGGGACGATTGAGTGGGAGTAGGGCGATTGCTCTAGGTATGCCGACATGCCCATCACCATCTACGGCATCAAGAACTGCGACACCATGAAGAAGGCCCGCGCCTTTCTTGACAAAAGGGGCGTCGACTACGCCTTCCACGATTACAAGACCGCCGGCATCGAGCGCGCCAAGCTCGAAGGCTGGGCCAAGAAGGCCGGCTGGGAGACCTTGCTCAACCGCGCCGGCACGACTTTCAAGAAGCTGCCCGACAAGGACAAGGACAAAGACGGCGTCACCGAGAAGAAGGCGATCGCGCTGATGTTGGCGCAGCCGTCCATGATCAAGCGCCCGGTGCTCGAACTTGGGCACGGCAAATTGCTGGTCGGCTTCAAGCCGGAGATTTATGCGGCATCCGTGCTCGCGCGACGCTGACGGCCGCTTGATTTTGCTCGCAATTGCCGCCACATGCAGGCGATGAATATCCCGGTGCGCCCCGCCGATTCGGCCCCGCTGACGCCGCTCGCGGCGGAAGTCGAGCGCCGGCGAACCTTTGCCATCATTTCCCACCCCGACGCCGGCAAGACCACGCTGACCGAGAAGCTGTTGCTGTTCGGCGGCGCGATCAATCTCGCCGGCCAGGTCAAGGCCAAGCGCGACCGCCGCGCCACCCGGTCCGACTGGATGGCGATCGAGCGCGAGCGCGGCATTTCGGTGGTCACCTCGGTGATGACCTTCGATTACGACGGCCGCGTGTTCAATCTTCTCGACACGCCGGGCCACGAGGACTTTTCCGAGGACACTTACCGCACGCTCACCGCGGTCGACTCGGCGGTGATGGTGATCGACGCCGCCAAGGGCATCGAGGCGCGCACCCGCAAGCTGTTCGAGGTCTGCCGGCTGCGCGACATCCCGATCCTCACTTTCATCAACAAGATGGACCGCGAAAGCCGCGATCCGTTCGATCTGCTCGACGAGATCGAGAAGACGCTGGCGCTCGATACTGCGCCGATGACTTGGCCGATCGGGCGCGGCCGCGACTTCGCCGGCACCTACGACGTCGCCACCGGCGAGATGCGGCTTTTGAACGAAGACGGTAAGACGGCGCCGCCGCAGCCGCTCGACCTTGCGGCGCTGGCGCAGAAAAATCCCATGCTGGATGCCAAAGCCATCAGCGAGGAGTTGGCGCTGGTCAAGGACGCGTGCCGGCGCGTCGATTTCGACGCTTTCCGCGAGGGCCACCTGACGCCGGTGTTCTTCGGCTCGGCCTTGAAGAATTTCGGCGTCAAGGACCTGCTCGACGCGCTGGCCGCGTTTGCGCCGCCGCCGCGCGCGCAAGTCTCCGACAAGCGCACCATCGACGCCCATGAGGGCGCCATGACCGCCTTCGTGTTCAAGATCCAGGCCAACATGGATCCGAACCATCGCGACCGCATCGCTTTCGCGCGCCTGTGTTCCGGCAAGCTGCGGCGCGGCATGAAGGCGAAGTTGGTGCGCACCGATAAACCGATCACGCTGTCGGCGCCGCAATTCTTTTTCGCGCAGGACCGCGCGCTTGCCGACGAGGCCTATGCCGGCGACGTGGTCGGCATCCCGAACCACGGCACGCTACGCATCGGCGATACGCTGACCGAAGGCGAGGATATCGCCTTCCTCGGCGTGCCCAATTTCGCGCCGGAAATTCTGCGGCGCGTGAAGCTCGGCGATCCGATGAAGGCCAAGAAGTTGAAAGAAGCGCTGCAGCAGATGGCGGAAGAGGGCGTCGTTCAGGTGTTTCGCCCGGTCGACGGCGCGCCGGCGCTGGTCGGCGTGGTCGGCCCGTTGCAGCTCGACGTGCTCAAAGTGCGGCTGTCCGACGAATATGGCCTCGACATCGGCTTCGAGACGCCGGAATTCCAGCTGGCGCGCTGGATTTCTTGCGGCGATCCCAAAAAACTCGGCGATTTCGTGCAGGCCAATTATTCCAGCGTGGCCGAGGATTTGGACGGCGATCGCGTGTTCATGGCGCGCAACCAGTTCATCCTCGATTACACCGGCGAGCGCGCCCCCGGCATCGTCTTCACCGACATCAAGGACGTGAAAAACAAGGCGGCGTAACTATAGCTGTCATTCCGGGGCCGGCCGAAGGCCGGAATCCGGAATCCAGAGCCAAATCACTCGACTTTGTTTGGGCCCTGGATTCCGCGCCCGCCGCTTCGCGGCGTCCCGGAATGACGCTTAGACTAATTCACCTTCACATTCGCCGCCTTGATCACCGGCGCCCAGCGCGCGATCTCTCCGTCGATGCGGGCGCGGAATTCCTCCGGCGTCGAACCCACCGGCTCCATCAACTGCGCCGCCAGCTTTTCGCGTAGCTCTGGAGCGCGGATGATCGCCACCACGTCCTTGTTGATCTTGTCGATCAGCGCCTTCGGCGTTCTGCCCGGCGCAATCAGCCCGTTCCAGGCATCGGCCTCGACGTCGATGCCGCTCTCTTTCAACGTCGGCACGTCCGGCAGATACGGCGAACGCGTGGCGGTGGTGACGGCTAGGATACTCACCTTGCCGGCCTTGGCCTGTGGCGTCACCGAGATTGCCGGCAGGCAGGCCATCTGTGCGTCGTCGCGGATCACCGCCAGAATGGCCTGCGGCGAACCCGGATAGGGCACATGCACCAGTCTGGTGCCGGCTTTGATGGCGATTGCCTCCATCGCCAGATGCGACAGCGAACCGTTGCCGATCGAAGCGAAATTATATTTGCCCGGATTGGCCTTGATCAGCGCCACCAGCGCGGCGACGGAATCGATCTTGAGCGCCGGATTAACCGCAAGCGCACTCGGCTGCGTGACGAGCTGCGTGATCGGGGCGATATCCTTGCGCGGATCGTAGGGCAGCGTCGAGAACAGCAGCGTATTGATGGCGAGCGGCCCGCCGATGCTGATGCCGAGGGTGGCGCCATCCGGCGCTGCCTTGGCCACCGCGTCGGTGCCGAGATTGCCGCTTGCCCCCGGCTTGTTCTCGACCAAAAAACCGCTGCCCGGATATTTCTGTCCGAGCCGGTCGGCGATCAGACGGGCGACAATGTCGGGCGTCGAGCCGGCGCCGAACGGGACGATGATTTTTACCGTCTTGCCCGGCCAATCCTGCGCCAGTCCGGGCATGGCGGCGGCCGTGAGCAGCACGAGCGCCAGCATGACGCGTCTGAACACGGGGAAGCAAAAGGTTGCGGCCATCGTCGATTTCCTACGTCCTGGCATGGGCTTGCATTGACTGCCGCTATCCTCTACTGCGGCGTTCGTAAAGCAACAGAATGTCGGGTGTAGCATGGGCCTTGCAATCTTCGTTCTCGGCCTGGTGGTGTTTCTGGGCGCCCACGTTTTCGTGTCGATGCGGGTGGAGCGCGCCAGAGTGATCGCGCGCCTGGGGCAAAACGGCTATCGCGCGCTATTCGCCGCGGTCGCGCTGATCGGCCTCGCCGTCATCGTCTGGGGTTACGCGGATTACCGAGCGCACGGCTGGATCCAGGTAT
The DNA here is from genome assembly GCA_003152455.1 of Hyphomicrobiales bacterium. GTDB lineage: Bacteria > Pseudomonadota > Alphaproteobacteria > Rhizobiales > Xanthobacteraceae > Pseudolabrys. Next base: position 8,361 of record PMAF01000251.1, read on the forward strand.
GGTCGCCGCCCGCTTTCATGCGGCACATCACCGTCGGCCTCATGCTGTTCTCGGTCATCTTCGTCACTGCCGCTTTCATCCCCAGCCATATCAAGGCCAAGCTCAAACACCCGATGCTTGCGGGCATCAAGACCTGGGCGCTGGCGCATCTCTTGTCGAACGGCGACCTCGGCTCGATCCTGTTGTTCGGATCGTTCCTGGCGTGGGGCGTCTATGCGCGCATCGCGGCCAAGCGGCGCGGTGACGCCGGCACGACGACTGCGCCCGCCGGCTGGGCCAATGACATCCTTGTTATTGTGATCGGCATCGTCATCTATCTCGCGCTCGGCTACGCTTTCCATCCGATGGTCATCGGCGTGCCGGTGTTCGGTCGCGCATGATCCCGAAAAGTGGGAACCGGTTTTCGGATAAGATCATGCACACGCAAAAAATCAAGGAAACACGCTAACCGCGCTGTAGTCCAATGTCAGTGCAAAGCGACATCAAGCGGCTCACCGCTCCGGACATTTTCGCCCGCAAGGGCGCCGAGCCAATCGTGTGCCTGACGTCTTATCACGCGCACACCGCGCGTCTGGTCGACAAATACTGCGACGTGATCCTGGTCGGCGACTCGCTCGGCATGGTGATGCACGGGTTGGAAACGACGGTTCCGGTGACGCTCGAGATGATGATCCTGCAAGGCCACGCGGTGATGCGCGGCTCCAGGCGCGCGCTGGTGGTCGTCGACATGCCGTTCGGTTCCTACGAGGCTTCGAAAGAACAGGCCTTCATGAACGCCGCGCGCGTGCTGAAGGAAACCGGCTGCGGCGCTATCAAAGTCGAAGGCGGCGCGCGCATGGCGGAAACCATCGCGTTTATGGTCGAGCGCGGCGTGCCGGTGATGGCGCATGTCGGTCTTACGCCCCAGTCGATCAATACGCTCGGCTCGTTCCGCGCTCAGGGCCGCGAGGAGGCCGACTGGGCACGTATCGAACAGGATACCATTGCGGTCGCCGAGGCCGGCGCCTTCTCGGTGGTGATCGAGGCGGTGGCGGAGCCGCTCGGGCGCAAACTCACCGCCGCGGTGCGCATACCCACCATCGGCATCGGTGCGAGCGCGGCCTGCGACGGGCAAATCCTGGTGCTGGAAGACATGCTCGGCCTGTCGCCGCGCGTGCCGAAATTTGTCAAGCGCTACGGCGACCTCGGGCTCGGCATCGAGAAAGCGGTGGCCGATTACGCCGCCGACGTGCGCGCGCGCGCTTTTCCGGGCCCCGAGCACGTCTATCCGATGAAGGGCAAAAAGGCGTAATCTGCCTGCCGCATGAGCTTTTTCGAAGCGCAGGTTCCACTTTTCAGAATCATGCGATAAACCTCTGAATCTTAACGATTGTCCGGCTCAAGCTTTGCCTTGGACCCGCCACATCGCTAGGTTAGGTCGCAATTCGCCCAAGATGGCGATCAAGACGGGCGTCACTGGGGCTGGGAGCAATTCGTGGCCGATATTTTTCACGAAGTGGACGAGGAAGTCCGGCGCGAACGGCTGCAGAAGCTGTGGGACCGCTACAGCATTTATATCATCGGGCTCGCCGTCCTGATCGTCGCCGCGATTGGTGCCTGGCGCGGCTATGAATATTGGCAGGCCAAGCAAGCCGCCGCCGCCGGCGCCGCATTCGAATCCGCGCTGAGCTTGAGCGAGCAGGGTAAGCACGCCGAGGCCGACGCCGCCTTCGCCAAGATCGCGGCGGATGCGCCGCCCGGTTATCGCACCCTGGCGCGCATGCGCGCCGCCGCCGAACTCGCGCTAACCAAAACGGCAGACGCCGTGAAGGCCTATGATGAATTGGCCGCCGACGCCTCGCTCGGATCAACCTTGCAGGATCTTGCCGCGGTGCGCGCCGGCATGCTGATGGTGGACAGCGCGCCGCTTGCCGATATGCGCCGGCGTCTCGATCCGGTCGCCGAACCCGGCCACGCCTTCCGCCACAACGCGCGCGAATTGCTGGCGCTGTCGGCCTGGCGCAATCACGACTTCACCGCCGCGCGCCGCTATCTCGATATGATCACGAATGACGCCGAATCGCCGCCGGGCACCCGGGCGCGCGCCGACGTGCTCGCGGCGCTGATCGCCGCCGACGGCGGCAAGAGCTGAGGATTATTTCATGCGCTGCATGCATCGCATCGTGTTGTTCGCCGGATTGGTCGCGCTCGCGCCGGTGCTCGCCGGTTGCGAGAACTTCGACATGGACAATCTCGACTTCTTCCATCTCAACGACAAGAAGAAGTTGCCGGGCGAACGCAAGGAAGTATTCCCGGATGGCGTGCCGGGCGTGACGCAAGGAATTCCGCCCGAATACTTGAAAGGCAATCAGCAGCAGGCCGATACCGCGCTGGGCCCGGCGCCGGATGGCGCCGCTGCCGCGGGCGTGCCCAGCGAAAAATCCGGTGCTGCCGCGCCGTCAGCCAAGACCGCCGCGATCGAGCCGGTAGCCGAGCCCAAGCTGAAACCGAAACCGAAGCACAAGCCGAAGCCGCGGACGGCGAAGCAGCAACCCAAGCAGGGTACCGCGCAGCCGGCGGCTCAGGCCCAGAGCAACGACCAGCAGCAACTGGCGCCGTGGCCCGGTTCGGCGCAGCCGCCGGCGGCCGCGCAGGCCGCGCCCTGGCCTTCCGCGCCGCCGCCCGGCACCTTTTCGCGCTAAAGTCAGTGTCAGAATAAGAGAGCGGCGCCCGTTTTGCGCGGGCCGGATCATCGTTGGCCATGAGCTTCACTATTGCCATCGTCGGCCGCCCGAATGTCGGCAAGTCGACATTGTTCAATCGGCTGGTCGGTCGCCGCGTCGCGCTGGTGGATGACCGGCCGGGCGTGACGCGCGACCGCCGCGAGGGCGAGGGCCGGCTCGGCGATCTCGATTTCACCGTGATCGATACCGCGGGACTCGAGGAGTCCGCGCCCGAGAGCCTCACCGGCCGCATGCGGGCGCAGACCGAGACCGCGATCGGGCAGGCGGATGCGATCTTCTTCATGATCGACGCGCGCACCGGTCCGACCGGAGTCGACCGCGTATTCGCCGAACTGGTGCGCAGGTCTGGCAAGCCGGCCGTGCTGATTGCCAACAAGATGGAAGGCACCGCCGGCGAGGTGGGCAGGCTGGATGCCTATGCGCTCGGCCTCGGCGACCCGGTCGCGATTTCCGCCGAGCACAATGAAGGCCTAGCCGACCTCTACGACGCGTTGCGTGCCGCTTTGCCCGAACGCACTGCGGCGCAGATCGAAGCGGCGGCCGAGCCCTCCGGCCCGCATCCGATCCGGGTCGCCATTGTCGGCCGCCCAAATGCCGGGAAATCCACGCTGGTCAACCGGCTGCTCGGCGAGGAGCGGCTGCTCACCGCGCCGGAGGCCGGCACTACCCGCGATGCCATCGCGGTCGACGTCGATTGGCGCGGCCAAAAATTCCGCATCCACGACACCGCCGGCCTGCGCCGCCGTTCTCGCGTCGATGAGAAACTTGAAAAGCTATCGGTTGCCGACGCGCTCAACGCGGTGCGCTTCGCGGAGGTGGTGGTGGTGCTGCTCGATGTCGAGAATGCGTTCGAAGAGCAGGACCAGCGCATCGCCGATCTGGTGGAGCAGGAAGGCCGCGCCATCGTCATCGCGATCAACAAATGGGATTTGAAGGAAAAGACGGCGGGCGCCATCGGCAAACTGCGCACGCAGGCCGACGAAAAGCTTACCCAGATGAAGGGCGTGCCGCTGGTGGCGGTGTCGGCGCTCACCGGCGAAGGCCTCGACCGGCTGATGCAGGCAATCGTCGACGCCTTTGCGGTATGGAACAAGCGTATTCCGACAGCGGCGCTCAATCGCTGGTTCGAGCATGCAGTCGAATCACATCCGCCGCCGGCGGTGTCGGGACGCCGGCTCCGCCTCAACTACATCACCCAGGCAAAAAGCCGGCCGCCGAGCTTTGTTGTATTCTGTACCCGCGCCGACGCGCTACCTGACGCCTACAAGCGCTATCTGGTGAATTCGCTGCGGGAGAGTTTTGAGCTTCCTGGTACCCCAATCCGCTTGACGCTGCGGGAGAAGGGCAACCCGTTCAAGGGCCGGGCAAAGAAGAAAAAATAATTGGAGGCGTCGCGCCGGCTGAACGGCATGCAGTGCCAGACTTGTTCGTGCGATCCGTCCTTGCGCGGCTCGGGCTTGCCCGCCCAGCCCGGCATTTCGAGCTTGGTCCGGCGCGGCCGCAGGCGCGGGTCGAACAATCTATATTTGACGGTATGCACGGAACGTCCCCCCGCAATGCCAAATTGGAAAACCGCCTGATCCGAGCCGCAATGCGACCGCAATTCATACAGCAACGGCCGGGTTTTTTAACCCCTGAGCGAACCATTGGTTCCCGGCGGTGGCGGTTCTCGGCTATGAAGTTGCTCAAGCCGGCATTTTTTTGATACCGTCTTTCCGTGCTTCGGGGGCGGCGCTCGCAGCAACCGCTTGCAGTCGCTGGATACGAGACCTCTGGGGTAATGCTATGAAGATGAGCAAGCTCGGCTATTTTTCCGAGTTTTTACTTTTTCCGCCGCTCGTTCTAGTGGCGACGCTACTCGCGTTCCGCAGTTCGCAGCCGCCGGCGCCTTTGACATGGACGGTGGTCTATGGCGCCGGATTGGTTGCCTGGACCTTGTTGGAATACGTGCTGCATCGGGTGCTCTTTCATCACGCGCCGGTTCTCTCGGGCATCCACGATCGCCACCATCAATCGCCACAGGATCTCATCGGCACGCCGGCGTGGGCGAGCGTCGTGATCGGTTTGGTCGCGATTGCGAGCCCGGCCTGGGTAGCCCTCGGATTTGATCTTGGGACCGCGGCAACGGGGGGACTTGTCACCGGCTACCTTTGGTACGTCTTCGTCCATTACGCGACCCACCATTGGCAGCCCCGGCGCGATTCCTATCTTTACCGGGCTCGCTTGCGCCACGCCCGCCACCACCACTTGTCCCACAGCGGAAACTTCGGCGTGACGACGGCCTTGTGGGATCATGTCTTCGGCACGGCGATCGAGGCGAGCGCGCCGAAATTCCGCCGCGCCAAATGAATGGCCGCCGCCGGGGCGGCGCGAAACATTACGCCGGCGTCCGGAATTCCAGGAACTTGCCGGTGCGGAATTCGTAGATTTTTCCGGTCTCCATGCATTCGGGCAGGCAAAGCGGCACGATCGATTTCGCCACTTCTTCCGGCGTCGGCAGCGTCATGGGATCGATACCGGGGAAGGCGCCCAAATACATGCGGGTGCGGGTCGGCCCCGGCGCGAACAAATTGGCGCAAACCTTCGTGGTCTCGCATTCCGCCGCATAGGCGCGCACCAGCGCGTCGAGCGCGGCCTTCGATGCGGCATAGGGACCCCAATAGGCGCGGCCCTTGTAGGCGACCGCCGAAGTGAGAAACACGGCGCGGCCCGCCGGCGCGCTTTTGAGCAGCGGGTCCATGCAGCGGATCAACTGCCAATTGGCGGTGACATTGACTGCGAACAAGTTGTCCCAGTCCTTCGGCTCGATATGGCCGAGCGGCGACAGCGGGCCGAGAACCCCGGCATTGCCTGCCAACACGTCGAGACGGCCGTAGCGGTCGTTGAGCGCGAGCGCAAGCCGCGCGATACCGTCGCTGTCCGTCATATCCAGCGGCACCAGCGTGGCGGAGCCGCCGGCGGCCTTAATCTTGTCGTCGAGCTCCTCGAGCCCACCCACCGTGCGCGCCACGGCCACCACATGCGCGCCGGCCTTGGCGAGCTGCAAAGCGAGCGCCGCGCCAATGCCGCGCGAGGCGCCGGTGACAAGCGCGATACGGTCGGAGAGCGGTTTGCCGGTCATTCACCCGTCATGCCCAGCCTTGTGCCGGGCATCCACGCCTTTCGTTCCTTGCAGCCTTTAAAAGACGTGGATGGCCGGGACAAGCCCAGCCATGACGACAAACATGATCGATTAGATTGCCTCCGCCAGCAGCGATAATTGCCGCGGGCTGGCCTCTTGCGCGGCCAAGTCGGTGAGCGCCGTCGGATAATCGCCGGTAAAGCAATGGTCGGTGAATTGCGGCCGCGCCGGGTCGCGGCCCGGCAAGCCCATGGCGCGGTAGATGCCGTCGACCGACAGGAATGCCAGCGAATCCGCGCCGATGAATTTCCGCATACCCTCCAGATCGTGCGTGGCGGCGAGCAGCTTGTCGCGCTCGGGCGTATCGATGCCGTAATAGTCCGGATGCGTGATGGGCGGCGAGGCGATGCGGAAATGCACTTGCTTGGCGCCGGCATCGCGCATCATCTGCACGATCTTGCGCGAGGTGGTGCCGCGCACAATGGAATCGTCGATCAGCACGATGCGCTTGCCGGAAACGACCGCGCGGTTGGCCGAATGCTTCATGCGGACGCCTTGATCGCGAATCGCCTGCGTCGGCTGGATGAAGGTGCGCCCGACATAGTGGTTGCGGATGATGCCGAGTTCGTAGGGGATGCCGGACTGTTGCGCGTAACCGAGTGCCGCCGGCACGCCGGAGTCCGGCACCGGCACGACGACGTCGGCTTGTGCCGGGGCCTCGCGCGCGAGTTCGGCGCCCATGCCTTTGCGCACGTCATAGACGTTGCGCCCGCCGACGATCGAATCCGGCCGCGCGAAATAGATATATTCGAAGATGCACGGGCGCGCCGCCATCGGCGGGAACGGCTTGTGCGACTGCGCGCCGTCTTCGTCGAAGATCACCACTTCGCCGTTCTCCACGTCACGCACATACTGCGCGCCGATGATATCGAGCGCGCAGGTCTCCGACGCGAGGATCGGGCAGCCGTCGAGCTTGCCGATCACCAGCGGGCGTATTCCCAGGGGGTCGCGCGCGCCGACCAGCTTCTTGTTGGTGAGGCCGACGAAGGCGTAGG
>PMAF01000160.1 GCA_003152455.1 Hyphomicrobiales bacterium
GGTCAACGTTGGGACACTAGTGCGAAAATATAGTAACTCTTCATCGCCAATGCTGGAATAGAAGCGCGAAGAAGTGCCTCCCTGCTATTCTTCTGGCCGCACTGACTTCCGCTTGTTCCGGCGTCTTGCCCAGTACGCAGCTTACGACTGCGTCCACGACGCCACCTGCTACGCCGCTTGCTACACCGCCTGTCGACTACCGGAAGATTATCGGCGCCGGGGTTCCGGCTCCGATGATGAATGGAGCGCAGGTATCCGAGTTGCGAAAGACGGTCGGCGGCGGACAATCCGGCGATTGGATCGCCTGTGTGAAGTCCGACGCAAAACCATATATCGGATTTTTCGCGGTATTCATCGAGAACGAAAAAGTCGTCGATTTCCGTCGCGCCGTGGGCATCGATCGGTGCGAAGCCGCAATCTATTCGCCGCTTCCGCCGCCGGTTGTTCAAAAAAAGACGCCGCCCAAGCGCAACAAAATCCATCCAGCGTCGGCAAAAAATTGAGTCTGCGTCGCTAAAGGCAAGCGCTACAACGCACGCGGCCCCCGGCAGGGGAGCCGCCGGAGGTCGCGATGTTGACGCGGTCTACGCTCGCGAAACGCAGAAGGCGCGGGAGCCCACTAAACTCACTCGCCGCAGCAACAAACTTACGCAAAGTTGCCTTTGCCGAACCGCCTTATGGATTGCCGGCTCAAGCCCGGCAATGACCAGACAAACGCACACTTACGCGACTGATTAGAATGGCAGCACCACGTCGAGCACCTGCTGGCCATAACGCGGCTGTTGCACATCGGTGATCTGGCCACGCCCGCCATAGGCGATGCGCGCCTGCGCGATCTTTGAGGAATCGATGGTGTTGTCGCTTTGGATGTCCTCCGGCCGCACGATGCCGGCGACGATCAATTAGCGCACCTCGAAATTGACGCGGATCTCCTGGCGGCCCTCGACCAGCAGGTTGCCGTTCGGCAGCACCTGGGTCAGTCCGGCTACTCCGATCGCCCCCGTCACAAGACGGACACGGCGACCGGAAATGCCTATCACGTCTTTCCTGGCGGACGGCCAAGCAAGTTGGCCATCTCCTCTTCGAGATTGTCGAGCGGCGCCTTGGACGGCGCGAGCTCAACCTTGGGTTCGACCGCGGTCTCGAGCTTCGGTTCGCTCTTGGTCTCGGTCTTGCTCTCAGACTTGCTCTCAGTCTTGCTCTCGGATTTGCTTTCGCGGGTCGGTTCGAATTTTGGTTCGATGCGCGACCGGAACTCGTGCGCCGGCGCCGGTTTTGCCGAAGCGACGAGCGGATCGGTGACCGGCGGGCGGTTTTCCGGCATGGGCGTGCGGCGCAGCGCGGCTTCGAGTTGCTGTGCCATGTCCGCCAGGTTTTGGTCGCCGTGCGACGGCTTTGCCGGCTCCGGATCCGGCGGAGCCAGCGGCGCAACGTTCGGACGCGGCGCCGGTTCGCCGCGCGCGGCGGCTTCCGGCAGACTGAGCCGCGATGACAATTCGGCGGCCAGCCCGGTGAGGCTGTCGGCAGGACGTGGGCGCGCACCCGGCTCGGGCGGCAGCCACGGTTCCTCGGTGGCGGCGAAGCGGGAGGGGCGCGTCGGCGCCGGCTCGCTCGACGGCTGCAGCGGCCAGGAATTTTCCCCGTTCGGGGTTGGACGGATGGCCGGCTCGCTCGGCACGGCGACCCGCGCCGATTCGCGCACCGTCTCGCGGCCGCCTGCCGCACGCACGATATTTTGCTCGACCACGACGTCGGTGGGGCCGCCGATCATCAGGAGATGCTCGACATTGTCGCGGCGGATCAGAACCAGGCGACGGCGGCCGTCGACGCTGGCGGCGTCGATCACTGCCAACCGCGGCTGACGGCCGCGCGGGGCGCCGCCAAGGCGGTTAGAACCGAACCGGCGCACCAGCCAGGCGGTCAGCCCGATCAGCGCGAGAACCACCAGGAACGCGATGAAAAATCGCGCAGCCAGCGGTATTTCCGAGCCAAAAATGGTCTCGAACATCAATGCGCTCCGTATCAGGTGCCGCGGCCCATGGGCGGGAATCGCCCAAATGGTTAATTCCGTAAGGCACAATTTGCCGCCGGGATTACTAACAGAGACTTAACAAATGTTAGCCCGTTTGGCATCCACCNNTTACCCGCCATTAACCATACCACCGGCAAAGTCTGCCTAGCAGATTTGGCCACGATTGTGGCTTTCGAGGGGTAGCCCATGGCGATTACCGATATCCCGATCCTGTCCATGCTGCGGACCCGGCTGCAATGGTCGCAAGCGCGCCAGCGGGTGCTGGCGGAAAACGTCGCCAACGCCGATACGCCGAATTACCGCGCCCGCGACCTGACGCCGCCGAAATTCGAAGCGCCGGCCGCAGCTACCGCGGGCACCGCGGCGCCACTCACCACCGTTTCTCTGGCGCGCACCGAAGACGGCCACATCGTCGGGATCGGGCAGGGCGACTCGCCGTTCCGATCCGAACGCAGCGCCGGTTACGAGGTGCGGCCGACCGGCAATGCCGTGAATCTCGAGCAGAAAATGATGAAAGTCGCGGCCAACCAGATGGATTACCAGGCGGTGGCGGCGCTCTACACCCGCAGCCTCGGCCTTCTCAAAACCGCGCTCGGCAAGGGCTGACGTTTGGCCGCGCGGCAACGGCGCGGCGTCTGATCGAAGGAGACCGACGTGGACTTCCTCAAGACCATGGCCATCGCCGCCTCGGGCCTGCGCGCGCAAGCCGGCCGCATGCGCATCATCTCGGAAAATATCGCCAACGCCGATTCGACGCCTTCCAGCCCCGGCGGTCTGCCGTACCGGCGCAAGATCCCGACCTTTCAGAGCGAGGTCGATCGCACGCTCGACGTGAAACTGGTCGAGCTCGGCAAGACGCGCACCGACAACTCCGAATTCCGGCTGAAATACGAGCCCGGCCATCCGGCCGCCGACAAAAATGGCAACGTTCGATATCCCAACGTCAACTCGCTGCTTGAAATGACCGACATGCGCGAGGCCCAGCGTTCCTACGAGGCCAATATCAACGTCATCAGCGCCACGCGCCGCATGCTCCAGCGCACCATCGATATCCTCAAGACCTGAAAGAACAGATCATGGCTTCACCGCTCGCCGCCGCCAGCGCCTATGCCAACATTGCGCGTCTCGCCAGCGATCCGACGCGCGCGCTCACCGGCGCGCAGGGCGCCGGCGGGGATGCCGCGTCCGGCTTTGCCGCCATGCTCAAGGATGCGATCGGCTCCGTCGTCGAGGCGGGCCGCAAATCCGATTCGCAGACGCGCGCCGTGGCCGACGGCAAATCCAACATGGTCGACGTGGTCACCGCGGTGGTGCAGACCGAAGTCGTGGTGCTGATCGGCACCGTGCTCACCGTGCTGAGGTGGCCCGTGCGCGGGCGCATCATGGCGCTCGAGCGCGCCGATCCGGTGACGGTGTTGCCGCTCGCCCAGTCGCTGGCGATGAAACTGCTCGCCGCCGTGGTCGCCATGATGGCGGTGGTGGCGATGGCCGATTACCTGTTCCAGTACCGGTAGTGGTACGAGCGCCAGAAGATGTTGCTGCGGGAATTGAAGGAGGAATTCAAGGAGAGCGAGGGCGATCCGGTCATCAAGGGCAAGATGAAGCAGGTGCGCAACAGCCGCATGCGCAAGCGCATGATCGCCAATGTGCCCAAGGCGGCGGTGATCATCACCAGCCCGACCCACTACGCGGTCGCCCTGCAATATGAGCGGGGCATGGAGGCCCCGGTCTGCGTCGCCAAGGGCGTCGACGCGCTGGCCTTGAAGATCCGCGAGGTCGCAGGCCAACATTCGATCCCGATCGTCGAGAACCCGCCGCTCGCCCGCGCGCTGCATGGCACCGTCGAGGTCGACCAGGTCATCCCGCTCGAGCACTACAAGGCGGTGGCCGAGGTGATCAGCTATGTCATGCGGCTGCGCCGGGCTATCGTCCGGTAGTGTTAAAGGGCCAAAAGTCCCCTAAAAAAGGCAATGGCGCCGGCTGGCTCTTGCGCCGGTAGGGCGGCTTAAGGCACTCAGGAGTCATGGCAGGCCAGAAACCCGCAGCGCCGACACCAGGCGCCGACCGCAGCGACCGGCAAGGGCGCGGGCTTGGGCGTCAGGCTTTCGACAAGAGCCAGAGCGCCCCGCGCGCAGGCTCGGTGCGGCTGGTGCTGCTGGTCGCCGTGGCGCTGATCGCCGCCGCCGTCGGCGTGCTCTATATCGAGCCTACCTACGCCGGTGCCTACATCCTGGCGCTGCTCGGCTTGCTCGGCACGCTGGGCGTGGTCGCCCTGTTCGCCATAGCCTCCGGCATTGTGCAAATTGCCGGCCGCGGCCAGGGCAATCCGCTGCTCAAGGCGGTGGTCGACAATGCCTTCGACGGCATCGTGGTCACCGACGATTCCGGCCGCGTTTTCTACGCCAATGCCGTCTATCTCGATCTGATCGGAGCGACCGGCGCCAACGACGTGCGGCCGATCGAACGGGTTTTCATCGGCGATCCCGACGTCTCCGAAGCGATCTACCGCCTGCTCAAGGCCGCGCGCGAAGGCCGCCGCCTGCACGAAGAGGTGCGCATTGCCGCCGCCACCGCGCAGGCTGCGCGCTGGCTGCGCCTGCGCGTGCGCCCGCTCGGCGAGAGCAAGAACGACGCGCGCATGACGGTCTGGTCAATCGCCGACGTGACGCGCGACCGCGAGCGCCAGGAAAACGTGTTCCAGGAACTCCAGCACGCCATCGATTATCTCGACCATGCCCCGGCCGGGTTCTTCTCCGCAGATAGCGTGGGCGACATCGTCTACCTCAACGCGACATTGGCGACCTGGCTCGATCACGATCTGGCCCAGGTCGGCGCCGGCTCGCTCAAGCTCGCCGACATCGTCGCCGGCGAGGGCGCGGCGCTGCTCACCACGCTCAACGCCGCGCCCGGCGAAGTGAAAACCGAGGTGCTCGACCTCGACCTCAAGACGCGCGGCGGCAAGCCGGTGCCAGCGCGGCTGTTTCATAAAGTCGCGTTCGGCGCCGACGGCCTGGCCGGCGCCTCGCGCACGCTGGTGCTCAACCGCGCCAAGGACGACGGCAGCGATCCGCAGCGCGCCGCGGAAGTGCGCTTCATGCGCTTTTTCCAGAACACGCCGATGGCGATCGCCACGGTCGACAAGAACGGCCGCATCGCGCGCAGCAATGCGCGCTTCGCGTCCGCCTTCGAGGGCATGCTCAAGCGCGACGAGCGGTCGATCCTGTCGGTGGTGGCCGAGCGCGACCGCCCGGCGCTGGAAGCCTCGATCCGCAGGGCGGGCGCGGGCCAGGGCGATATCGCGCCGGTGGAAGCCGCGCTCGGCGGCAGCAGCGAGCGCTGGGCGACTTTCTTCGTGTCGGCGGTGGAGGAAGAGGAGCGCGACGGCGAGGCGGCCATCGTCTATGCGCTCGAGACCACCACCCAGCGCACACTGGAGAACCGGGTCTATCAGCAGCAAAAGATGGAGTCGGTCGGCCAGCTTGCCGGCGGCATCGCGCACGACTTCAACAACGTGCTGTCGGTCATCATGATGGCGACCGATTTTCTGCTCAACGCGCACAAGCCGACCGATCCGTCGTTCCAGGACATCATTCAGATCAAGCAGAACGCCAATCGCGGCGCGGCGCTGGTGCGGCAATTGCTGGCGTTCTCGCGCAAGCAGACGCTGCGGCCGCAGGTGCTCGACCTCAACGAGACGCTCAACGACCTCACGATGCTTTTGCGCCGGCTGATCGGCGAGACGGTCACTTTGATCCCGGCGTTTGGCCGCGATCTTTGGCCGGTGAAGGCGGACATCTCCCAGTTGGAGCAGGTGGTCGTCAATCTCGCGGTCAATGCGCGCGACGCCATGCCGGACGGCGGCAAGCTGACCATACGCACCACCAATGTGCCGGGCACCGGAAGCGCGGCGCGCTCCTATAAAGGGATGCCGACCGCCGACTACGTGCTGGTGGAAGTATCCGACACCGGTACCGGCATTCCGCCCGACATTATCGATAAAATCTTCGAGCCGTTCTTCTCGACCAAGGAAGTCGGCAAGGGCACCGGCCTGGGCCTGTCCACGGTCTACGGCATCGTCAAGCAGACCGGCGGCTTCATTTATGTCGACTCAAAGCCGGGCAGCACCTCGTTCCGTATTTTCCTGCCGCGTCACATCGCGGACGTCGAGGAGGCAACGCCGCAGATTCCCGGCGCCGACGCGCCGGCGCTCGCCGGCGATACTGCCGCCGCCACCGATACCCCGGCGCGCGCGGCCGCAGCCGATCTGACCGGGCAGGGCACGATCCTGCTGGTCGAGGACGAGGAAGGCTTGCGCGCGCTCAACGCGCGCGGGCTCATTTCGCGCGGTTACACCGTGCTCGAGGCAGGCAACGGCGTCGAGGCGATCGAGGTGCTGGGCCGGCACGGCCACGTCGATCTGGTGGTGTCGGACGTGGTGATGCCGGAAATGGACGGGCCGATGCTGCTCCAGGAGCTGCGCCGGCGCGATCCGAATGTGAAAGTCATCTTCGTGTCGGGCTATGCCGAGGAAGCGTTCCAGAAAAACCTGCCGGAGCAGGAGCAGTACGAATTCCTCGCCAAGCCCTTCACGCTCAAGCAACTGGTCTCCAAGGTCAAAGAGATCATGGCGGCTCCCGCCAGCTAGATGCGGCCCGAGAGCGCCAGCACCAGCACCACGATCAGAAGCACGCCGGTGATCCCGGACGGCCCATAGCCCCAACCGCGGTTATAGCCCCAGCGCGGAAACGCGCCGACCCGCGCAAGAATGAGCAGGATGATCAGGATTGTTCCAAGCATGGTGCGCCCCATCGATTTGCTGAGCGGCCCGCCGCTCGGATGTGAGAGCCCGCCGAGCGCGGTACGTGAATTCAATGACGAGAAACGCGCCGAAAAGTTCCACAGCGAATAGGCGCCGGCATCCGGTCACCGGCACGATTCGGCACGACGCCGGGCGCAGGCTGGGATGGGGCCGCGTCAGATGGAAGCAGCGGCGAAGATGCGCGCGGCGATCAATCGGCCTTGACGGCTTCGGCTTCCACCGGCGCGGCATCCGGTGGCGGCACGTCGGCGCCGCTTTTCGGCGCCCGCGATGCATCCGCGGTATCGGCAAGACTGCGCTCGAATTTCACGCCGACTTGGGTGGGCTTGCGCCACATGACGCGGCAGAAGCGCCGCGCCGTTGCTCGAGAGCATCAGCACAAAATGATCGGGAATGGCCTTGGAGTCTTGCACGTCGATGCGCGCGCCGGTATCGGAAACGTCGGAAACCACACAACCGAGCCGTTGATTGGCGGTCAGCGCCACCTACGCGGTGAACCGCAAGGGCTGCCGGCGTGCGATGCGCTTTTCCCTGACCATGGAGCCTCGGTGCCGCCGGGGAAGGCTGACGCGTTTTTGGATTCACAATCCGTTAACGCCCGGCGATGGCACCTGGACTATACCGGCTGGCCATTACCAATTCATAAAGCGTGATCCGGCGCCACGATCCGCGCCGCCGAACCTGCCTAAACGTTGACCTCGCGTCGAAATCCGTCTATGCCGCCGCCCGCAACCTGGTTTTCGGCTTCATCTTGCTGACACGCTCCCGGCTTTGGGCTGCGACTCAAGTGATCTCCCAAAAACTTGGAGTGTTGCCGCTAACGCGATGGGCGCGCGGGCGTTCAACAAGAAGCGTGAAAGGAACTATGATGCCAGTCGGAACCGTGAAGTTCTTCAATACCCAAAAAGGCTTCGGCTTTATTCAGCCGGAAGACGGCTCCAAGGATGTGTTCGTGCACATTTCCGCGGTGGAGCGCGCCGGTATGCGTTCGCTGGTCGAAGGCCAGAAGGTGAGCTACGAGATCGTCACCGAGCGCGGCAAGCAGGCGGCGGGCAATCTGCAGTCGGCCTAACGTCCAAGAACTTCGCTGAATTGAAAGCCCGGCGGCGACGCCGGGCTTTTTGCATGCGGCCGTGGTAGATAGGTCCGCTTCAAAATAGACCATTCGATCCGAATGCAATTTGGGGAGGAGATCGTCATGGACATCATCGCTTGCGGATCGCGGCCCACGCGCCGAGGCCCCGCCACGACCTTCACCGGAACGGTGTGGCAGGATCCGATCATCCAGGCGCCCGATCCCGCGCTGCTGCGCGCTGGCTGGGTGCGCTTCGAGCCGGACGCGCGCACGTTCTGGCATTCCCATCCGCTCGGGCAGACTTTGCACATCGTCTCCGGCGTCGGCCATGTGCAGACCTGGGGCGGTCCGATCCGCCAGGTCCGGGCCGGCGACACGGTCTGGATTCCGCCGGACGAGAAGCACTGGCACGGCGCCACGCCCGAGCACGGCATGGAGCACCTCGCCATGCAGGAAGCCAAGGACGGCGAGCACGTGAAATGGCTCGAAGCGGTGAGCGACGAGCAATACAAAGCCAAGCCTGCCGGCTGACGCAATGACGCGCCGCAATAGCGGCCGATCAAGCGTGCGTGATCGTCGGAATAGCGGCACAATGCGGGGGTTCTTTACTGCCATGGCGGGGCGTCGGTCCTTCGCCTATTTCGGGAGGACTCTCAATGACGACGATAAAGATCGGCGTGCCGTTGGCGGCATGCCTGGCGGTGCTCTGTGCGGCGCCGGCGCAGGCGCAATAGGCCGATATGAGTTTCTTCGTCACCAGCGAGGGCCCAGGCAAGGGTGCCGACCTTGGCGGGCTTGCTGGCGCCGACAAGCATTGCCAGCAGCTCGCGCAATCGGCCGGGGCGGGCGCCAAGACCTGGCATGCCTATCTGTCGACGCAAGGCGCCGGCGCGGTGAACGGGCGCGACCGTATTGGCAACGGT
Organism: Hyphomicrobiales bacterium; assembly: GCA_003152455.1. Taxonomy (GTDB): domain Bacteria; phylum Pseudomonadota; class Alphaproteobacteria; order Rhizobiales; family Xanthobacteraceae; genus Pseudolabrys. The sequence goes on from PMAF01000160.1 coordinate 8,850, forward strand.
CCGTGGATGAATGCCAAGGGCGTGGTCGTCGCCACCGGCGTCGAAGATCTGCACAGCGCCAACAACTTGACCAAGCAGACCGCGCTCACCGAAAAGGGTGACGTCGTCAATGGCTACGGCGACAAGCCAAACCGGCACGACGTGGTCACGGGCTCGCAGCGGGATGGGACCGCCTTCGCGGCCGACAAGGACATGACCTGCAAAAACTGGACGAGCAGCACAGCCGGGAGCGCCATGCTCGGCCATGCCGATCGCAAAGGGCCGCGCGAAGATGATGTGATGCATTCCTGGAACTCGTCGTATCCCTCGCGCGGGGCCGAAGGCGGCTGTTAGCAAGCCGATCTGCGCTCGACCGGCGGCGACGGGCTGCTGTACTGCTTTGCGGTGAACTAGGCCGAATTCGTCATGGCCGGCCTTGTGCCGGCCATCGACGTNNCGAAGGCCGGCATGGACCGCATGCTGGCGATGATGGACGGCGGGCGCGACAAGCATCCGCCGTTCGCGCCGCCGTTCCTGAAGGCGGGCAAGCTCGTCGTCGCGCAGGTGGCCGAGATCCTGTTTTATCTTGGGCCGCGGCTGAAGCTTGCGCCCCGCGACGAGGCCGGCCGGCTTTGGCTGCATCAGTTGCAGCTCACGGTATCCGACTTTGTGAAGGAGATTCACGACACCCATCACCCGGTCGGCGGCGGTCTTTATTACGAGGATCAGAAGCCCGAAGCGAAACGTTACGCCGAAGGTTTCTTAAACGAGCGGGCGCCGAAATATCTCGGCTATTTCGANNTACGTCGATTTGTCTTTATTTCAGCTGATCGCGGGCCTGCGCTACGCCTTTCCATCGGCCATGAAGCAAATCGAAAAGAAGGTGCCGCGCGTCGTCGGCGTTCATAACCGGGTGATCGGCAGGCCGCGCATCAAGGCCTACCTTGCCTCGCCGCGACGCCTGCCGTTCAACGAGTCGGGAATTTTCCGGCATTACCCGGAATTGGACGACTAGCCTTAGCCCTGCGCGGGCAATGGCTTGCCGCCGGCCGTCACCGGCTTCGACGCGATCAGCGTGAACGCGATCACGCAAGGCCCTTTGCCTTTGTTCACCCAGTTGTGGATGGTGCCGCGCTGTACCACCACGTCGCCGGCCTTCAGGTGCACGCTGCCGATATCGAGATCCATGTCGATCTCGCCGGAAATCACCACGGCGTAATCGAGCGAATCGGTGCGGTGATTGCGCGGCGTGACGCCGGGCCCGTAGCTGACGATGCGGAACACCGTGCCGTTGTCGATGGTGGTAGCGATGTCCTTGTGCGAGGGATCCTGGCCGCCGTCATTGTTCACCGGGAAGCCTGCGCTCGACCAGATCACCGTCGACTGCGCGCCCGGCCGGCTCGAGATCCCGTTGCTCACGTTTTCGTCGATCAGGACCTTGGCGCGGCCCTGCTCGTCGTGACCGGTGACGACGCGGCGGATCTTCAGGCTCATCGGTTTATCCTCCCTCGATTATTGTGGCGGCGATGTTTGGCGCAGGAAATGCGCAAATGCAATTGGTCTATTCGACCGGCACCAGCTTGCGGCTGCTTTCGTGCCAGAGCAGGAACAGGCCCGAGCTAACCATGATCGCCGAGCCGGCGATCAGCGGCAGCGTCGGGATGTCGCCCCAGAACAGGAATCCGAGGCCGATCGCCCACACCAGCGAGAAATAATAGAACGGCCCGACCGCGGCGGGCGGCGCGAACGACAGCGAGCGCGTCCACCAATACTGGCCGAGCCCGTTGAGCAGACCGTTCACCAGCATGGCGGTGAGATCGAGGCCGCTCGGCCACGTCATGCCGAAGATCGGCATAGCAACGGCGAAGAACGCCATCAGAAACACCATCTGGTACATGGTGAGGGTTTCCGCCGACTCGGTCTGCGTCATGCCGCGCACCGCCGCGGTGACGCTGCCGAACAGCACCGCATTGCCGAGCGCGAACAGCGCGCCGACGCGGAAGCTGTCGGCGCCGGGCGCCGCCACCAGTAGCACACCGAGGAAGCCGGCGATCAGCGCGCAGGCGCGCGCCAGGCCGACCTTTTCCTTGAGCCAGCGGGCGGCGAACAGCGTGGCGAACAGCGGCGCGGAGAAATTGATGGCGACGGCGCCGCCGAGCGGCATCAGCGAGAAGGCGATGATGATCAGGCTCTGCGCCACCGCTTGCGTTCCGCTACGGCCGAGATGATCGCGTAGGCGCCGCGTTCGGAATACCGTCAGCCCGTTGCGCGGCAGGATCAGCACCGCGCAGACGGCGAACGAACCGACCGCTCGGTAGAACAGCACCTCGGCGAACGAATAGCTGGCCACTTGCCACTTCGCGATCGCCATCGAGACTGCGAACATCACGGTGGCGCCCAACATAAAGAGAATGCCGCGCGGGACGTGGTCGGCGCGCGCGGTGGGCAGGCGCTGGTCAAGACGGTCGGCGGTCACTGGGAAAAAGGCCTCTGGCGGCGGGGATGATCGCCCTAGCATGCCATGGGCGAGCGGGCAGGGGCAAAAACGAATGGCTGTTCGTCTTTCCCTCTCCCCTTGTGGGAGAGGGAAGGGAGGTTGCCTCGCGTGCGAACCTTACCGTTTGGCTTTGCTCTTGCTCGCCCTTCGCGCCCGCCGCCGCTTGCCGGCCAAGCGCGCGGCCCGCCGCTTTTGCAGCGCGCGCCGTTCGCGCGCCCGCTTGGCGCGCCGCCGCATGCAGCGGCCGCATTTGCAGTTCGAGCGCCCGATCACGTTTTTCAGATAGTCGACGCCGTAATCGTAGGTGATTTCCTCGCCCGGCTTGATGGCGCGCAACGCGTAGATGAAGACGCGGCGCTTTACGATCGTCGTCTCGGCGTTGGGATTGCAGGAATGGTTGCCGTAGCGCGCGAGATTGCTGCGCGGCGTGCCGTCGATCGTCCAGCGGCTGTTGATCTCGTACAGATAGCGGTTGCCGCGGACCTCGACCTTCTCGGCTGCCTTGGTGGTCAGCAGCCGGCCTTTGTACTCGGCGATGCGTGCGCGCTTCCTGATCGGCCTAGTGGCGAACAAGCCGAGGCCGGTGCGTGAGCGGCCGACGCGAAACGATCTTCTGGGCATTTTCGGCAATTCGATTCCAGCGAGCGTGCGTTGCGAATGACAGATGAACGCGCGCGCGTCAATGCACCGTTGGTTGGCGGCTGACGCACCAAAAAACTCTGCCCGGACAAGCCGGGCCAAGGTCGCATCGCGTCGTCGCCGGCTCAGGGGCCGGGGCGGCAGTGGCCGTGCGGCCCACGGTGCCGGAACGGGCCGCAGCCGCCGCGCACCTGGACCACGTGGCCGGAGGCCTTGGAGACGCCCGCAAGCGGCGCGGCCGGCATGGCCTGGGCGCCGAAGGTCATGAAGGCGAACACCGCCGCGATCGCGGCAAACAAGGCGAACTCTTTGCGCATGCTGTTTCTCCCTGATGTTTCATGAAAGCGCGCGGGCGAATCTGACCACAGCGCGGATGCCTCCGCAACGGAGGTTGCCGGCGCAGCGCGCGTCGGCTGAACCTTTTGCCGCCGCCGGGCGACCAATCCGGACCGAGCCCTTCCTCGAAAGGATTTCCCCATGACGAATGCCGTTTGCCGCCTAGCGGTTGCCGCGCTGGTGCTGGCGCCGAAATCGCAGGGCGCGGCGGCGAAGAAGTCCTACACGATGAGGGCGAAGATGATCGGCGGCAGTCGCAGTCGACGCGCGAGTGCCAGGCGTTCTGAGGCGAGGGCGAGGGGAGGTTGCCGCGCCGCGCCGGGGGCGGCATCATGCCGGCATGGCAGCAGACCCCGACCGCTGGCCGGAATTGCCTTACGCCGCGTGGGCGGACACCGCCGCCACGCTGCAACTGTGGACTCAAATCGTCGGCAAGATCCGGCTGGCGCTGACGCCGTGGCTCAATCACTCATGGCACGTCGCGCTTTACGTCAGCGCGCGCGGGCTGACCACCTCGCTGATGCCCTATGGCGCCCGCAGCCTGCAGATCGATTTCGACTTCATCGGCCATGAACTGTGGCTGCGCCTGAGCGACGGCCAATTCCGCCAGCTGGCGCTCAAACCGATGAGCGTGGCGGAATTCTACGCCGGCGTGATGACCGCGCTCAACGAGTTGGGCGTTGCCGTCACGATTCGCACCATGCCGTGCGAAATCGCCGGCTGCATTGCGTTCGACCGGGACACCGTGCACGCGTCCTACGACGCCGATGCCGCGCAGCGCTTCTGGCGCGTGCTGCTCGCGGCGCACGCGGTGATGGCGCATTTCCGCACCAGCTTTCTCGGCAAGTCGAGCCCGGTGCATTTCTTCTGGGGCAGTTTCGATCTGGCGGTGACGCGGTTTTCCGGCCGGCGCGCGCCGCGCCACCCCGGCGGCGTGCCGCATCTGCCCAACGCGGTCGCTAGGGAAGCCTATTCGCACGAGGTGTCGAGCGCAGGCTTCTGGCCGGGCTCGCCCGGGCCGGTGGATTATCCGGCGTTTTATTCCTACGCCTATCCGGCGCCGGAAGGCTTCGCGGCGGCCAAGGTGAAACCCGGCGCGGCGTTTTTCTCCAAGGAGTTGGGCGAATTCATTTTGCCCTACGACGCGGTGCGGACCGCGCGCGACGGCGACGCCACGCTGATGGAATTCCTGCAGAGCACGCATGAGGCGGCGGCCGAACTGGCGCAGTGGGACCGCAAGGCGTTGGAGTGCCCAATCGGCAAACCTGGTACGGTGAGGCTGCTGTAGGACACGCGCCGCATGGCCGGCCGAACGAAATCTCGAAGCGCATGCGACAAGAATTGGAGGCACGAATGAGCCAGAAGGCCGAATTCCACAATCTGGCGAAACCCGACGACGGTCTGCTGCGGGAGCTCGCGGCCGGCGTGACGACGCGCATCTTTGCCGGCGAGCAGGCCATGTTGTCGGTGGTGACGATCGCGCCGAACGCCGAAGGCGTCATGCATCATCACCCGGAAGAGCAATGGGGCGTTCTGCTGGAAGGCTCGGCGGTGCGGTTTCAGGGCGGCGAGGAGATCGCGGTGAAGCAAGGCGATTTCTGGCGCACGCCCGGCAACGTGCCGCACACGATGCGCGCGGGGCCGGACGGCGCGCGCGTGCTCGACATCTTCAGCCCGCCGCGGCCGGAATACAAAAAGGCGGGGAAGGGGTTTGGGAGCGGGTGAGAGGCCGTCATCCTGAGGTGCGAGCCGCGCAAGCGGCGAGCCTCGAAGGATGGCGGGCAACGAATCCCGGGCCGTCGCCCTTCGAGGCTCGGCCTACGGCCTCGCACCTCAGGGTGACGGTTCAAGGTCTGAGCGCGCCGATGCACAACCGCGCCAGCAATTTCTCGGTCGGGCGGCTGATGAAGTTTCTGACCGCGCTCGGGCAGGACGTGAAGATCACGGTGAAGCCGACAAGGAAGGCGGTGGGGGAGATGGAGGTGGTGGTTTCGTAGGGCGCGTTAGCCAACGGGTCCGCGCGAAACGCGGCCCGATGACAGGCTCCGCGTAACGCGCTGACTTGGCGAGAATGGCGGAATACGCTTCGCTATTCCG
>PMAF01000006.1 GCA_003152455.1 Hyphomicrobiales bacterium
TTTAATTTTTTGGCCACACGACCAATTGTCGTTGCATGCGACCCATCTGCGGTGTTGTGCGGGGCTTGTCCCGACCATCCAGGTGTTTGATTCGATTCGCGTTTTTGGACCTGCATGCTCAGCATGAGGTTGGGAACGATGAGTCAGCGTTTGTGAGTTTTGGTATTAGGCGATTCTGCCATCCCATCAACGCGGATAAGGTTTTAGGTACACACAACCATAATGCCGCCTGTCGCGGCCCAGAACAGCAATGTCTCAAAATATCTCGCCACCTAATGCAGGGCGGCGTTTTTTGCCCGCAACTCCGCCGGCAACCATGGCGACCACGACCGCAATATGGCCATTGCACGGTGTATCAAGAATAAAAGACTATTTTGACTGAACAGACAACCCCGTCGCGTCGCGCTGCTACACTCGAGGCGGCGCGGTGGTCAGTGCAGGCATTGCACCGACCAGAGGAAGCGGCTGATCCGCGATCATTCCTCTGATGACCACGCTGCGTGCCTTGGCCGGATCAAGCCTATGTTGCGCAATGAGATCGTGACAATCGGAGATAATCGCGTCGACATCCTGCATCATCTTCAGATTTTTGTAGCGATCTTCTTCCCGAAAACCCATGCTCTCGCCCAGAATCTCAAGAATATTGAGAATGCGGAACGGCCAGTCGCGCTCATGCGCGCAAAGCTCGCGATGATCGGAGTGATAGACCGCAGCCAAAGCATCCACGCCGGCCTCGCGCGCTGCCTCCAATTCTCGCAGTTGCAGGTCACGCTTGTAGGTTGGCAGCACGGCAAGATTGAAACTTTGCAGACCCACGGCCGGCTGTCTTAAATCGACCAGTTCGATTCCCGGAATAGCGCGCAGTATTTCTTCTGCCGCCTCCACCACGCCAGCCACGCCGGGGTGGCGATGAAGTGCCACCCGCATCTCGACCCGCGTCCGCAGAAATGGCCGCAGCCGTTCAAGATTGTCCCGTAGGAAGTGAATGAACGGCGTCATATCAAAGGGACGTTTTCCGGTTGCGCGTTCGAAGGTCGGCAGCATGTTCTCGGTGAACTGCACAAAGCAGCTCGGACACCAGGCCAGCACCTGTCCCGACTTCGTCTCGGCAAATTTGTTCAACGTATTGTCCGCAATCCGCGACGACACTTCGAGGTCGCCCGTGCGAAATTGCAAGATGCCACAGCAATGCGAAGGCCCGCCCATGACACGATAGGTCACCCCAATCATGTCCATGATATCGAGACAGAGCAGAGCGATATGTGGCGTCCTCAGGACATTGCAGCCGGTGTAAAACACGACGTCAGGGGTCTCGGTATTTTCGTCGTGCGCAGGGTGATAGATTGATGGTGCCTGACCAAGCCGCTCCAACGCCTTATCGGTGAGCTGCAACCGGGACAAAAATTTCACCTCCTGGCTCGTTTTGTGAAAGCTTTCCACGCCGGCTCGACGCTGTTCGGCCGGTTCCTTCGCCGCTTTGGCGAGGCTTACGCGCGCCACGGCGAGCAGAAACCGCGGATTGACGCCATATTCGCAGGCCTTGATGCATTCCCCGCTCAAAATGCAAGAGCTTGCCCATTTGCGAGAGGCTTCGGGTCCAGACCCTTGCCGAATGATATCGAGGATGCCGCTAGTTATCATTTCGGGATCGGCATCGCCGACGCCGGCTGCCTCCGTAATCGGGCAGGCCGTAAAGCAAGCACCGCACGCTGTGCAGGCATCGAGCATGTCCCCGATGCGCCCATTGAATGCGGTCTCGAAACCGGTCTCGCTCATCTGATGCCTCGGACCAGGACCACGTTAGATTAGCATACTTTGCTTGCGAACTCCGCCAGTTTTAGGGCCTAGTGCGGATTCTCACAGTCCCGTCATCGTGACAGGCACGGCATAGACCGCATTGCGCCAGCCGGCGTCGGGCTGGATCGCCCCCATCTTGTCGGCAGCGCGCGACATGAGCACGGCATTGCCCTCGCCTTGCGGATGCCACGCCAAGCTAAATGTCTGCCACGACCGGTCGATTTGCTTGCCGAGTTCCGCGGCGTACCAGCTCCGACCGCCATCCATCGAAACCTCGACGGAGGCGACGCCGCCATCGGCCCAGGCGCGGCCCCAAATCTCAACTGGTCCCCGACCGATTTTGGCATTTGGCGCAGGACTGACGATCACCGATTCCGGCGCCACATGCCAAACCGGCCGCGTGCCGCCAGCGGGATGCCCCGGCGAGGGAGCAACCGGGTCATTATAGAGAAGCGTGGTGAACGGGCCTTCGGCGCGCCGGTCGGCAAGCTCCAGCCGCGACAGCCATTTGACGGAATTGGTTCCGTAAAATCCTGGGATGAGCAGCCGGAGCGGATAACCGTGCAGCGCGTCCAGCGGCTCACCATTGATTTCATAGGCCAGCAGAACGTCGCTCTGCAAAAGCCGATCCAAGGGCAAGTCCTTCACATAAGGATCCGCATGGAAGCCGTCATACTCTCCATAATCATGGCCGAACGACCAGAGAAAGCGCGCGGCGGGCAGTATACCAACCGATTCCAGAAGAGTTTTAAGGTCTGCCCCGCCCCACACCATGTTGCCGATCCGACGTGTCGGCAATTGAGGGTTCTTCGGATACCCGGCACATTGATGGAACGCTTGGATTTCGCGTTTTGGAAGCTGGCGAATTCTATCGTAGGTGAACGTCATGCTTTCGTTCACCAGCCCGCCGACGGTGAGCGTCCAATCGTCAATATCGATGCGAGGGACGCCCATATGCGCGAGCACAAAGAGATCGCTTTGAGGCGTAATGTCTTGAATGAGCTGGTGCGGCGCGAGCGGCACCTGACGAAACATCCGGTGCGGCTCCATCGTGACCCGCCTCCCAGCCATCTCATTTGATTGTGCGCTCTCAGACCCAGTGGGCATCAGGTCACCATTCAATAAAGATCGGCGCCGGGGTATTGTCAGCTTTGGAGGCGATTAAACACCCAGATGCCGGTGCATGAAATCGGCGTAGACGCGCCAGTCGCGCACCGCGTTGGCATTGGCCAAGGTGTTGCGGGCAATGCTGCGGCGGATGCCCATGTGATAGAGCTTGCCCTCTTGCGCTCGAAGACACGCTTCGATGTCGCGTAGGCTCTCGCGATAGGTAAGCTGCGCAAAAGCCATGCACAGGTACTGATCGAGGCAAGAGAATGTTTTGACTTTGTGCTCGCCCCCGTAACGCGCTACGCAACGACCAAACGTCGTGCGCGGCAGATGCTCCATGATCTGCGCGAACACCAGCTTGCCCATGTTCATCAGTGCCACCCGCGAGTGAGTCCCTCGCAGGATGGCAAA
>PMAF01000090.1 GCA_003152455.1 Hyphomicrobiales bacterium
CAGTGCGGCCTGCCGAAGAAGATGGCGCTCGAACTGTTCAAGCCGTTCATCTATTCGCGGCTCGACGCCAAGGGCCTGTCGACCACGGTGAAGCAGGCCAAGAAGCTGGTCGAGAAGGAAAAGCCGGAGGTTTGGGACATCCTCGACGAGGTGATCCGCGAACATCCGGTGCTGCTCAACCGAGCGCCGACGCTGCATCGTCTCGGCATCCAGGCGTTCGAGCCGGTGCTGATCGAGGGCAAGGCGATCCAGCTGCATCCGCTGGTGTGCGCCGCGTTCAACGCCGACTTCGACGGCGACCAGATGGCCGTGCACGTTCCGCTGTCGCTGGAAGCGCAGCTGGAAGCGCGCGTGCTGATGATGTCGACCAACAACATCCTGCATCCGGCGAACGGCCAGCCGATCATCGTGCCGTCGCAGGACATCGTACTCGGCCTCTACTACCTGTCGCTGATGCGCGAGGGCGAGCCGGGTGAAGGCAAAGCGTTCGGTGACATGGCCTCGATCGAGCACGCGCTCGCCGAAAAGGTCATCACGCTGCACACCAAGATCCGCTACCGCTGGGAAGGCGTGGACGAGAAGGGCAAGTCGTTCCTGAAATGGTACGAGACCACGCCCGGCCGCGTCGTGCTCGGCAACGTGCTGCCGCGCAGCGTGAAAGCGCCGTTCGACATCGTCAACAAGCTGATGACGAAGCGCGAAATCTCCGGGATGATCGATCAGGTCTACCGCCACTGCGGACAGAAAGAGACGGTCATCTTCTGCGACCGCATCATGGCGCTCGGCTTCTATCACGCGTTCAAGGCCGGCATCTCGTTCGGCAAGGACGACATGGTGGTGCCGGGCTCGAAGTGGAAAACGGTCGAGGACACGCGCGATCTCGCCAAGGAGTTTGAGCAGCAATACAACGACGGCCTCATCACCCAGGGCGAGAAATACAACAAGGTGGTCGACGCCTGGTCGAAGTGCACCGAAGCGATCGCCGACGCGATGATGAAGGAGATCTCTTCGGTCAAGAAGGACGCGCAAGGACGCGACATGCAGGTCAACTCGATCTACATGATGGCGCATTCCGGCGCGCGCGGCTCGCCCGCCCAGATGCGTCAGCTCGCCGGCATGCGCGGCCTGATGGCTAAGCCGTCGGGCGAGATCATCGAGAGCCCGATCATCTCAAACTTCAAGGAAGGCCTTTCGGTGCTCGAGTACTTCAACTCGACCCACGGCGCCCGCAAGGGCCTTGCCGACACCGCCTTGAAGACCGCGAACTCGGGCTACCTGACGCGGCGTCTAGTCGATGTGGCGCAGGATTGCATCATCACGAGCCAAGATTGCGGCACCAAGGATGGCATCAAGGTTCGCGCCATCATCGATGCCGGCACCGTGGTGGCTTCGCTCGCCATCCGCATTCTCGGCCGCACCACGGCGGAGGACGTCAAAGACCCGGCCAGCAACAAGGTCGTGGTCAAGCGCGGCACTCTGCTGACGGAGCCGGAAGTCGAGACGATCACCAATGCGGGCGTGCAGGAGCTCAAGATCCGCTCCGTGCTCACCTGCGAGTCGAAGAACGGCGTCTGCGGCGCCTGCTACGGGCGCGATCTCGCCCGCGGCACGCCGGTCAACATGGGCGAAGCGGTGGGCGTCATCGCCGCGCAGTCGATCGGCGAGCCGGGCACCCAGCTCACCATGCGCACCTTCCACATCGGCGGCGCGGCGCAGATCTCCGAGCAGTCGTTCATCGAGTCGAACTTCGACGGCAAGATCAAGATCAAGGGCAAGAACATCGCCAAGAACTCCGACGGCGACGTCGTGGCGATGGTGCGTAACATGGTGGTGGCGGTGGTGGACCAGGACGGTACCGAACGCGCCCATCACCGTATTCCGTACGGCGCGCGCATGCGCATCGAAGACGGCGATAAGATCAAACGCGGCCAGCGCATCGCCGAATGGGATCCCTACACGCGGCCGATCCTCACTGAGGTCGAAGGCTCGATCGCCTTCGAGGACTTGGTCGACGGTCTGTCGATGTCGGAAGCGCTCGACGAATCGACCGGCATCGCCAAGCGCGTGGTGGTCGACTGGCGCACCGGCTCTTCGCGCAACCAGCAGGAGCTGCGTCCGTCGATCGTGATCAAGTCGGGCAGCAAGATCCTCAAGCTCGCGCGCGGCGGCGATGCCCGTTACGTGCTGGCAGTGGATGCGATCCTCTCGGTCGATCCCGGCGCGCACGTGAAGGCGGGCGACGTGATCGCTCGTATTCCGACCGAAAGTGCCAAGACGCGCGACATCACCGGCGGTCTGCCGCGAGTGGCGGAGCTGTTCGAGGCGCGTAAGCCGAAGGACGCGGCGGTCATCGCCGAAATCGGCGGCACCGTGCGCTTCGGCAAGGACTACAAGAACAAGCGTCGTCTCACGCTTGAACCTACGGCCAAGGGCGACGAGCCGAGGGAGTACCTGATCCCGAAGGGCAAGCACATCCATCTGCAGGATGGCGACATCATCGAGAAGGGCGATTACATCGTCGAAGGCAATCCCGCCCCGCACGATATTCTCGCCATCAAGGGCGTTGAGGAGCTGGCCGCCTATCTGGTGAACGAAATCCAGGAGGTCTACCGGCTGCAGGGCGTCAACATCAACGACAAGCACATCGAGGTGATCGTTCGCCAGATGCTGCAAAAGGTCGAGATCGATGAGCCCGGCGAAACTGAGCTGTTGCAGAGCGAGCAGATCGACAAGACCGAGATGGACGAGATCAACGCGCGCGCGATCGCCGACGGCAAGAAGCCGGCCAGCGGTCATCCCGTGCTGCTCGGCATCACCAAGGCGAGCCTGCAGACCCGCTCGTTCATTTCGGCGGCGTCGTTCCAGGAGACCACGCGCGTGCTCACCGAGGCCGCGGTTAACGGCAAGGCAGATACGCTCGATGGGCTCAAGGAAAATGTCATCGTCGGCCGGCTGATTCCGGCCGGCACCGGCGCCATGATGGACGAGTTGCGCGAAGTCGCCGTCAAACGCGACGCGCTCATCCTTGAGGAACGCGAAAAGGATGCCGCCAAGGCCGCGGCCAAGGCGGAGGCAGCCGAGGCTCCGGCGCTACCGGCGGCCGAATAAGGCAAGGACAATCGTCATCGAAAGGGGCCGCCCGCAAAGGCGGCCCCTTTTGCTTCAGGTCTCTGCCTGGGTAACGATATAGGGCGGGGACGCGGGCGAAGGCCTGTAACCCTCGATTTTCCGGACCTTTTCGCCTTGACTTGAGGGAGTCTGGCCGATACATACGCCACACTTTACGGCAGGCGGTGAGCTTCGCTTGTTCGGCACGGCCGCCCGGCTAACCCTTTGAGGGTGCTACGTTTTCTCAAAGCTTGGCCGGCACATCGCCTCGACGATGAAGCTCAGACGCTGCCACTGACAGCCACTGTCAGACTCTGAAGTGAGCGGCCGCGGCGCGTTAACCGCATCACGGTCGTCCGGAACGGAAAAGCGCCCCCGCACCTCAGGCGGATGGCGCGATTTCGTTTTGCGCGTGGGAATGCCGGGGCGAAAAGCCCAAAACGAACCGCGGGCGAGGGCGCCCGCGCGAACTGCAAGGCGCGAAAGCCTTAAATGATTCCGGGCTCACCAAGCCCAAACGAGGGATGCGAAGGCAAACGATGCCGACGATCAACCAGCTGATTGCAAATCCGCGCAAGCCTCTCAGGGTACGCGTCACGGCGCCGGCGCTGCAGGGTAGCCCGCAGAAGCGCGGCGTCTGCACGCGCGTCTACACCACNNGTGCGCTACCACATCCTGCGCGGCGTGCTTGACACCCAGGGCGTCAAGAACCGCAAGCAGCGCCGTTCGAAGTACGGCGCCAAGCGTCCCAAATAATCGGAATCTGAGCCATGTCCCGCCGCCACGCCGCAGAAAAACGCGAAGTCATTCCGGACCCGAAGTTCGGCAACATCGTCGTCAGCAAGTTCATGAATGCCGTCATGTATGCCGGCAAGAAATCGGTGGCCGAAGGTATCGTCTACGGCGCGCTGGAAATGATCGAGAGCAAGACCAAGGCAAGCCCGCTCACGGTGTTCCAGCAGGCGCTCGACAACGTGATGCCGTCGATCGAAGTGCGCTCGCGCCGCGTCGGCGGCGCCACCTACCAGGTACCGGTGGAAGTCCGCACCTCGCGCCGGCAGGCGCTTGGCATCCGCTGGATCATCTCGGCGGCGCGCGAGCGCAATGAAAAGACCATGACCGAGCGGCTCTCGGCCGAGTTGCTCGACGCTTCCAATAACAGGGGAAACGCCGTCAAGAAGCGCGAGGACACCCACAAGATGGCGGAAGCCAACCGGGCCTTCTCGCATTACCGCTGGTGACGGCGGACAACAGAATCAAGGACTCGAACTGCAATGCCCCGTAACCACCCGATCGAGGACTACCGCAATTTCGGCATCATGGCCCACATCGATGCCGGGAAAACCACGACCACGGAACGGATCCTCTATTACACCGGCAAGAGCCACAAGATCGGCGAGGTGCATGAAGGCGCCGCGACGATGGATTGGATGGAGCAGGAGCAGGAACGCGGCATCACCATTACTTCGGCCGCGACCACCGCGTTCTGGAAAGAAAAGCGTCTCAACATCATCGATACCCCCGGCCACGTCGACTTTACGATTGAAGTCGAGCGTAGTTTGCGCGTGCTGGACGGCGCCGTCGTCGTGCTCGATAGCAACCAAGGCGTCGAGCCGCAGACCGAAACGGTCTGGCGCCAGGGCGACAAATACAAAGTGCCGCGCATCGTCTTCGCCAACAAGATGGACAAGATCGGCGCCGACTTCTTCAAGTGCATGGACGACATCAAGACGCGCCTCGGCGCCAAGCCGGTCGCCATTCAGCTGCCGATCGGGTCCGAGCAGAATTTCAAGGGCCTCATCGATCTGGTGCGCATGAAGGGTGTGATCTGGGCCGACGAAAACCTCGGCGCCGATTATCACGACATCGACATTCCCGCCGACCTGCTCGACCAGGCGCAGGAATACCGCGACAAGATGATCGAGGCGGCCTGCGAACTCGACGATGACGCCACCACTGCCTACCTCGAAGGCAAGATTCCCGACGAAGCCACCATCAAGAAGCTGATCCGCAAAGCCGTGATTACCGGCGCCTTCTTCCCGGTGCTGTGCGGCTCGGCGTTCAAGAACAAGGGCGTCCAGCCGATGCTCGACGCGGTGGTCGACTACCTGCCGAGCCCGCNNTGCCGCATCTATTCCGGCACGCTCGTCAGTGGCACCGGCGTGATCAATTCGACCAAGGAACGCAAAGAGCGCATCGGCCGCATGTTGCTGATGCACGCGAACAACCGCGAAGACATCAAGGAAGCCTTTGCCGGCGATATCGTTGCGCTGGCCGGCCTCAAGGAAGTGCGCACCGGCGACACGCTGTGCGACCCCAAGCAGCCGGTAATCCTGGAGAAGATGGAATTCCCCGATCCGGTGATCGAGATCGCGATCGAGCCGAAGTCGAAGGCCGATCAGGAAAAGCTCGGCGTCGCGCTCGCCAAATTGGCGGCCGAAGACCCTTCCTTCCGCGTTTCCACCGACCAGGAGAGCGGCCAGACCATCCTCAAGGGCATGGGCGAACTGCACCTCGACATCAAGGTCGATATCCTCAAGCGTACCTACAAAGTGGACGCCAATATCGGCGCGCCGCAGGTGGCGTTCCGCGAGAAGATCACCCAGCGCGTCGAGCACGATTATCAGCACAAGAAGCAGACCGGCGGCTCCGGCCAATTTGCGCAGATCAAGATTATCGCCGAGCCGGCGCCGCCCGGCACGCCGTTCGAATTCGAAAACGAAGTGGTCGGCGGTACGGTGCCGAAGGAATACATCCCCGGCGTCGAAAAGGGCCTGGAGTCGGTGCTCGGCTCCGGCGTGCTCGCCGGCTTCCCGGTGGTGGACCTCAAGGTGACGCTGATCGACGGCAAATATCACGACGTCGATTCGTCGGCGCTCGCATTCGAAATCTGCGCGCGCCAGTGCCTGCGGGAAGCCCTGCAAAGGGCCCGTCCGGTTCTGCTCGAGCCGATCATGAAGGTCGAGGTGGTGACGCCGGAGGACTACTGCGGCTCCGTCATCGGCGACCTCAACTCGCGGCGCGGGCAAATTCAGGGCCAGGACATGCGCGGCAACGCCAACGTGATCAACGCGATGGTGCCGCTGATGAACATGTTCGGCTACGTCAACACGCTACGGTCCATGTCGCAGGGCCGCGCCACATTCACCATGCAATTCGATCACTACGCAGAGCTGCCGGCGAACGTTTCGGCGGAAGTCCAGAAGAAATTCGCGTAACGATCGCAACCTGAAGGTTCTGAACGGAGAGATCCATGGCCAAAGAGAAATTCCTTCGCAACAAGCCGCATTGCAATATCGGGACGATCGGTCACGTTGACCACGGCAAGACGACGCTGACGGCGGCGATCACCAAGGTGCTGTCCGAGACGGGCGGCGCCGTGTTCACCGCCTATGACCAGATCGACAAGGCGCCNNGACGGCCCGATGCCGCAGACCCGTGAGCACATCCTGCTCGCCCGCCAGGTCGGCGTGCCGGCGCTGGTGGTGTTCATGAATAAGGTCGACATGGTTGACGATCCCGAATTGCTCGAACTGGTCGAGCTCGAGGTTCGCGAACTTCTGTCCAAGTACAATTTCCCCGGCGACAAGATTCCGGTGATCAAGGGCTCGGCGCTGATGGCGCTCGAAGGCAAGGACCCCAAGCTCGGCCATGACGCCATTCTCGAGCTGATGAAGGCGGTGGACGACTACATCCCGCAGCCGGAACGCCCGAAGGATCAGTCGTTCCTGATGCCGGTGGAAGACGTGTTCTCGATCTCCGGCCGCGGCACCGTGTGCACCGGCCGCATCGAGCGCGGCATCATCAAGGTCGGCGAGGAAGTCGAGATCGTCGGCATCAAGCCNNTTCCGCAAGCTGCTCGACCAGGGCGAGGCCGGCGACAACGTCGGTTGCCTGCTGCGCGGCACCAAGCGCGAGGAAGTCGAGCGCGGCCAGGTGCTCTGCAAGCCCGGCTCGGTCAAGCCGCACACCAAGTTCAAGGCGGAAGCCTACATCCTCACCAAGGAAGAGGGCGGCCGTCATACCCCGTTCTTCACCAACTACCGTCCGCAGTTCTACTNNTCTACTTCCGCACCACCGACGTGACCGGCGTGGTGCACCTGCCGGCCGGCACCGAGATGGTGATGCCGGGCGACAACGTGGCGATGGAAGTGCACCTGATCGTGCCGATCGCCATGGAAGAGAAACTCCGCTTCGCCATTCGCGAGGGCGGCCGCACGGTCGGCGCCGGCGTGGTGGCGAGCATCATCGAGTAATCGAACAAGTGTCATGGCCGGGCATGTCCCGGTCATCCACGTCTTCGTAGAAAGAACAATGCCGTGGATGTTCGGTGTGACAGCCGGATGTGACGGACGAGAGAAACAAAAATGAACGGCCAGAATATCCGGATCCGGCTCAAGGCGTTCGATCACCGCATCCTCGATGCGTCGACGCGCGAGATCGTGAACACGGCCAAGCGCACTGGCGCGCAGGTCCGTGGCCCGATTCCGCTGCCGACGCGTATCGAGAAGTTCACGGTGAACCGCTCGCCGCATGTCGACAAAAAGAGCCGCGAACAGTTCGAGATGCGCACGCACAAGCGCCTCTTGGACATCGTCGATCCGACGCCGCAAACGGTGGACGCGCTGATGAAGCTCGACCTCGCCGCCGGCGTCGACGTCGAGATCAAACTCTAAAGGCCGGGTAAGGAATTACGACGATGCGTTCCGGAGTGGTCGCACAGAAACTTGGAATGACCCGGTTGTTCACCGATGCCGGTGAACACGTGCCGGTCACGGTGCTGCGTCTTGGGCAGTGCCAGGTGGTCGCGCATCGGACCAAGGACAAGAACGGCTATGTCGCGCTCCAGCTCGGCTCGGGCGCGCGCAACACCAGCAACATGATCAAGGCCGACCGGGGCTATTTCGCCAAGGCCAAGGTCGAGCCCAAGCGCACGCTGGCAGAATTCCGTGTCACCGAGGACGCGCTGATCCCGGTCGGCGCCGAGATCACCGCCGACCATTTCGTCGTCGGCCAGTTCGTCGACGTCTGCGGCACCTCGATCGGCAAGGGCTTTGCCGGCGGCATGAAGCGCTGGAATTTCGCAGGTCTTCGCGCCTCGCACGGCGTGTCGGTCTCGCATCGCTCGATCGGCGGCACCGGCGGCCGGCAAGACCCCGGCAAGACGTTCAAGAACAAGAAGATGCCCGGTCACCTGGGCGTCGATCGCGTCACCACGCTCAATCTCAAGGTCGTGCAGACCGACGTCGAGCGCGGCCTCATCATGATCGAGGGCTCGGTGCCCGGCGCCAAGGGCGGCTGGATCATGGTGCGCGACGCGGTGAAGCGGGCGCTGCCCAAGGATGCTCCCAAGCCCGGCAAGTTCCGCCTGGCGGAAGCCGCCGAGACGAAATCCGAGGCCAAGCTGGACGCCGCGCAGGCTCCTGCCGCCCCCGCCACGACGGAGGGCGCGTGATATGGAAATGAAAATCACCACGCTCGAAGGCAAGGAAGCCGGGTCCGTCAGTTTGCCGGATGCGATCTTCGGCCTCGAACCGCGCAGCGACATCCTGCAGCGCTGCGTCAACTGGCAGCTCGCCAAGCGCCAGCGCGGCACCCATAAGACCAAAGACCGTTCGGAAATCTGGCGCACCGGCAAGAAGATGTATGCGCAGAAGGGCACCGGCGGCGCCCGCCACGGCTCGGCACGCGTGCCGCAATTCCGCGGCGGCGGACGGGCCTTCGGCCCGGTGGTGCGCAGTCATGCCATCGGCCTGCCGAAGAAAGTGCGCGCGCTGGCGCTCAAGCACGCGCTGTCGGCCAAGGCCAAGGACGGCGGCATCATCGTCATCGACAAGATGACGTTGAAGGACGGCAAGACCAAGGGATTGGCCAAGCAGTTCGACAAGCTCGGCCTGATCAACGCGTTGATCATCGACGGCGCCGAGGTCGAACTGAACTTCCGCAATGCGGCCCGCAATATTCCGAATGTCGACGTGCTGCCGATACAGGGCATCAACGTTTACGACATCATGCGGCGCAAGACCCTGGTGCTGACCAAGGCCGCGCTCGATGCGCTGGAGGCGCGCTTTAAATGAGCACCAGCGATCCCCGCCATTACGACGTGATCCTTTCGCCAGTCATCACCGAGAAGGCGACCATGGCGTCCGAGCACAACAAGGTCGTGTTCAAGGTGCGCAAGAATGCGACCAAGCCGCAGATCAAGGAAGCGGTCGAGAAGCTGTTCGACGTCAAGGTCAAGAACGTCAACACGCTGACCCGCAAGGGCAAGCTCAAGGTATTCAAGAACAGGCTCGGGCAGCAGTCCGACGTGAAGCGCGCGATCGTGACGCTCGAAGAGGGTCACCGCATCGACGTGACCACGGGATTGTAAGGGAAGTCTCCGATGGCGTTGAAAACATACAATCCGACCACGCCGAGCCAGCGCCAGCTGGTGAACATCGACCGTTCGTCGTTATACAAAGGCGCGCCGGTCAAGGCGCTGACCGAGGGTCAAAGCTCGACCGGCGGCCGCAATAATAACGGCCGCATTACGTCGCGCTTCCGCGGCGGCGGCCATAAGCAGGCTTATCGCAAGGTCGATTTCCGGCGCACCAAGTTCGATGTGCCGGCAACCGTCGAGCGTCTCGAATACGATCCCAACCGCACCGCCTTCATCGCCCTCATCAAGTACCGGGACGGCGAACTGGCCTATATCCTGGCGCCGCAGCGCCTTGGCGCCGGCGATCAGGTAATCGCTTCGGAGCATGCCGACGTGAAGCCGGGCAACGCCATGCCGATTGGCAATATTCCGGTCGGCACCATCGTCCACAATGTCGAGATCAAGATCGGCAAGGGCGGGCAGATCGCGCGTTCGGCCGGCACCTACGTCCAGATCGTCGGGCGCGACCAGGATTACGTCATCCTGCGGCTGTCGACGACCGAGCAGCGCCTGGTGCACGGCCGCTGCATGGCCACCATCGGCGCGGTGTCGAACCCCGACAATATGAATACCACGATCGGCAAGGCCGGCCGGCAACGCTGGAAGGGCCGCATGCCGCACAACCGCGGCATCACCATGAACCCGGTCGATCATCCGCACGGCGGACGGACCAAGGGCGGCGGTCACTGGACCACGCCGTGGGGCTTCCCGACCAAAGGCAAGAAGACGCGCAAGAACAAGCGCACCACCAAATTCATCGCCGTCAGCCGCCACGAGCGCAAGAAGCAGAAGTAGGGACAAAGACTATGGCGCGTTCTTTATGGAAAGGCCCGTTCGTCGACGGCTACCTGCTGAAAAAGGCGGAAGCCGCGCGCGCGTCCGGCCGTCACGACATGATCAAGATCTGGAGTCGGCGCTCGACCATTCTGCCGCAGTTCGTCGGCCTGAATTTCGGCGTCTATAACGGACAGAAACACATCCCGGTGATGGTGACCGAGGAAATGGTCGGTCACAAGTTTGGCGAATTCGCGCCGGGCCGGATGTTCTACGGCCATTCATCCGACCGCAAGGCCAAGCGCACCAGCGCTGCGCCGGCAGCCGCTGCCGCGCCGGCCGCGACGCCGGCGGCCAGTTAAGGAATCGAGAGAGACGTCATGGGCAAAAGCGCACGCGAGCGAAGCCTCCCCGATACCGATGCCAAGGCGGTGAGCCGCATGCTGCGGATTTCTCCGCAGAAGCTCAATCTTGTCGCGCAGATGATCCGCGGCAAGAAGGTCGCGAGCGCGCTGGCCGACCTGGAGTTTTCGCGCAAGCGCATCGCCGTGGATGTGCGCAAGTGCCTCGAATCGGCGATCGCCAATGCCGAGAACAATCACGACCTCGACGTCGACGAGTTGGTCGTCGCCGAGGCCCATGTCGGAAAGGCGCTGGTGATCAAGCGCTTCAGCCCGCGCGGCCGCGGCCGCATGGGACGCATTTTGAAACCGTTCTCCCACCTGACGATTATTGTGCGTCAGGTCGAGGCACAAGCCGCAGCGAAAGCCTGAGGGGTCGTCGATGGGTCAAAAAGTCAATCCAATTGGGCTGCGTCTCGGGATCAACCGCACCTGGGACTCGCGCTGGTACGCCGGCAAGGCCGAGTACGGCACGCTGCTGCACGAGGACATCAAGATCCGCGAAGAGCTGATGAAGCAGCTCAAGCAGGCGGCGGTGTCGAAGATCATCATCGAGCGGCCGCACAAGAAGTGCCGCGTCACGATCCATTCGGCGCGGCCGGGCGTGGTGATCGGCAAGAAGGGCGCCGACATCGAGAAGCTGCGCAAGTCGGTGGCCAAGCTCACCGACAGCGACGTCGTCATCAATATCGTCGAAATCCGCAAGCCCGAGCTCGACGCGCAGTTGGTCGCCGAATCGATTTCGCAGCAGCTCGAGCGCCGCGTCGCGTTTCGCCGCGCCATGAAGCGCGCGGTGCAGTCGGCCATGCGGCTGGGCGCCGAAGGCATCCGCATCAACTGCTCCGGCCGTCTCGGCGGTGCCGAAATCGCTCGCATGGAGTGGTACCGCGAAGGCCGCGTGCCGCTGCATACGCTGCGCGCCGACGTCGACTACGGCGTTGCCACCGCGTTCACCACCTACGGCACCTGCGGCGTCAAGGTCTGGATCTTCAAGGGCGAAATCCTCGAACACGATCCGATGGCGCAGGACAAGAAGCTTGCCGAAGGCGACCAGGGCCGTCCGCGCCGCGAAAACGCGGCCTAGAGAGTTTAGTTCATGCTGCAACCAGTCCGCACCAAGTTCCGCAAGGCATTCAAGGGCCGCATCCACGGCGTCGCCTCCAGCGGCGCCACGCTCGCCTTCGGCCAATATGGCCTCAAGGCGCTGGAGCCCGAGCGCGTCACCGCGCGCCAGATCGAGGCCGCGCGCCGCGCGCTCACCCGCTTCATGAAGCGGTCGGGCCGGGTGTGGATCCGCGTCTTCCCGGACGTGCCGGTGTCGAAGAAGCCGATCGAAATTCGCATGGGCAAAGGCAAGGGCACGCCCGAGCTGTGGGTTTGCCGCGTCAAGCCCGGCCGCATCCTATTCGAGGTGGACGGCATTCCGATCGCCGTCGCCAAGGAAGCGCTAGCGCTCGCCGCCGCCAAGCTGCCGGTCAAGACCCGATTCATCGAACGCATCGCCGAGTAGAGCCATGAAATCCGTAGACGTAAGAGCGATGACGCTCGACCAGATCGACGACGAGGTGCTCAAGCTCAAGAAGGAGCAGTTCAATCTGCGCTTTCAGCGTGCCACCGGTCAGCTCGAGAATACCTCGCGTGTGCGCGTCATCCGCCGCGACGTTGCGCGCCTGAAGACCATCGCCGCGCAGAAGCGCTCCGGATCAATGCCGGAGATCGCGCCGAAGCCGAAAGCAGAAGCGAAGCCCAAGGTTGCCAAGCCGAAGGCCGAGAAGCCGAAATCCAACAAGCCGAAATCAAAGAAGCCGCAGTCCGCGAAGAGCCTCAAGGCTGGCGCGAAGAAGACTGCCGCGAAGAAGTCGAAGTAAGGGGTTAGAGATGCCGAAACGTACGCTTCAGGGCGTCGTCGTCAGTGACAAGCAGGACAAGACCGTCGTCGTCCGCGTCGACCGGCGTTTCACCCATGCAACAATGAAGAAAACCATTCGCCGTTCGAAGAAATATCACGCGCATGACGAGAAAAACGAGTTTTCCGTCGGCGACACGGTGTGGATTGAAGAGCGCCGCCCGATCTCCAAGCTCAAGTGCTGGGAAGTCATCCGCGGCGATAAGAAGCAGAAAGTTCAATAGCGCCATGTTTGGCACGACAAAGAGAGCCGCATCATGATCCAGATGCAAACCAACCTCGACGTGGCCGATAATTCCGGCGCGCGCCGCGTCATGTGCATCAAGGTGCTGGGCGGGTCGAAGCGCAAATACGCCACCATCGGCGACGTCATTGTCGTCTCGGTGAAGGAAGCCATTCCGCGCGGGCGCGTGAAGAAGGGCGAGGTGATGAAGGCCGTGGTGGTTCGCATCGCCAAGGACATCAAGCGCGCCGACGGCTCCGTCATCCGCTTCGACCGCAACGCGGCGGTGCTGATTACCCCGCAGATGGAGCCGGTGGGAACCCGCATCTTCGGGCCGGTGCCGCGCGAATTGCGCGCCAAGAATCACATGAAAATAATCTCGCTCGCCCCGGAGGTGTTGTGATGGCCGCCAAGATCAAAAAAGGCGACAAGGTGATCGTGCTCACCGGCCGCGACAAGGGCCGCACCGGCGAAGTGATCGAGGTGCGTCCGGCGGAAGACCGCGCGCTGGTGCGCGGCGTCAACATGGTCAAGCGCCACCAGCGCCAGACCGCGCAGCAGGAAGGCGGGATCATCTCGAAAGAGAGCGCGATCCATTTGTCCAACCTGGCGATGGCAGACCCCAAGGACGACAAGCCGACCCGCGTCGGCTTCAAGTTCGTCGGCGAGGGGCATGACCGCAAAAAGGTGCGCATCGCCAAGCGTTCCGGAGCAGAGATCGATGGCTGATACGCAACAGAATACCGAACCCAAGAAGCCGAAGAAGCCGCAGGCCGCTAAAGGAGATGGCGCGCCGAAGGTCAAGAAGCCGCGCGAGCGCTCCGACTATGTGGCGCGGCTCAAGACCCAGTTCGAACAGGTCATTCGCGGCGAGCTGAGCAAGCAGTTCGGCTATACCAACCGCTATCAGGTTCCGGTGATCACCAAGGTCGTGCTCAACATGGGCATCGGCGAGGGCGTCGCCGACCGCAAGAAGGTGGACAACGCCGCCGCCGACCTGTCGATGATCGCCGGCCAAAAGGCCGTGATCACAAAGTCGCGCAAGTCGATTGCCACCTACAAGCTGCGCGACGGCCAGGCCATCGGCTGCAAGGTTACGCTGCGCAAGACGCGCATGTACGACTTTCTCGACCGGCTGGTGAATATCGCGCTGCCGCGCATTCGCGACTTCCGCGGGCTCAATCCGAAGAGCTTCGACGGCCGCGGCAACTACAGTCTCGGCATCAAGGAACACATCGTGTTCCCGGAGATCGATTTCGACAAAGTCACCGACTCCTGGGGCCTCGATATCACCGTTTGCACCAGCGCGCGCTCCGACGACGAAGCGCGCGCGCTATTGGCTGCATTCAACTTCCCGTTCCGGCAGTGAGGGGCGATTTCCGTTCCCTCAAACGCGGAAACGTAAGGAGCTAAAGGTATGGCGAAGAAGAGTTCGATTGAGAAGAACAACCGGCGGCGCCGGATGACCAAGCGATTCTCCAATCGCCGCAAGTCGCTCAAGGCGATCGCGCGCGACAAGAATCTGCCGATGGAGGAGCGTTTCGCGGCCACCCTCAAGCTCGCCGAATTGCCGCGCAATTCCTCGGCCACGCGCATTCGCAACCGCTGCGAATTGTCGGGGCGTCCGCGCGCCTATTACCGCAAGCATAAACTCAGCCGCATCGCGTTGCGCGACCTCGGCTCCAAAGGCCTGATTCCAGGCCTTGTGAAGTCGAGCTGGTAGGGGGATCGCGATGGCTGTCAACGATCCGATCGGCGACATGATTGCCCGCATCCGCAATGCGCAGATGCGAGCCAAGTCGAAGGTTTCCATGCCGGGCTCCAAGCAGCGCGAGCGCGTCTGCGAGGTGCTCAAATCCGAAGGCTATATCCGCGGCTACGCCAGCGTGGCGCACGCCGACGGCCGCAGCGAGCTCGAGATCGAGCTGAAATATTTCGACGGCGAGCCGGTGATCCGCGAGATTTCGCGTGTCTCCAAGCCGGGGCGCCGCGTCTACGCCTCGGTCAAGGCGCTGCCGCGCATCAATAACGGCCTCGGCATTTCGATCCTGTCCACGCCCAAGGGCGTGATGGCCGATCACGCAGCTCGCGACGCCAATGTCGGCGGCGAAATCATCTGTACGGTGTTCTAATGTCCCGCATCGGCAACAAAGCGGTCGCGATCCCGTCCGGCGTCACCGCCAACGTGGAAGGGCAGACCGTCAAGATCAAAGGGCCGAAAGGCGCCATGCAGGTCATGCTGCACGACGACGTGACGGTCACGATGGACAAGGCCTCGGTCAAGCTCGAGCCGCGCGGCGAAAGCAAGCGGGCGCGCTCGATGTGGGGCACGTCGCGCACGCTGGTCGCCAATCTGGTGGCGGGCGTGACCAAGGGCTTCGAGGAGCGGCTGGAGATCACCGGCGTCGGCTATCGCGCCGCGGTGCAAGGCAAGCAGCTCAACCTGCAGCTCGGCTTTTCCCATGACGTGAACTTTCCGATTCCGGAAGGCATCGCGATCGCGACGCCGAAACCGACCGAAATCGTGGTGACCGGCATGGACAAGCAGAAGGTCGGTCAAGTCGCCGCCGAGATCCGCGGCTTCCGGCCGCCCGAACCTTACAAAGGCAAGGGCGTGAAATACGCCGGCGAGTACATCTTCCGCAAGGAAGGCAAGAAGAAGTAGAGGGACTTGGCGATGTCGAGACTAAGCGATCGGACTGCGCGACGGACGGCGACTGTGCGCCGCAACGTCAAGCTCGCCCCCGGCACCAGCGGGCGCACGCGGCTGACGGTATTTCGTTCGTCCAAGCACATCTATGCCCAGCTCATCGACGACGCCAAGGGCCAGACGCTCGCGGCGGCGTCTTCGCTCGAAAAGACGACGCGCGAAGGCGCCAAGACCGGCGCCAATATCGATGCGGCGAAGGTGGTCGGCAAGCTGATCGCCGAGCGGGCCAAGGAGAAGGGCATCAAGGACGTCGTGTTCGACCGCGGCGGCTATCTTTATCACGGGCGCGTCAAAGCGCTGGCCGACGCCGCGCGCGAAGGCGGCCTCAATTTCTAACGGAGCGCGCATCATCCCGAAAAGTGGGAACCGGTTTTCGGATGAGATGATGCGCAAAGGAAAAACTGCTCATGGCACATGAACCCCGACGAGAGCCGCGACGCGACCGTGCTGGTGGCGGTCGCGAAGAGCGCGACAGCGAGTTCACCGACAAGCTGGTCCACATCAATCGTGTGGCCAAGGTGGTGAAGGGCGGCCGGCGTTTCGCCTTTGCCGCGCTGGTGATCGTCGGCGACCAGAAAGGCCGCGCCGGTTACGGCCACGGCAAGGCACGCGAGGTGCCGGAGGCGATCCGCAAGGCCACCGACGCCGCCAAGCGCAGCCTGACGCGGGTTCCGTTGCGCGAAGGCCGCACGCTGCATCACGACGTGCTCGGCCGTCACGGTGCCGGAAAAGTGTTCCTGCGCGCGGCGCCTCCGGGAACCGGCATCATTGCCGGCGGTCCGATGCGTGCGGTATTCGAAACGCTGGGCATTCAGGACGTGGTGGCTAAGTCGCTCGGCTCGTCCAATCCGTACAACGTGGTGCGCGCGACCTTCGACGCGCTCAAGCACCAGGATTCGCCGCGCTCGGTCGCGGCGCGGCGCAATATCAAGGTCTCGACGCTGCAGTCGCGCCGCCGCGAAGGCGACGCCGAACCGGTGGCCGACTAAGGATCAAGGCAATGGCTGAGAAACAAAAGACCATCAAGATTGAACAGGTGGCGAGCCCGTTGCGGCGTTGCCACGGCCAGCGCGAAACCCTGATCGGGCTGGGCCTGAACAAGATCGGCCGGATCAAGGACCTGCCGGATACACCGTCGACGCGCGGCATGATCTATAAGATCCGCCACCTGGTGCGTGTGGTCGGTAAAGCGCATTAAGAGGACGACTGCCATGAAACTCAACGAGATCGCCGACCGCCCGGGTGCGCGCAAGAACCGCTTGCGCATCGGCCGCGGCATCGGCTCCGGCATGGGCAAGACCGGCGGCCGCGGCGGCAAGGGCCAGACCGCGCNNGCGGCCAGATGCCGCTGCACCGGCGCCTGCCCAAGCGCGGCTTCCGCAATACGTCGTTCGCGGTCAAGCTCAACGAAACCAATATCGGCAAGGTGCAGGCGGCGATCGACGCCGGGCTGATCGATATCAAGAAGCCGGTCGATGCCGAGGCCATGGTCAAGGGCGGGCTGATGCGGCGCGCCAAAGGCGGCGTGAAGCTGCTCGGCGACGGCGAACTCAAGAGCAAGGTCGATTTCGCGGTCTTCCGCGCTTCGAAATCCGCCATCGCGGCAGTCGAGAAGGCCGGCGGCAGCGTGAAAATCCTCGCCCCGGCGAAGGAAGTGGACGCCGAACCGCGGGGCAAGAACAAGCGGATGGCGCTGGAAGCGGCCAAGGGCGGCGGCACGCCGAAAGGCGGCAAAGCCAAGGCGGAAGCCACCGAAGACGAGCAAAAGGCCGAATAGACCGGCTACAAGAACGCGGAGTGATGCCTATCTAAGGCTGCGGCGGCGTCGACTAAGGTGGGCGGCAGGAGCGACTGATGGTCTCTGCAGCGGAACAACTGGCAGCCAATCTGAATTTCGGCGCGCTCGCCAAGGCCGAAGAGCTCAAGAAGCGCATCTGGTTCACGCTCGCCGCGCTGCTGGTCTTTCGGCTGGGCACCTATATCCCGCTGCCCGGCATCGACCCCAATGCCTGGGAACAGATCTTCAATACGCAGTCGGGCGGCATCCTCGGCATGTTCAACATGTTCTCGGGCGGCGGCATCCAGCGGATGGCGATCTTCGCGCTCAACATCATGCCCTACATCTCGGCCTCGATCATCATTCAGTTGATGACGACGGTGTCGCCGACGCTCGAAGCGCTTAAGAAGGAAGGCGAGTCGGGCCGCAAGATCATGAACCAGTACACCCGGTATCTCACCGTGGTGCTGGCCGCCTTCCAAGCCTATGGCATAGCCATCGGGCTCGAAGGCAGTACCAGCGTGGTGAGCGATCCGGGCTGGTTCTTCCGCATCTCTACCGTGGTCACGCTTACCGGCGGCACCATGTTCCTGATGTGGCTCGGCGAGCAGATCACCTCGCGCGGTATCGGCAACGGCATCTCGCTGATCATCCTGGCTGGCATCGTGGCGCGGCTGCCGGCGGCGATTGCCGGCACCCTCGAACTCGGCCGTCAGGGCGCGCTGTCGACCGGGCTCATCCTCGCCGTCATCGTCATGGTGGTGGCGGTCATCGCCTTCATCGTCTTCATGGAGCGCGCGCAGCGCCGGCTGCTGATCCAGTATCCCAAGCGCCAGGTCGGCAATCGCATGTTCGAGGGCCAGTCCTCGCATCTGCCGCTCAAGCTCAATACTTCGGGCGTGATCCCGCCGATCTTCGCGTCGTCCTTGCTGCTGCTGCCGACCACGGTCGCCAACTTTAATGCCGGCTCGGGTCCGGGCTGGCTTACCACCGTGACGACGCTGCTCGGTCACGGCCGGCCGCTGTTTCTGCTGCTGTACATCGCGCTGATCGTGTTCTTCGCGTTCTTTTATACCGCGATCGTGTTCAACCCGACTGAGACCGCGGATAACCTGAAGAAGCACGGCGGCTTTATCCCCGGCATAAGACCGGGCGAGCGCACGGCGGAATACATCGACTACGTGTTGTCGCGCATCACCGTGATCGGCGCGCTCTACCTCGCCATCGTCTGTTTGATCCCGGAAATTTTGATCTCCTACGCCGCGGTTCCGTTCTATTTCGGCGGCACCTCGCTGCTGATCGTGGTCAGCGTCACCATGGACACGGTCGCGCAGATCCAGGGCTACCTGCTGGCGCATCAATATGAAGGCCTGATCAAGCGTTCGAAATTGCGGGGGCGCAATCGATGAGATTGATCTTGCTCGGCCCGCCGGGGGCGGGGAAGGGCACGCAAGCGCAGCGGCTGGTCCAACAGCAGCGCATCGTTCACCTCTCCACCGGTGATATGCTGCGCGCCGCGGTCGCCGCCGGTACGCCGGTCGGCCTGCGCGCCAAGGCCATTATGGATCGCGGCGAACTGGTACCCGACGAGGTGGTGGTGGCGATCATCGCCGACCGCATCGATCAGCCCGACGCCAAGCGCGGTTTCGTGCTCGACGGCTTCCCGCGCACGGTGCCGCAGGCGAAGGCGCTCGATCGCCTGCTGGCCGAGCGCGGCCTCAAGCTCGACGGCGTGATCGAGCTCAAAGTCGACGAAGGTATCCTGCTCAAGCGCATCGAGACCCGGGTGGCCGAAATGACCGCCCGCGGCGAGAAGCTGCGCGCCGATGACAATCCGGAAGTGCTCAAGGGCCGGCTCGCCGCCTATCGGGTGCAGACGGCGCCGCTTGCCGACCACTATGCCAGCCTGGGGCAACTCAAGAGCGTGGACGGCATGGCGCCGATCGATGCCGTTACCGCCGCCATCGACGCATTCCTGAGCCCCGCCGCCAAGGCCAAGCCGACTGCCCGCAAGCCGTCGCGCGCCAAAGCCAAAAAGCCCAAGGCCAAGGTCGCCAAGGCCCGTGCTGGCCAGGCGCGGAGCCGGGGGCGCCGCAGGTTACCGGCGGCCGGTGCCAAAGCCAGAAAAACGGGGCGAAAGGTCAGCCGTCCCGCTGGCGCCAAAAACAAGGCCGGACAGCGCAAACTGCGTAGCCGGCGGAGGTTGACGAAGGCGCGATGAATCCCTTAATAAGCTGCTCATTCAGGAGTTTGACGCGATGCCGGGCCCCAGAAAACCGGGGATAGGCGTCGTGTTAGGCTTTGGGCTATCCCCTTCCAGGGGCACAAGAATTCGGCGCGTCCAGCGCTGCCGGCCGATAACAGGAGAGACCATCCGTGGCTCGTATCGCGGGCGTTAATCTGCCCACCAACAAGCGCGTCGTCATCGCCTTGCAGTATATCCATGGCATTGGGCCCAAAATCGCCCATGAAATCATGGAGAAGGTTAACCTGCCGCAGGAGCGGCGGGTGTCGCAGTTGACCGATGCCGAAGTGCTGCAGATTCGCGAAATGATCGACCGCGACTACATGGTCGANNGATCGGCGCCCTCTACATCGCCGCGGTATGCCTGTTGCCCGAGTTCCTGGCCGGGTCGAGCGGAACCTACATGTTCGGCGGGACCTCGATCCTGATCGTCGTGTCGGTGACCATGGACACCGTGGCTCAGATCCAGTCGCACCTCCTGGCCCACCAGTACGAAGGGCTCATCAAGAAGTCCAAGCTGCGGGGCGGCCGCCGCTGATCTGAAAGGGCGGAAGGGAGGAGTGGGGGGAATGAACCTGATCCTGTTCGGCCCGCCCGCCGCCGGCAAGGGCACGCAGGCGGCGCGGCTGGTGCGCAACCGGGGCATGATCCAGCTTTCCACCGGCGATATCCTGCGGGCGGCGATCGCCTCGGGGAGCGAGCTGGGCCGGCGGGTCGAGGACATCATGCGGCGCGGCGAACTGGTGACCGACGACATCGTCATCGGCCTCATCGAGGGTCGCCTGCCCGAACTCGACGCCTCCGGAGGCGCCATCTTCGACGGCTTTCCCCGCACCCTGGCCCAGGCGGAGGCCCTGGACTCGATGCTCGAGCGGCGGGCGCACAGGATCGATCTCGTCCTCCGCCTGAAGGTCGACGAGGACGCTCTGAGGCGCCGGATCGCCGGCAGGTTCGCCCAGAGCGGGCGCGACGACGACAATCCGGCCGCTTTCGATATCAGGCTGGCGGCTTACAACCGCGACACCGCGCCGCTCATTCCCTACTACGAAAAGCAGAACAAGCTCGTGGAGATCGACGGCATGGCCCCGATCGAAACCGTCGCCGCCACCATCGACTCCGCCATCGACGGACCCCGGTTCTAGGCGGCTCGTGAAGGGGCCTATTCGGGCCGCCCATCCTTGACCTTGGGCTACTCGTACCTATAACAAGGACATTCCGTGAAAGGGCGCGATGGCGCGCCGGTTCGAGCGCCGAAAGGGGCGACCAACCGGGTGCGCTTTTCGCGTCTCTCGGCGTGCCCTAGGAGAAAATCTGCGTGGCCCGTATCGCAGGCGTCAACATTCCCACCAACAAGCGCGTCGTGGTCGCGCTGCAATACATCCACGGCATCGGCGAGACCAAGGCGCACGAGATCATGACCAAGGTCGGGATCAACGAGGCGCGGCGAGTCAATCAGCTCACCGATCAGGAAGTGATCCACATCCGCGAAGCGATCGACCGCGACTACCAGGTCGAGGGAGACCTGCGCCGTGAGACAGCGGTCAACATCAAGCGCCTGATGGATCTGGCCTGCTACCGCGGCCTGCGCCACCGCAAGGGGTTGCCGGTCCGCGGCCAGCGCACCCACACCAACGCGCGTACCCGCAAGGGTCCGGCCAAGACCATCGCCGGCAAGAAAAAGACACCGACTGCGCAGTAACGACAGGAATTGCCCGCGCCTGACGGCGGCGGGCTGCAAAGGGATCGAGAATGGGTAAGGAAGCCACCCGCGTCCGTCGGCGCGAACGCAAGAACATCGCGTCGGGCGTCGCGCACGTCGCTGCGTCGTTCAACAACACGATGATCACCATCACCGACGCGCAGGGCAACACCATTGCTTGGTCGTCGTCGGGAACGATGGGTTTCAAAGGCTCGCGCAAATCGACGCCTTACGCCGCGCAAGTCGCCGCCGAAGACGCCGCCAAGAAGGCGCAGGAGCACGGCATGCGCACCCTCGAAGTCGAGGTATCGGGCCCCGGTTCCGGCCGTGAATCGGCGCTGCGCGCTTTGCAGGCGCAGGGCTTCACAATTACTTCGATCCGTGACGTGACCACGATCCCGCATAACGGTTGCCGGCCGCGTAAGCGTCGTCGCGTTTGATTTTCGTTTCTGGCGGACGCTGCCAGCGTCCGCTGCCGCCGAACTTTTCCCCACACGGCGGGTGGGATGCGCGGGGAAAGCCTCGCGCCGCTCAATAGGTGAAGACGTGATCCAGAAAAATTGGCAGGAATTGATCAGGCCGAACAAGCTGCAAGTGACCGCCGGCAACGATGCCGCGCGGGTCGCCACCGTCGTCGCCGAGCCGCTCGAACGCGGCTTCGGCGTGACGCTGGGCAATGCGCTGCGCCGCATTCTGCTTTCCTCGCTGCAGGGCGCCGCGGTGCAATCGGTGCATATCGACGGCGTGCTGCACGAGTTCTCCTCGATCGCCGGCGTGCGCGAGGACGTCACCGACATCGTGCTCAACATCAAGGACATCGCCATCAAGATGCAGGGCGAAGGCCCCAAGCGCATGGTGGTGAAGAAGCAGGGTCCGGGCACCGTGACCGCCGGCGAGATTCAGACCGTCGGCGACGTGGTGGTGCTCAATCCCGACCTCGTGCTGTGCACGTTGGACGAGGGCGCCGAGATCCGCATGGAGTTCACGGTCAATACCGGCAAGGGCTACGTGCCGGCCGAGCGCAACCGTCCCGAGGACGCGCCGATCGGCCTGATCCCGGTGGACAGCCTGTATTCGCCGGTACGCAAGGTCTCCTACAAGGTCGAGAACACCCGCGAGGGCCAGATCCTCGACTACGACAAGCTCACCATGACGATCGAGACCAACGGCGCGGTGACGCCTGAGGATTCGCTCGCTTACGCGGCGCGCATCCTGCAGGATCAGCTCAACGTGTTCGTGAATTTCGAAGAGCCGCGCAAGGAGCAGGCCGCCGAGAGCATTCCCGATCTCGCGTTCAACCCGGCCTTCCTCAAGAAGGTGGACGAGCTCGAACTGTCGGTGCGTTCGGCCAACTGTCTCAAGAACGACAACATTGTCTACATCGGCGACCTGGTGCAGAAGAGCGAAGCGGAGATGCTGCGCACGCCGAACTTCGGCCGGAAGTCGCTCAACGAGATCAAGGAAGTGCTGGCGCAGATGGGCCTGCATCTCGGCATGGAAGTGCCGGGTTGGCCGCCGGAAAATATCGAAGAGCTCGCCAAGCGCTTCGAGGATCATTACTAAGCCGCAAGCGGGATGCCCGGCACAAGGCCGGGCATGACAATGAGAGGATTGAGGAGTTAGCGATGCGTCACGGAAAAGTTCACCGCAAGCTCGGCAGGCATTCTGCGCATCGCACCGCCATGTTCGCCAACATGGCCGCAGCCCTGATCAAGCACGAGCAGGTCGTCACCACGCTGCCGAAGGCGAAGGAACTTCGCCCGATCGTTGAAAAGCTGGTGACGCTGGCCAAGAAGGGCGGGCTGGCCGCGCGCCGCCAGGCGATCTCGGAAATGCGCGACATCGGCATGGTCAAGAAATTGTTCGAGGTGATCGGCCCGCGCTACAAGGACCGCAAGGGTGGCTATACCCGCGTGCTCAAGGCCGGCTTCCGCTACGGCGACAGCGCTGCGCAGGCGGTGATCGAGTTCGTCGACCGCGACCTCGAGGCCAAGGGCAAGGATTCCGGGCCAGTGCAGGCCAAGAAGGCCGACGAAGAGGCGACCGCCGCGGCCTGATCCGCCTTCGGCGACACGTAATTCACAAGGGCGGCTTTCGGGCCGCCCTTTTATTTTGCTTCCCGCTCGCGGCCGGACGCGGCCTATGTATAATCGGCGGCGAGAGACCGGGGAGGAACACAATGATCCGCTTTGTAACGACGCTGCTCGCTGCTTTCGCCGTGACGCTCGGCGTGGCCAACGCGCAATCGGATTTGATCAAGCGCGGCGATTATCTGGTCAACGGCATTTTGACCTGCGGCAATTGCCATTCGCCGAAAGGTCCGACCGGCGATATCCCCGGCAAGCTGTTTTCCGGCGGCCTGTCCTGGGACGAGCCGCCGTTCAAGGTGACCGCGTCCAACATCACGCAGGACAAGGACACCGGCATCGGGGGCTGGACCGATGCGCAGATTAAGACGCTGATGCGCACCGGCATCCTGCCGAACGGGGTGCACATCGCGATGATCATGCCGACCGGCTTCTATCACATCATGACCGACCGCGACCTGAACGCGGTCGTCGCCTATCTGCACACCATCAAGCCGATCAGCAACAAGGTCGCCGATCCGGTCTACAAGATGCCGCAAGCCGAGCATGTCCTGCCGGGCGGCGAGCAGCCCTACACCGAAGCGATGATGAGCGACAAAGTGAAGAAAGGCTTCTACCTCGCGACCATCGCGCATTGCATGGAATGCCATACGCCGATGGAGAAGGGCATGCGGCAGTGGGACACGCGCCTGGGCGCCGGCGGGTTCGATTTCCCCGGCCCGTGGGGCGTCTCGACCTCGCGCAATATCACCTCGAACAAGACCAAGGGCCTCGGGGGCTGGACCGACGCCGAGATCAAGCGCGCGATAACCACAGGCGTGTCCAAGGACGGTAGCCATCTCAAGCCGCCGATGGGATTCCATTACTACGCCACGCTGACGCCCGAAGACCTCGATGCCATGGTGGCCTATCTGCGCACGGTGCCGGCGAAGGAGTAGCTCTTTGTCATCACCGGGCCGCGCCGAAGGCGCGGGGCCGGGTGATCCCGCTCAGGCGGGCAGAGGGGCTCGATGGCCTTCATTTAGTCCCGGCGGTGGCCTATATCTCGGCGTCTCGCCGGGAATCGACACCATGCGCCTGAAACGACCCTTGACCGTCGCCGTGCTCGCCGCTATCGCCTTGGCCGGCATCGCCGTAGCCTCCGCCCAGCAGCGCCAGGTGCCGACTGCCGCCGACCTGCGGTTGTCCTATGCGCCGGTGGTGCAGCGGGTGGCCCCGGCGGTGGTCAATGTCTATGCCGCCAAGGTCATCCAGAACCGCAACCCGCTGTTCGACGATCCGATCTTCCGTCAGTTCTTCGGCATGCAGGGCGGCGGCCGGCAGGTGCAGCGCTCGCTTGGCTCCGGCGTGATCGTCGACCCCTCCGGCCTCATCGTCACCAATGTGCACGTGATCGAGGGCGCCGACGAGGTCAAGGTGGCGCTCGCCGACAAGCGCGAGTTCGAGGCCGAGATCGTGCTCAAGGACAAGCGCAGCGATCTCGCCGTGCTGCGTATCAAGGATGCGCACGAGCGGTTTCCAGTCCTGGAATTCGCCAATTCCGACGCGCTCGAAGTGGGCGACGTGGTGCTCGCCATTGGCGATCCGTTCGGCGTCGGGCAGACCGTGACGCACGGCATCGTCTCGGCGCTGGCGCGCACGCAAGTCGGCATCACCGACTACCAGTTCTTCATCCAGACCGATGCCGCCATCAATCCGGGCAATTCCGGCGGCGCGCTGGTCGATCTCACCGGCCGGCTGGTCGGCATCAACACCGCGATCTTCTCGCGCTCGGGCGGCTCGCAGGGCATCGGCTTCGCCATCCCCGCCAACATGGTGCGGGTGGTGGTGGCCTCCGCCAAAAGCGGCGGGGCCGAAGTGAAACGGCCCTGGCTCGGTGCCAAACTGCAGCAGGTCACCGCCGACATCGCCGATAGCATGGGGCTCAAGCGCCCGGCCGGCGCCTTGGTCGCCAGCGTCACGCCCGGCGGCCCGGCCGAACACGCGGGGATCAAAGCCGGCGACGTCATCATGTCGGTGGATACCCAGGCGGTCGACGACGTCAACGCCTTCGACTATCGCTTCGCCACCAAGCCGCTCGGCGGCACCGCGACGCTCGGCCTGCTGCGCGGCGGTCACGACCTGAGCGTGAAGGTCGCGCTGCAAATCGCGCCGGCGACGCCACGCGACGAAATCACCATCCGCTCGCGCTCGCCGTTTTCCGGCGCCAAGGTCGCCAATCTGTCGCCGGCGCTTGCCGACGAACTGCAATTGCAGAACGCCGACGAGGGCGTCGTGGTCGTGGACGTGGACAACGGCTCCTATGCCAGCAATCTCGGCTTCCGCCGCGGCGACATCATAGTGTCGGTAAACGGCGAACATATCGCCAAGACCCACGATCTGGCGCGCGCTACCAGTTCGCCGAACCGCTCCTGGCAAATCGTCATCCGGCGCGGCGGGCAGCAGATATCCGCGGTATTCAACGGATGACCCAGCGTGCCAAAGCCGCCGGACCGACGTTGTTCGCGGCTGCTGGCCTCGACAAGGACTCGCCGCGCCCGCTCGCCGACCGCTTGCGGCCGACCAAGCTCGACGAGGTGGTGGGGCAGGACCATCTACTCGGCCCCGATGGCGCGCTCAGCCGCATGCTGGCGACCCGCTCGCTCGGTAGCCTGGTGTTCTGGGGCCCGCCCGGCACCGGCAAGACCACGGTGGCGCGGTTGCTGGCGCAGGAAACCGACCTGCATTTCGAGCAGATTTCGGCGATCTTCACCGGCGTCGCCGATCTCAAGAAGGTGTTCGAGGAAGCGCGCCGCCGCCGCGAATTGGGGCAGGGCATGCTGCTGTTCGTGGACGAAATCCATCGCTTCAACCGCGCGCAGCAGGATAGTTTCCTGCCGGTGATGGAAGACGGCACCATTATTCTAATCGGCGCCACCACCGAGAACCCGTCCTTCGAATTGAACGCGCCGCTGCTGTCGCGCGCGCGCGTGCTCGTTTTCAAATCTCTCGAAGCGGAAGCGATCGGGAAGCTGCTCGCGCGCGCGGAGCAGATCGAGGGCCGCAAGCTGCCGCTCAATGACGACGCCCGCACGGCGCTCATCGGCATGGCCGACGGCGATGGCCGCGCCGCGCTCACCTTGACCGAAGAGATCTGGCGCGCCGCCCGTACCGATGAAATCTTTGATTCCGCCAAGCTGCAGGAGATCGTGCAGCGCCGCGCCCCGATCTACGACAAGGCGCAGGACGGCCACTACAATCTGATCAGCGCGCTGCACAAGTCGGTGCGCGGCTCCGATCCCGACGCCGCGCTCTATTACCTCTGCCGCATGCTCGTTGCCGGCGAGCCGCCGCTCTATATCGCGCGCCGCGTCGTGCGCATGGCGATCGAGGACATCGGTCTCGCCGATCCGCAGGCGCTGGTGATCGCCAATGCCGCCAAGGAGGCCTACGATTTCCTTGGGAGCCCGGAGGGCGAGCTGGCGATCGCGGAGGCCGTGATCTACATGGCGACCGCGCCGAAATCGAACGCCTCTTACGCGGCCTTCGGCGCCGCCATGCGCGCGGCCAAGCAGGGCGGCTCGCTGCTGCCGCCCAAGCACATCCTCAACGCGCCGACCAAGCTGATGCAGTCGGAGGGCTACGGCCGCGGCTACACTTACGACCACGATCAGGAAGAGGCATTTTCCGGGCAGAACTATTTTCCCGACGCGCTGCCGCGCCAGCAGTTCTATAATCCGCCCGAGCGGGGCTTCGAGCGCGAAGTCCACAAGCGGCTGGATTATTGGGCGAAGTTGAGGAAGGAGAGGGGCGGGGGATGAGCATCGATCTGGACGGTTATTTCAAGCGCATCGGCTATGACGGCCCACGCCAGCCGACGCTCGCGGTGCTGCGCGAGCTGCACCGTATCCAGCCACAGGTTATCGCCTTTGAAAATCTAGACCCGCTGCTCAAGCGCCCGGTCAAGCTCGATGCGGCCGCGCTTGACGCCAAGCTCGTCAAAGGCGGACGCGGCGGATACTGCTTCGAGCAGAACCTGCTGTTCGGCCATGTGCTGCGCGCGCTTGGTTTCAAGGTGCAGGAGGCGACCGCCCGCGTACGCTGGAGCGTGCCGCCCGGCGTGCACACGCCGCGCGTCCATGCGCTCCTGATTGTCGAGGCGGAAGGCGAAAGCTATCTCGTCGATGTCGGCTTCGGCGGCAATGTGGCGACGAGCCCGCTCATGCTCAAATCGCGCGACGAGCAGGCGACGCCGCACGAGCCGTTCCGTCTCGTTGAGGAAGACCATCGCCTTGTCGTCGAGGCGAAGATTGCCGGTGAATGGACAAGTCTCTACGCCACCGATCTCGCCGAGAGCATCCCGGCCGATTTCGAGATGGGCAATTGGTTCACGTCGGCGCATCCGGAATCGATCTTCGTCAACGGGCTGTTGGCGGCGCGCGCCGAGCCCGACCGTCGTTACGCCCTCTTTAACAACGGCTTGTCGACGCACAAGCTCAATGGCGGCACCGAAAAGCGCAAGCTCGATGCCCGCGAGCTGCGCGACGCGCTTGGCGACCTGTTCAAGATACGCCTCAAGGGTCTCGACGGGCTCGACGCGGCGTTGGGGCGACTTGCGGCGAACGGGTCATGAGCCGCGGCCGCAACGGACCGCGTCAGCCGGGCGGCGGCAAGCAGATGGCTGGCCCGCGCGGCCGCGGTCATGGTCGCGACCGCGACGAGCGAATCAAAGAGCGATCCAAAAATCGTTCGAAATCGCGGTTCGATGAGCGCGCCAATCCCCGCCAATCCGACCTGCGCGTGAAGCATTCCCCGAAGCGGGGCTCTCCCTCTCCCCGCGCGCGGGGAGAGNNCTCCCCGCAAGCGGGGAGAGGTACAGCAGTCGCGCCGAAGCCCGTTCAATTTGCGGCCGGCGTGCAAACCGTCGCCGTCACCCCGGACGAGAACGGCATGCGGGTCGACCGCTTCTTTGAGGGGCGCTTTCCCGGTCTGTCGTTCAGCCACATCCAGCGCATCATCCGCAAAGGCGAGGTGCGCGTGAACGGCAAGCGCACCGAGCCGAAATCACGGCTCGAAGCCGGCCAATCGGTGCGCATCCCGCCGCTCAAGCTCGACGCGCCCAAGCCGCGCGACGACGCGCCGGCGGCGCAGAAGGACCGCTTCTTCCTCAAGTCGATCACGCTTTACGAGGACGACGACGTGCTGGTGCTCAACAAGCCGATGGGGCTAGCCGTGCAGGGCGGCTCCGGCACCACGCGGCATCTCGACGGCCTGCTGGAGGCCTTGCGCGGGCCCGGCGTCGACGCCCAGCGTCCGCGCCTGGTGCATCGGCTCGACAAGGACACCGCCGGCTGCCTGCTGGTGGCCAAGACCCGCTTTGCCGCCTCCGCGCTCGCCAAGACCTTTCGCACCCGCGCCGCGCGCAAGATTTATTGGGCGCTGGTCGCCGGCGTGCCGAAGCCGCAACAGGGCCGCATCTCGACCTTCCTCGCCAAGCATGAGGTGGAGGAGGATTCCTACATGCGCATCGCCAGGCATGGCGAGAAGGATGCGGTCCACGCCGTCACCTATTACGCGGTGGTGGAGACCGCGGCGCAGAAGCTCGCCTGGATCTCGCTCAAGCCGGTCACCGGCCGCACCCATCAATTGCGCGCCCATATGGGCCATGTCGGTAACCCGATTATTGGCGATCCGAAATATTTCAACATCGAGAATTGGGAATTGCCCGGCGGCATGCAGGACAAGCTGCATCTTTTGGCTCGCCGCGTCGTGGTGCCGCATCCGCGCGGCGGCGTGATCGATGTGACCGCGCCGCTGCCGCCACACATGGAACAGTCCTGGAACCTGCTCGGCTTCGACGCCAAGCGCTACGACCCCATCGCCGACGCGCCGGAGGAGGAGTAGCCGCGCTCGCTTGGGGTTCCTATCTAATGGAAATGGTGCGCCGGTTTCCCCTCATAGTTTTGATTGCGCTGACCGCGCTGGTGTCTGCGGTGCCGGTGCGCGCCCAATCCGACGACGAGCGCTACAACATCATGACGCCGGAGCCGTGGCTGCCGCCGAAATATAAATCGCCGCGCGGCTCGACCGAGCATGTGGTGATTCCGCGGCCGGCGCCGGCCTTGTCGCCACCCGCTGCCGTGCCGCCGCCGCTCTACGTGCCGCAGACCGGCCGGCTGCTACCGAACGTGCCCGCCTTGGCGCCGTCCGGTCCGAACGGGAGCGAGACCTCCCAGGACCGCGCCGCGCGCTGCGCGAACCAAGCCGGCGTCTACGGTCAGGCGGCGGGCGACCGCGGCGCCTATATCGGCAGCTGCATCAACCAGTAGCGCGGTCTTGCGCTAAATTTCCTTCATCACCTGCGCGTAGGAAATCAACGCGAACAGCGCGGTGCCGCCGACGATATTGCCGAGCAGCACCGGCACGAAGAATTGACCGAGCATGCGCCACCATTCCCAGTCACCATGCAGCACCAGCATATTGGCTTCCATGCTGCCGGCGACGATGTGGGTGAAGCCGCCGATCGCGATCAGATAAGTCATCAGCGCGATGACGGCGAATTTCGCGCTCTCTGCGCTTGGGATCATCCAGACCATGGCGGCGATCAGGAAGCCCGATGAAACGCCGCGGAAGAACATTGTCCACCAACCGAGGCCGAGCAAGTCGGTGCTGATGGCCTGCATTCCCTGCAGCAGATCGGCTGGCAGGACCGGCGTGAAGGTGCAGAAAATAGCCGCGACCAGCGTGCCGGTAAAATTCGCTACCAGCACGATCGCCCACAGCCGGCCCATGCGCCCAAGGTTTTTCCAGGTGAGTTTCTTGAACACCGGAAGCACCACGGTGATCGTGCTTTCGGTGAACAGTTGCTGATTGCCGAGCACCACCATCAGGAAGCCGACGCAGTATCCCAGACTTGAGACCAGCGGCCGCCAGGCGGTGTCGGGCAAATGGGATTGCAGGATGGCCTGCGCCAGCAGCGAAAAGCTGATCGACAGCCCGGCGGCGACGCCCGACCACCAGAGCGATATGGCAGGCCGCTCCATTTCTTCGTCGCCGAGCCGGCGCACCACCTCGTAGATGACGGGCGTGCGCGGCGACGACATCTCTTCGACGTCGGCGACCTCCTGCTCGCTGATGCCTTTGGGCGTTTGTTTGCCGTGGCCCGAACCCTTGCTGCGGGCAGCCGTCATGGCGCAAACCTCGTCGAGATTTGCGCATTGCGATTATCCATTCCGGTTCAACGTGCCGGCGCGGCGCGAGTTCCATGCCTGGAACCGGCGATTTTGGCGCTTGACAGGGAACCAAAAGGTTGCATAATGTCATTATGGATTTGGTCTTCAAAGCGCTGGCCGACCCGAGCCGCAGGGATCTTCTGGATCGCCTGCGCGCCGATAACGGCCAGACTTTGGGCCAGCTCTGTGAGCGCCTGGACATGACGCGCCAGGCGGTCAGCAAGCACCTGGGCCTTCTGGAGGAGGCCAATCTGGTCGCCACCGTCAAGCGGGGCCGCGAGAAGCTGCACTACCTCAATCCGGTGCCGATCCATGAGATCGCCGAACGCTGGATCGGGAGATTCGAGCGCCACCGCATGCAGGCGTTGAGCGACATGAAAACAATGCTGGAGAAGCGTGATGAGTAAGCCGAACGACATACCTGAGTTCATCGTCCACAGCGTTCCCGGCAGCCCTTACGGCCGCAGCGTGTTCGTATTGCTGATGGAAAAGGGCGCCCGCTACCGGCTCGCGCCGGTCGCGCCGGTCACGCCGCAAGCCCGCAAAAGCGAGCCGCATATTTCACGGCACCCGTTTGGGCGCGTCCCGGTGCTCGACATAGCGATTTTCTACTTTACGAGACGCAAGCCATCCTGCGTTACCTCGATCGCACCCTGCCGCAGCCCGCGCTGACGCCGGCCGAACCGCGCGCCGCCGCGCGGATGGACCAGGTCATGAACATCTGCGACTGGTATCTCTTCAACGGCGTCTGCAACGTCATCTCCTTTCAGCGATTCATCCGCCCGCGCGTGCTCGGCGAGCCGTGCGACGAGGCGGCCGTCGCCAGCGCCATGCCGCAGGCGCGCGCGGTCTTCAAGGACTGTCGCGGCTGCTCGGTGGCGGATCATATCTTGCCGGGGAGAGCGTGACGCTGGCCGACATCATGGTCGCGCCGCAACTCGATTTCCTGGTCGCCACGCCGGAGTGGCAGCCGTTGGCCGCGCCGGTGCCAAATCTCGTTTCCTGGCTCGGCCGCATGAATGCGCGAGAAAGCTTCACGGCAACCACGATGGAGCGCATCGCGGAATCGGCCAACGCAGCCTGATCTTCGTTTAGCAACCTCAAGACAGGGTAGGAGAAATGCGATGAGTAAGCCCGTGTTCGTCTATGTGACCTATATTGCTTCGACGCCTGAAAAAGTCTTCAAGGCTTTGACAGACACCGACGCCACCGCGAAATACTGGTTTGGCCACGCCGTCACGTGCGACTGGAAAGTCGGCTCGCCGGTCAAATTCCACCGCGAGGGCAAACTGACCCTAAGCGGGCAGGTATTGGAAAACGATCCGCCGCGGCGTCTGTCCTACACGTTTACGCCTCAGGACGAGCCGCACAATGGCACCGAAACATCGCGCGTGGTGATGGACCTTGAGCAGCAGCGTGATCAGGTCAAGCTCACCGTCACACACGACGATTTCGCGCCGGACAGCAAGGTGTTCGCCAGCATCAGCAATGGCTGGCCGCTCGTGCTCTCA
Organism: Hyphomicrobiales bacterium; assembly: GCA_003152455.1. Lineage (GTDB taxonomy): Bacteria > Pseudomonadota > Alphaproteobacteria > Rhizobiales > Xanthobacteraceae > Pseudolabrys. The sequence goes on from PMAF01000090.1 coordinate 32,074, forward strand.
AGCCTCAAAAGCTACCTGGAGACAAACCGCGTGTTGCGCGCGCCCTGGTACGACAAAGAGAAAGAGGCCTCCGCGTCATGATCGACACTGGCAGGCCGCGCTCGGTCAAAATGCGGCCGCCCCCGGAAATGCTGGGGGCGGCCAGAGCGCTCAAGCGCTAACCTATTGAGAAACCTAAGTGATTTGGCTGGGACTATCGGCCTACCTGCTAGGAGTTTGTCAACCGCTCGGGCCTATACCGATATCCACCGGATCCGGACCGACCGTCGATGGATATGCGAACGAGCGCCTTACCCGCGACCCTTAGCGACGCGACGCCGGACCTCAAGCCGGTCGCGGTGACGCGCTGGAGCGCGCGCCTGGCCAACCCGCAATGCGAGCGCGACTATCGCTTGCATCGCTTTGCCGACGACCGCCGCCGCGCCTTGCTGATGATGGGGCTGGGAGCGGTGGCTGGCGGCCTAAATTTTCTGGTTGAGCTTCACGCCTACCTGCACAACGCCAGCGGCTTCTACGCGTTGGTGCCGCCGTTCGCCACGATCTGGCTGCCGCTCGCCGGCCTGCTGCTCGTCCGCCGCATGCGCACGCCAGGCGCGTTGGAAGTCCTGCTGGTCGCGGGCGTCGTGGTCAGCATGACCGTGCGCCTCATCATGGTGACGCTGCACCCCGACATGCCCAGCATGGGGCCCACCGTGATGGTGGGTGTCGTGTTCGTCATTTATCTTTATCTGCCGATCAGTTTCATGGCTTCCGTCGCGCTCGCCGCCGCCTTTTCTGTCGTGGCGCCGTTCTGGTGGTCGCTGTCGCAGGGCCCGCCGCTGCCGCCCGATCAGCTCTACCGCACGCTGGTCTGGCTGCTGCTCGCCAACGCGTTCGGCTGCATCGCGGCGAACTCGCTGCACCGCAGCCTGCGCATGCAATTCTCGCAAAGCCTGCTGCTGCAGCAGTTGCTGTCGACCGATGCGCTGACCGGCATCGCCAATCGCCGCCGCTTCGACAGCGCGCTGGAGCGCGAATGGCGGCGCTGCCGCCGTACCGGTCCGCCGCTTTCGCTGCTGATGATCGATGTCGATCATTTCAAGCCCTACAACGATCAGTTCGGCCATCAGCAGGGCGACGAATGCCTGCGCCAAGTGGCGCGGCTGCTGCTCGACGCCGTGAGGCGGCCCGCCGACCTGGTCGCGCGCTACGGCGGCGAGGAGTTTCTCTGCATGCTGCCGGACAGCGGCATGGCCGGCGCGCTGGCAGTCGCCAACAAGCTGGCGGCGGCGCTGCGGCAGGCCGATATCTACCATCCGCGCTCGCCGGCCGGGGCGCGGCTCACCATCAGCATCGGCGCCGCCACCGCCAAGGATCTGGCCGGCGAGCCGACCGCGCTGGTCGCCTTCGCCGACAAATTGCTCTACGCCGCCAAGGCCGCCGGCCGCAATCAGGTCAAAGTGGGCCAACTCAGTATTGGCAACAGGACAGCCCGCGCCGCCTAGGCGCTGGCTTTATCCAACGCTTGCAGGTCCTCGCGCGACAGCTTGAGCCGCGGCGCCTGCATGGTTTCATGAAGCTGGTTGAGGCTGGTAGCGCTGGCGATCGGCGCGGTCACGCACGGTTGCGCGATCAGCCAGGCCAGCGCGATTTTGGCCGGCGTGGCGGAATGGCGCGCGGCGACGTCATCGAGGGTCTGCAGAATGCGTTGGCCGCGGGCGTCGAAATAGCCCTTCACCTTGCCGCCGCGCGACGGGTTTTTCGCAGCGTCGGCCGCGGAGCGGTATTTGCCGGTGAGGAAACCGCCGGCCAGCGAGTAATAGGTGATGACGCCGAGGCCTTCCGCCTTGCAGACCGGCAAATACTGGCTCTCGAAATCGACGCGGTCGTAGAGATTGTAGTTCGGCTGCAGGCTCTGGTAGCGCGGGATGCCGAGCGCTTGGCTCGCGGCAAGCGAGGCCTTGAGCCGCGCCACGCTCATGTTCGATGCGCCGATAACACGCACTTTGCCTTGCGCGATCAGTTGCGCGTAGGCCTGCATGGTCTCCTCGGGCGGCGTCACCTCGTCGTCGAAATGGGTCTGCAACAGATCGATGCAATCGACCTGCAGACGCTTGAGACAAGCCTCCGCCGCGCGCAGCACGTAGTCCTTCTTCAGGCTCTTGCCTTCACCCATATCGTTGCCGATTTTGGTGGCGATCACGACTTGGCCGCGCTTGCCGCTGCGTTTGAGCCAGTTGCCGATGACGGTTTCCGATTCGCCGCCCTGGTGGCCCTTGACCCAGCGCGAATAGGTGTCGGCGGTGTCGATGGCGTTGAAGCCGGCGTCGATGAAAGCATCGAGCAAAGCGAACGAGGTCGCCTGGTCGAGGTTCCAGCCGAACACATTGCCGCCCAGCATCAGCGGCGCGATGCGCAGATCGGATTGGCCGAGGCGGCGAAGGTCCATTGGCTGGCTTTACAGCCTAGCGCAGCGATGCGTTGAACTTGTGCAGCGCCGCCTGGCCGGGGCAAAGCTCATTCTCGCCGAGCGCATTGAGCGGCCCGTCGACCGTATGCAGGTGGGCGTGCAGGTCTTCCGAGTCCTTCTCGACATAGAGCAGGCCGGTGACGATCTGGCCCTTGGTGGCGTGATGCTGCAGGAAGCCCAAAGCGGCCGTGCGGTCATTGATCTCGTAGTCGGCGGCGAGCTTGCGCAAGGTGAGCCTGGAGCCGTCGTGCTGCTCCACCACCTCGACGGTGCCTGGCTCGTATTGCACCTCGATCGGCATGCGGCTCGACATGAAGTCGAGCCGGTTCACCGCCTCGTTGTGTTCGCGCACGAAATCGAAGCTCTTGGTCGAGCCGGCGTGGTTGTTGAACGCCACGCAGGGACTGATCACGTCGATGAAGGCCGCGCCCTTGTGCGCGATCGCGGCCGAGATGATTGGCACCAGCTGCTGCTTGTCGCCGGAGAACGAGCGGGCGACGAAGCTGGCGCCGAGCTGCAGCGCCAAGGCCGCGAGGTCGATCGAGTTGTCGGTATTGATGAAGCCGCGCTTGGACTTCGAGCCGCGGTCGGCGGTGGCGGAGAACTGGCCTTTGGTGAGGCCGTACACGCCGTTGTTCTCGACGATGTAGACCATGTTCACGCCGCGCCGCAGGCAATGCGCGAACTGGCCGAGCCCGATCGAGGCACTGTCGCCGTCGCCGGAAACGCCGAGATAGATCAGGTCGCGGTTGGCGAGATTGGCGCCCGTGAGCACCGACGGCATGCGGCCGTGCACCGAATTAAAGCCGTGCGAATTGCCGAGAAAATAGGTCGGCGTCTTCGACGAGCAACCGATGCCGGAAATCTTGGCGACGCGATGCGGCTCGATCGATAATTCGAAGCAGGACTGGATGATCGCCGCGGTGATCGAGTCGTGGCCGCAACCCGCGCACAAAGTCGAGACCGTGCCCTCGTAGTCGCGGTGGGTGTAGCCGAGCTCGTTCTTCGGCAACTCGGGGTGATGGAATTTCGGCTTGGTGAGGTACGTCATGATCGGACCAGTCTGTTGTCTAAAGGAGAATTCGGCCGGGCAGCGGCGGTGAGCCTTCGCAGTGCACGGGTAACCGGCCGCTCGAAAGCAAGATGAAGAACGATCGCAACCGCAATCGTCGCCAGCACGCTGGCGGCCAGCAAACCCCAGGACGCCGCAGCCAGCGCAATGCCGGCGTGGCGCGCCACGAACAGCACCGCGACGATCGGCAGCAGGTGACTCAGATAGAGGCTGTAGGACGCATCGCCAACCATCGCGATCGCTGGCCACGGCTGCGACCGCAGGGAAAAGCCGCCAAGCGTCGCGCCCATCACCATCAGCGCAGCGGGCACGCCATATTGCAAGAACCTTGCTTCGCCGGCAGGGGTGCCGATCACAAACAGCACAACGCCCAGGACGATGGTGCCGAGCGCCAGCCAAGCCGGCATCCGCAGGCCTTCGCGATAGGCAACGGCCAAAATCATGCCGAATACAAATTCGATCATGATCGAATTGGTCCAGAACGCGAAAGGCTGTTGCGTCGGGGCCAAGGTCGCGCCGGCCAGCGTCAGGCCGCCGAGGACAATCGCCGCAGCGGCGACCGCGGTGCGCCGGCTGAACAGCACGGCGGCGCTGAAGATCACGTAGAACAGGATCTCATAGTTCAGCGTCCAGCCCTGCGAAACCAGCGGCGCCACTTCGCCGTCGGGCCGGGCCATCGGGAAGAACAGATAGGATGCCGCGCTGTAGCCCGGGGAATAGACTTTGCCGATGCTCGGCAACGCCAAACCGATGGCGAGATAGAGCGTTGTGATCAGCCAGTACAGCGGCACAATGCGGACCAGCCTGTAGGTGATAAACGCCGCGGGGCCGCCGGCTTTGGCAAACAGGGGTTCGGAGGCATAGACGATCACAAACCCGGAGATCACGAAGAACAGATCGACGCTCGCCACGCCGCGGCTCAGGTCGGGCAGGCCGCTGGCGCGGCCGGTTGCCTGGGTAAGGATAATCTGGAAATGGTCGAACACCACGGCCGTCGCCGCCACCGCGCGCAGCAACTGAAGCGCCACGATGCGCTCGCTGCGCACGTGCTGCACCGGCGCCACAGACGCAGCCATAGGGGCCGCCGAAACGGCGGATTCGGAGTCTGGCTCGACGATCGAAACGGTCACGGGACGTCCTCGCGCCGGGCCCGGCGCCCGCAGGCAACGCGCACCGGTCCGGCGTCAATCACGATGTAACCTTCATGGATTTCATCGTCAGCTGATCGACATGATCGCCGATCGCCTTTGCGATGAAGCGCGCGGTGATCGGCGTGCCATCGTAGTGCAGGATCGGCACCAGCCGCACCGGATCGATGCCGCATTCGTTGACGATCAGCGAGCGCAACTGCGCGTCGCGGTTCTGCTCGACCACGAAGGTGAAATCGTGGTCGGCGACGAAGCTGTTGACGCTCGAATGGAACGGGAAGGCGCGCACCCGCATGCGGTCGAGCGAATGCCCGCGCGCCTCGATCATGCCGATCGCTTCGTCCATCGCCGGCGAGGTCGAGCCGTAATAGATCACGCCGTATTTGGTGGGCTTGGCGGCGTTCGCCTGCAATGGGCGCGGCACCAGGTCCTTGGCGGTGTCGAACTTGCGGACCAGCCGCTGCATGTTGTCGACGTAAGGCGCGCCTTCCTCGGTATAGCGCGCGTAGCGGTCGCGCGAGGTGCCGCGGGTGAAGAACGAGCCCTTGGTCGGATGCGTGCCGGGATAGGTGCGATAGGGGATACCGTCGCCGTCGACGTCGAGATAGCGGCCGAATTCCTTGCCCGCTTCCAACTCCTCGGCGGTCATGACCTTGCCGCGGTCGTATTTGCGGTTGTCATCCCAGGCCAGCGGCTTGGACAAATGATGGTTCATGCCGATGTCGAGATCGAGCATGACGAAGATCGGCGTCTGCAGCCGGTCGGCGAGATCGAAGGCCTGCGCGCCGAAGTCAAAGGCTTCCGCCGGATCCTCGGGGAACAGCAGCACGTGCTTGGTGTCGCCGTGCGAGGCATAGGCGCAGGAGATGATGTCGCATTGCTGCGTGCGCGTCGGCATGCCGGTCGAGGGGCCGGCGCGTTGCACGTCGAAGATCACCGCCGGGATCTCGGCGAAATAAGCGAGCCCGATGAACTCCTGCATCAGCGAAATGCCGGGGCCCGAGGTGGCGGTGAAGGCGCGCGCGCCATTCCAGCCGGCGCCGATCACCATGCCGATCGAGGCGAGTTCGTCTTCGGCCTGCACAATGGCGTATCTTGCCTGTTTGGTGTCCGGATCGACCCTCAGTTTGGCGCAGTGGCGCGTGAAGGCGTCGGCGAGCGAGGATGACGGGGTGATCGGATACCAAGCGCACACCGTGGCGCCGCCATAGACCGCGCCGAGGGCTGCGGCCGAATTGCCTTCGATGAAAATGCGATTTCCCACCTTGTCGCTCTTGCGCAGGCGCAGGCCGATCGGGCAGGCGAGGTTGAGCGTGGCGTAGTCGCGCCCGATATGCAGCGCCTTGATGTTGGGCTCGATCAGCTTTTCCTTGCCCTTGTACTGCTCGCCGATTAGCTGCTCGACTACCTTGACGTCCATGTCGATCAGCGCGGTCAGCACGCCGATATAGATGATGTTCTTGAACAGCTGGCGCTGGCGCGGATCGGTGTATTCGCGGTTGCAGATCGCGGTCAGCGGCACGCCGATGACCGTGATGTCCTCGCGGAATTTGGAAGCCGGCAGCGGCTTGGTGGAGTCGTAGAGCAGGTAGCCGCCCGGCTCGATGCCGGCGATGTCGCGGTCGAAGGTCTGCGGGTTCATCGCCACCATCAG
>PMAF01000297.1:0-2491 GCA_003152455.1 Hyphomicrobiales bacterium
GTAGCGCGAAGGTGCGGCCGGAGCCGCCGAGCAGGACATTGGCGCCAGCGCCGACGCCAAGGCCAATATCCCCGGAAACTCCGACATAATCGCCGGCAAGTGCCACCCAGCCCCAGTCGTCCTCGTTTTGATCGGACACCCAATACCAGCCCCGGTCGTCGGTATAGACCCAGCGGCCGTATTCATAGGGCCGCCAGTCCGGCGGCACGCCGTCCGGCACCCAGACTTCGCCGTAAGGCGCGTGGCGGACCCGATGGCCATAGGCATCGAGCGCGGCCGTCATGTCTTCGGAGGACTGCGCCATGACCGGCGTGAGCGAGCCGGCCACGATCGGCGCCGATACGCCGGCGACGGCGAGCCCGGTCGAGACGCCAAGCAACAAACCGCGGACGATGGATTGGCTGATCATGGATGCCCCCGATGGAGTCGAATGAGGTGTAGCAACCGCTGAATCGTCTGCCAGTTCCGTGTATAGCGCGGTCAATCTGAACGGCGGCAGAATTATTTGGCGCAATGGCGCCGCAATTAAAACGATAAAGCGCCGGCTTCGCCCGCCTCGGTGCCGAAGGTGAGCGTCTGGCCGTTTTCATCCCAGCCGAGCGCGGTGACCGGGCTCGCGCCCGCGGCCTTCACCTGGATCAGCGCGCCGTCGTCGATGCGCACCAGTATCACCGCACCATCGGCATAGCCCACCGCCGCCACCGGCTGGCGCGGATGACAGGCGACGATCGCGACGCGCGATTGCGAGGCAGCCAGCATTTGCGGCTGCCGCCCCATCGGCCCGTCCTTGCCGTCGAACGGCCAGAGGATGAGCTGCTCGGAGCCCGAAGTGGCCAGGAATTCGCCGCCCGCGCTCCAGGACAACGAGCGCACGCGCGCCGAATAGCCCGACATGCGCATGTGCTTGGCGTCGGCGATGCGCCAGCCGTGCAGCATCGATTCCTGCATGGTGGTGATGAGGAATTTACCGTCCGGGCTGATGGTGACGCCGAGATGCGAGCCTTTCCACTCCAGCGTCTCCGGCTTGGCGCCGGCGGCGTTGGGAAACCAGAGCGTGGCGCCGTTGTAATGCGCGACCGCGAGGCGGAAGCCTTTCGGGAAAAAGGCCAACCCCGCCACCGTCGACGGCGCCTCGAACGAGCGCGCCTCGCCTTTGCGGTTAAGCACGTGCGCAACCTTACCGGCCGACCAGGCGACGGCGCCGTGCGGCCCGAGCGCGACCTGATCGATCCATCGCCGTTTGTCGTCGGTGGCAAGGATCTGTTGTTCGCCCCGGGCATCGGTGGCGATCAGCTTGCCGTCGTCGCCGCCGGTGACGATGCGCGTGCCGTCCGAGGCGCTGGCGAGGATCGCGCCTTCATGCACGGCGACGCGGCGCTCGCCATCTTCAGGCGCGAACAGAAAAGCCTCCTCGCCCAGCACGAACACCGGCGTCTTGCCCAGAAAATGCACACCGAGGACGGGGGTGCCGGCCGCAATATGGCGGACGCGATCGGCGAGCGAGGGCAGCGGGGTGTTTACGTCACTCATATTTCTGTCCCGCGCTCATCCTGAGGAGCATCGCAAAGCGATGCGTCTCGAAGGATGGGGCGGCCTCATGCTTCGAGATGCGCCCTTCGGGCGCTCCTCAGCATGAGGCCGATTGAGGTTTAAGCGATACAGCTCTCGAAGCCGGTGCGGATTTTCTCTTCCGGCAAATTGCGCCCGATGAAAACGATGCGGCTGGAGCGCGCCTCGCCCTCTTTCCAGGCACGCTGGTGGTCGCCATCCAGAATCATGTGCACGCCCTGGAACACGAAGCGCTCGGGATCGTCCTTGAACGACAAAATTCCCTTGCAGCGCAGGATGGCCGGCCCGTCGGTCGCCACCAGATCCTGCACCCAGGGAAAAAACTTATCCGCGTTGAGCGGCTTGTCGGTCTTGAGCGCAACCGACTGCATATCCTCGTCGTGATAATGCTTCAGCCCGCCGTGATCGTGGTGGTGATGGTCGTGGCCCTGTTCATGCTCGTGCAAGCCCTCATGAGAGTGCTCTTCCTCGGCCTTGAGGAAGGCGGGCTCGATGTCGAGGATTCGGTCGAGATCGAAAGCGTTGCGGCCGAGCACTTCGGCGATGTCGATCTTGGCGCGCTCGGTGCGGTGCAGCCGGGCATAGGGGTTGATGGCGCGGATGCGCGCTTCGATCTCGCTTAACTCCGCCGGCGTCACCAGGTCGGTCTTGTTGAGCAGGATCACGTCGGCGAAGGCGATCTGGTTCTTGGCCTCGGGTGCGTCCTTGAGCCGGTCCTTGAGCCACTTGGCGTCGGCGACCGTGACCACGGCGTCGAGCTTGGTCTTGGCGCCGACAGCCTCGTCCATGAAGAAGGTCTGCGCCACCGGCGCGGGGTCGGCCAGTCCCGTGGTCTCGACGATGATGGCGTCGAACTTTCCTTTCCGGCGCATGAGCCCGTCGATGATGCGCACCAGATCACCGCGCACGGTGCAGCAGATGC
>PMAF01000297.1:2505-54104 GCA_003152455.1 Hyphomicrobiales bacterium
ATTTTGGCGGGGGCGTCGGGGGGCATCGGGGTTGGGGGCTCCGTTCGGACTGTCATATAGGCAATGTAGATGACGGGTGCAAAGCGGCGTCTTTCCTCCCGAAATCGGACCTTCATTCGGAATTGGAACGGCCAGGGCTGGCTGCTACAAAATCGTCCGAGAACGGAAAGAATTTCTACGGGGGAAGCCTTGAGACGCGCACTGACGCTGCTAATTGCGCTGCTGTTTATCGGCGCGACCATCGAAACGGCCAGCGCGCAGGCCTATCCCAATCGCCCGATCCGGATCATCATCCCGTTCGGTCCCGGCGGCCTCGCCGACATCACCACGCGACTGCTCGGCCAGAAGCTCGCGGAGCGCACCGGCGAGCAGGTTGTAATCGAGAACCGGACCAGCGCCGGCGGCATCGTCGCGGGCAACGCCGTTACGTCGGCGCAGCCGGACGGCTATACGCTCTTCGTGCTGTCGAGCGGCATCGCGCTCAGTAAATCGCTGCTCAAGACCATGCCGTTCGACCCGGCCACCGCCTTCACTCCGATATCGACAGTGGCCTATTTTAATCTGCTAATCTTCGCCGAGCCGGATTCCTCCCTGCACGACATCAAGGACGTGCTGACCGCGGCGCGCAATGATCCCGTCAAGTTCAACGTCGGCACCATCAGCGCCGGCAGCACGCAGAACGTCACGGCCGAATTAATTAAATCCGCAACCCGCATACCGATGACAGTGGTGACCTATCGCAGCACGCCGGACGTGCTGACGTCGCTTTTGCGCGGCGACACCCAGATTGCAGTGGAATCGTACACCGCGCTGAAATCGGCGATCGACAGCGGACAGATCAAGGCCATAGCGGCAACCGGCGAGACCCGCTCGCCGATGCGACCGAATGTGCCAACGCTCAGGGAAGGCGGCGTTAATGCCGAAGTCGTGGGCTGGAATTCCATCGTCGCGCCGGCGAAGACGCCAAAGGAGATCGTCACCTTTCTCAATGGCCACATTCGGGCCATCGTCGCGAGCCCCGATTTCAAGAAGCGCATCCTCAATCTTGGCAGCGAAGCAAAAGCAAGCACGCCTGAGGAACTCGGCAGCCGGCTTGCCGCCGATATCGCGAAATGGGCCGAGGTCATCAAGAAGGCCGGAATTCAGCCGCATTAGCCGGCATCATAGCAATAGGTGGCGGCATGCCGGATGATTTGAAAATCGACGCGCACGTTCATGTCTTCACCACCGCCATGCCGCTCATCGACAATCCGCGGCATGCGCCGACCTACAGCTTCACGCACGAGCAATTGATGGCGACGCTCGATGCTCACAGCATCGAGCGCGCGGTGATCGCCGCGGCAAGCCCATGGGGCGACTACAACGACTACACGATCGCAGCGCTCCGCGCGCAACCGAAGCGACTGCGCGGCACCGTCATCCTCAAGCCCACGGTCGACCGTTTTGCGCTCGAAGCCATGAGCAGAGATGGCGTCGTCGGCGTGCGGCTGCCGTTCATCGGCCTGCCTTCACTGCCCGACATTACGACATTCGAGTACCGCGCGTTCTTTCGCCGTCTCGCCGACCTCGGCTGGCACGTCCATCCCCACGTCGAAGGCGAGGACTTGCCGAAAATCCTGCCGACGCTTGGGGCCTCCGGCGTGAACATCGTGATCGATCACCTCGGCCGCCCCGACCCCCGAACCGGAATCAATAGCGACGGCTTCAAGACCATGCTGCATTCAATCGAAAAGGGCCGCACCTGGGTCAAGGTTTCGGCGGGCTACCGGCTTGGACCGCAAGCCGTCGACTACGCCCGCGAACTTTTGCGCATCGCCGGGCCCGACCGGCTGGTTTGGGCGAGCGACTCCCCATTCGTCGGACACGAGGCCAAGTTTACCTATCAGTCCACGGTCGACTGGTTGACCGGTTGCATCGCCGACCCGGTAGCCCGGTCAAAAATCTTCGGCGAAACCGCGCTGAAACTGTACTTCGGCGCGTAAAGGGTAGTAAGGCGCGGAGCCCGAACCTCGGATGGCGTCCCGAAGCGCCGCATGAATTGCGGGTTCAGTTCACCGCCCTTTCGCGATACTATGCCTAAGCAGGCGGTCGCTAGAACCGCCACTATCAAGCGGGAAGCGATGAAGGGACATTGGATCGCGGCAGCGCGGTTCGCGCTGGCCGGACTAGGCGGCGCGCAGGCGCAAGATTATCCGACGCGCACGGTGACGGTGATCGTGCCATTCGCGGCGGGCGGGCCGGCCGATGTGATGGGCCGCATCGCGTCCGACATCTTGTCCCGCCATCTCGGCCAATCGTTCGTCGTCGAGAACGTCGCCGGGGCCGGCGGCACGGTCGGCGCGACCCGCGCGGCGCGCGCCAACCCCGACGGTTACACGCTGCTTGCCGGACACATGGGCACCAATGCGCTGGCACCGATTTTCTATCCCAACCTGGGCTATGACCCGGAAAAGGATTTCGAGCCGGTCAACCTGACCGCCGTGCAGCCGGAATTGCTTGCGGTTCGCAAGGACATCCCCGCCAACAACCTGAAGGAGTTCGCCGCCTGGGCCAAGGCGAACGAGAGCAAGCTCAACATGGGGCACGCCGGCATCGGCTCGGTGTCGTATATCGGTTGTCTTCTGCTCAACTCGGCCATCGGCATCAAGCCGACGCTGGTGCCGTTCACCGGCACGGCCCCGGTGATGAACGCCATCCTTGCCGGCAACGTCGACTACGATTGCGACCCGGTGCTCGGGCCCTTACAGCATGTGCGCAAAGGCACGGTCAAAGCGCTGGCGATCGCCGCCAAGAAGCGCAGCCCGCTGTTGCCGGACGTGCCGACCTCCTATGAGCAGGGTTTCCCGCAGTTCGACTGCGCGCCTTTCTATGCGATATTCGCGCCGAAGGGCACGCCGCAGGCGATTGTCGACAAGCTCGCCAAAGCTTTGAGCGAAGGCCTCGATGAGCCGGCGGTGCAAAAGCGGCTGACCGATCTCGGCGCCCAGATCGCGGAGCCGGACGAGCGCGGACCGAAGGCCTTGGCCGCATTGGTGCACAGCGAAATCGCGCGGCTGACGCCGATCCTGAAAGCCGCGAGCGCCAAATAGCCTAGTCAGGCACGCTTTGACGACCGTACGCCCGGCCGTCAAAGCGCCTTTTGCTTATGCCCGCAGTCCTTGCACGAATATTCGACGCGGGATTGTCCTTTCGGCATCTTGACGCGGTTCAAGGCACCGCACTTTCCGCACTTGGTCTCGATCCGGGTGTCGCCCTGCGTCACCGTAACCGATTTGCGCTCGAGCGCCTCTTTGATGAGCCGTTCGGTTTCCTCGCGCATCGCCTGCTTCGACATAGGGTCCCTGCTCGCTTGTCCACGTTCATGCGGCGGCAGCCTATATCAGAGTCCGGCCTTCAGCGCACCTGGCGACGTCCCGGAACAAGCGCGTCCGGCCGCTCGCGGCGGCAAGGCCAAAGGGCGAAAAGCAGACAAAAAGCGGGCCGTCAACCGGCCGCTATTGCCACAGAATAAATGCCACCAAGAACGAGACTGCGATGCAACCGACAATTCCATAGGTAACCATGTCGGCGATGTTCATCGAGGTAGCGGGAGCGACGTTTTTGGTCATGTAGCAAACCTTTTCAATGAAATGGTGCGACGCCACACGTCCCGCAGCCGCAAGATGCAGGTCGACACAAGTAAAAATGAAATGAACACGCGCTTTCGAGCACCCTGACCATATGATCATCGTCAGTAGCAATACATGCGCGACAGGCGGACGGGCGCAGAATTGGCGCATGTCCCGCGCGCCCTCCCGGCTACCGCCGCGACGGCCTGGCTGAAACCGGCCGGCCTTAATGCACCTAATTCCGGTTGTTTTCCCCTCGCTCGTTGCGTTTACTATCCTCAAGCAAAAAAAGGGGAGGAAGCGATGACCATCAAAGTGAAGGCGGCCGCAGCGCTTATTGCCGCGCTGGCGATGTTTTCGGCGGCAGGCAACGCCGAGGCGCAAAGCGGATATCCGGACCACGCGGTCAGGGTGCTCGTCGGCTACCCGCCGGGCGGCCCGGTCGACATCCTCGCGCGCGTCGTCAGCGACCGGCTGTCGGCGATCTGGGGCCAGCCGGCGGTGGTCGAGAACATTACCGGGGCCAGCGGCAATATCGCGGCCGATCGCGCCGCCAAATCCGCGCCCGACGGATACACGCTGTTGGTGTCGACCAACGCCCAGCTCGTCGTCAATCCCAGTCTCTACAAGATGCCGTTCAACCCCGCGACCGATCTGACGCCGATCTCGCTCGCGGTCTATTCGCCCAATATTCTCGTCGTCCCCAATGAAGTGCCCGCCAAGACCGTGAAGGAACTGGTCGAGTATTTGCGCGCGAACCCGGGCAAGAGTTTTGCCTCGGCCGGAGTCGGAACGACGCAGCACCTTGCCGGCGAGTTGTTCAAGGCGATAACGCACGTCGATATCCAGCACGTGCCTTATCGCGGCGCAGCTCCTGTCATCACCGACCTGCTGGGTGGGCGCATTACCATGTTCTTCGGCGCCATCTCGCCGCTGATTCCGCTGGTGCGGGAAGGCAAATTGCGCGCGCTCGCCGTCACGTCCGCGACGCGCTTTCCGGCGGTGCCCGATCTGCCGACCGTGATCGAAGCCGGCTATCCGGGCTTTGTGTCGATTCTGTCGATCGGCCTGATGGCGCCGGCCGGAACCCGGCCCGCGATCATCGAGAAACTTCACCAGGACATGGTGAAAGCCCTTGCCCCGGCGGACGTACGCAAGCGGCTGAGCAATATCGGCATGGAAGTGATCGGCGGTTCACCCGCGGAGTTCGCGGCCTCAATCGCGGCGGAACGGCCGCAATGGGCGAAGGTCATCCAGGACGCCGGTATCAAAGTAAGCAATTAGCCCGTAATGCCGAGGCCGGCGTCAGGTCATGGCTTGACAGCGACGGCGGCGCCGGCAGTCTTTTCGTCCAGCCCAACCGGCGTATAGATTCTTTCCGCCGCGTCGTACACCGCGACCTGGATCATCGGAAAACTTTGCTTGAGTTTCGAAGCGGCAACCGAAGCTTCCGCCGACGTGCTAAAATGCGTCTTCAGTTTTCCATCGACGGACAAGACATAGCCGTCGGTCGGCATTGCATTGGTGCGCAGATTGCCCGGTCTCTTATCGGCTTGTTTCACATTCATTCCTTTGTTGTGGATTGCAGCGTCGGCGGACAAACCGCCGTCAGAAGTCGGCAATATTGAGATCGTAGGACCCCCGTCGGCCGCGCGCGTAGACCTTGGCGGCGATTGCGTAGATACGGTCGCGGTTGCTGTCGAACGCCCGCAGAAGGTCGTCCGCGTCGGGGCGCGCGTTCGGCTGGAACTGCCCGAGCGCTTCCGCGGTCACATAGAACGAACTCTCGATCGAACGATCGTGTCCCCAGAAATGAACCGCCCGCCGCGTCGCGTCGTAGCTGCGGCTGCGATTTGGAAAACTGATCGCCATATTCGCCGGCTTGTCCTGAGATTCCCATGGCAGCCACATCGCTACACCGCGGCCGTCGGCGCTCTGGATTCGGACGGTTTGGATTTAAATGTCGCGTGCGTGACGGATACGGCCGTGCCGCCGGGACCGCTGACAATATCGACGACCGCGTCGAGTTGCCGCGTCAAGGCTTTGACAAGGCTGGTGCCGAGCCCGGGCTTGGTCACGCTGGCGCTCACGTCCGGCTTGCCGATCCCGTTGTCGGTGATCGCCAGCTTCCAGTCGGGGCCTGCCACTTTGTAAGAAACGACGATCGCCGCGCCGGCCCTCTCGGTGGGGAACGCGTGTTTCAGCGCGTTCATCACCAATTCGGTGACGACAAGCCCGATGCTCACGGCATCGCGCGATGGCGCGGTGCCGGCGTCGGCGTCGACCTTGAGCGAAATCGGCCGGCTGTCGCCGATCATCGATTGTGCCAATGTCTCGCATAGTTTTGTAAGGTAATTTCCAATCTTGATCGGCTTGCCGCCGCCATCGACGTGCAAATGCTGTTGAACGGCGGCGACCGACAAGACGCGCTGATGCGCGTCTTCCAGCTGCAGCCGCGTTTCCTCCGACTGGACGGTTCGCGCCTTGATCAGCAGGATACTGGCGATGATTTGCAGGCTGTTGGCGACGCGGTGCTGCATCTCCTCCAACAGCATGTCCTTTTCCCGCAGCAATTCCTCGACCTGCCGCTCGATCGCGCGCCGCGCAGTGATGTCCTCGAATGCCAGCAGGACCGTACTGTGGGTCCCTTTCTCGTAGAAGACCTTGCGCGCGTTCAGCAGCATGATGCGGTGCCCGATCGCTGGAAACTCGCGATCGACCTCATATCCCTCGACGGACGATTGTCCGCTTGAGATGGACCCTAAAAGTTCACGAAGCTCCGGGATGTCCCATTGTCCGCCGTCAATCTCATAAAGCAGGTGGCCGCGGACATCGTCGCGCACAAGCCGGAAGGTCTGATAGAACGACCGGCTCGCGGCGATGACGCGCAAGTCATGGTCGAGCACGACCAACGGGTCACGGACGGTATCGACGATGGCATGCGCGAGCGTAAGTCCGTCTTCGAGATCGATAAACGGAGCTTCTTTCGACAACGCATAAGTTAACATGTGAACCTTTCGCCACGCTTTTGAACGTAGGCAAGGCAGCACGAATTTTCGTTAGGTTGGCGCGAACGCCGGGGCGCTGTAGCAAGCGCCCTATGTTGAAAATATGCGCCTTTATTCGCTCGGAGTCGAGGGAATAGCAATTCGGCTCGATCGTCGCCATATAAGATGACCATCATCTTAAAGCAAACGTTGTGGCAGCACGCGCGGAAGACCGCTCGATGCATGCCACGAAGGGAATTTTCCGATGTTCACGGCCGAACAGTTTCGCGCAAAAGCGCCGGAATACGCCGAATTGCTTAAAACCGCCGTCGCGCCCAGCGAAATCATCGAGCTCCAGCGGCGGAAGCAAAGCTTCAGCCTTTTGGCGCAAAACGAAGACTGGCTAGCGCACAATTTCGACAAGATCATCCACGCGCAGGACGTCCACCCGCAGGATGACAATCCCGTGAAGCCCGCCGCCGCCAAGACGAAAGGAGAGCCTCGTGGTTCATAAATACCAGGTCGGTCAAATCGTCGACCTCGAGCCGATGGTGCTTCGATCCTCGGCGCCGGGTTCCTACGAAATTCGATTTCTCGTTCCTGCCTCGGACCGCGATCCCGGCGACCCCTGCTATCGCATCAAGAGCATCGCCGAAGCCCATGAACGGGTCGCTTCCGAGAGCGAGCTCACGCTTGCCGAAAGCGTTTCCGTCTAAAGATCGTGCAGTAATTCTGACGGGCATTAAGCGAATTTAATTAACTCATTGAAAACCGTTTCCTGCGCCCTGCCCGCTCCGAGCCGGCTGTGTCGGCGAGAGCGGCGGTCAAAGCGCTTTCCTCTGTGGCGCAGACCACCGACAAGACATTCAAGACATGCAACGACAATGGCGGGGCCTTTACGAGGCGCGCCGTGTCCGAGCCGGAACGATCGCTAAAACATGCGCTGGAGTGCCTCCGCCTGGAGGCAGATTGCATGCAATTGGCCGGGACCGCCCGCAGCCATAGCTTGCAGTCGCACTTCGTTCGGATGGCGGGGTTCTGGTCCAGCTTGGCGCTTTCGGAGCCAAGCGCGAATGCCGGCCAAACACTTGCCGCCGACACGACGCAGACGACATGATAAACGGCAATCGTTCGCCGCATGGCGTTCTGATCGTCGAAGACGATCAGCTTTTGATGGCGCTCACGGCCGGTATCGTGGAAGACGCCGGCTTCGAGGCAATTCAAGCCGGCAATGCCGACCAGGCCGTGGCCATATTGAAAGCGCGCTCCGACATTGCGCTGTTACTCACTGACGTCGACATGCCCGGCAGCATGGACGGAGTGAAACTCGCGCATGCGGTGCGTGACCGCTGGCCCCCGATCAAGATCATCGTGGTATCCAGCCGCGTTCCGGACCGCGATTTGCCGGCAGGCAGCCGCTTTTTCCGCAAGCCTTACCACGCAGGCACCATGATTCTCGAAATGCGTTCGCTGCTTGGCCGTGAATTGGAATTGCAGCCGTAGCATGCGCGCTTACCAAGCGCGGATAAATGAGTTAGTCTGCTAAAAATTGACGCAGCCCATGCTGCTGCTTGGTAGCTCCATAAAATGATACCGCCATGTCAAAAGCGCTAGGAGACGTGCGGCGCAATCAGTTGCTCGGCGCGTTGCAGCCAGCGAGCCGTGTGCGGATCGAGCCGCATCTTGAGCCGGTCAAGCTCAAGCTCGGCGCCGTCGTCTGCGAAGCGGGTGGCCCGCTGAAGCACGCTTATTTTCCGCAAGGTTCCGTTCTCTCTCGCTGTTGACCGTTTTGGAAAACGGCTCCGCCATTGAGACCGCCAATATCGGGCGCGAAGGGGCGTTCGGTCTGTTCGCGGCCATGTACAGCCGGGTGTCCTTCAATCGATGCATTGTGCAGCTGGAGGGCCACATGGTTCGTTGCCCGATCGAATTGCTGCAATCCGAATTCAAGAACAGCGAGCACGTGCGCGATCTGTTCGTCAGCTATTCGGAGACGCTGCGGTCCCAGGTCGAGCAGACCGTCGCCTGCAATGCCATGCACAGCACGGAAGAGAAAATGTGCCGTTGGCTGCTGATGATGCACGATCGGGCGGAAGGCGAATCCCTGACCTATACCCACGAATTCCTGGCGAACATCCTCGGCGCCAACCGCAAGTCGGTGACGCTTGCGGCGCAATCCATGCAGGCGGCCGGACTAATCAGCTATCGCCGGGGCACGATTCAGGTTCTCGATCGCATGGGCCTCGAGAAGGTATCGTGCGAGTGTTACGCCATTGTGCGGGAGCGTTTCGACGCCTTCCTGAAGCCGCCGGCGACGGCGGTTCATGGCGACACCAAGGGACGACGCGGGAGTCCGTTGACGTAAGCGCCCGCGCTCAGCCTTGCACAACCGTCACATGGGTGCCGACCGGCACGCGGTTGTAGAGATCGATGATGTCCTGATTGAACAACCGGATGCAGCCGGAGGAGACCGCCTGGCCGATGGTCTCCGGTTCGGTGGTGCCGTGCAGACGGAAAAACGTGTCGTGGCCGTCGCGATAGAGATAGAGCGCGCGTGCGCCGAGCGGATTGTCGGGACCGCCTTCCAGGCCGCCGGCGTACGGCTTATAGCGCGGCATCGCCGCAATCATGTTCGCGGTCGGCGTCCAGTGCGGCCATTTCTCCTTGCGGCCGATGATCGCTTGCCCACGGAAATTCGTGCCCTCGGTGCGGCCGACCCCGACGCCGTAGCGTATCGCTTTGCCGCCGGCCTCGACCAGATAGAGCCGGCGTTCCGGCACGTTGACGACGATGCTGCCCGGCTTCTCCTTGCCGTGCCAGGCGACCTCCTGGCGCAGCAAGCTCGGATCGACGGTGGTCATGTCGATCGGCGCGGTGACGAAGCCGCCGTCGCTGACGGCGCCATAATCGGCGGAGACGCAACCGGCCAGCATCAGCGGCAGGCCTGCCAGCACCGCGCGCCGGCTCAGGGCATGGCCCAGCGCGTGGCCGGCGAGACCGTCTTGGGGGGCAGGATTTTGGCTGGGCGGCTGACGCATAGGGCACTCTATTGTTCCTGCGCATTGTGCGCAGCATCGGCCAGTCATGCAACAGCCCATTCGGCGAACCAGCAAAGCGTCATCCGTCAGCCTCCAAGAGACCGGCGGATTACGCCTTGTTTGATTCATCTCAATGTCACTGTGCCCATTCTCCGATTACAAACAATCCATGATCGGCGAGTCGCACTTGCTTGCAGCTGCATTCCTATCGGCTTGCTTGTTAGGGCCGACGAACGCAGCCGACAGAAAGCCGGACGAGTGCGGTCTCGCTTCATTTTACTCAAGCGTCCGCGAAGAAACGGAGAAGACACGCGCCCGGAAGAGTTTACCGCCGCGCATCGGACGCTGCCATTCGGAACGCTGGTGGTCGTCGACAACCAAGACAACACACGTTGGACGGTGGTGCGAATCACCGACCGCGGCCCTTTCATCGGCGGAAGAATAATCGATGTGTCGCAGGTTGCCGCACGGGAACTCGGCATTTCCGGTTTGACGCGGGTCTGCCTCAAGATCGTATCAATTCCGGAAGATCGAACGTTCAGAGGAAACTAACCTGGCGCGCAGCAAACGCCTCTAGTGACCGGCTCTGTATCTCCTGTGCCGTCACTGCCATCAGATAACCGTACCGAATAATTTCCCGATACCGACGGTGAGCGCCATCGCCAAGGCGCTCCAGAATGTCACGCGCGCGGTAGCGCGCAGAATGCTTGCACCGCCCGTCTTTGCACCGATCGCACCGAGCAGAGCGAGAAAGCCCAAGGACGCCGCCGATACGACCGGTACAAGCACATCGGTTGGCGATACCACAACCATGAGCAACGGCAT
Source organism: Hyphomicrobiales bacterium (assembly GCA_003152455.1). GTDB lineage: Bacteria > Pseudomonadota > Alphaproteobacteria > Rhizobiales > Xanthobacteraceae > Pseudolabrys. The sequence continues at coordinate 12,964 of PMAF01000297.1, forward strand.
GGCCGCGCCGGCCGAAAACGTCACCGCCGATGTCAGCGCCGCCTGCACGGGACGTGCGGTGGTGATTTTCGAAATCCCGAGCTCATCGCGCGCGTGCGCGGTCAAGGCATCTTTCTTCATCAGCTGCTGGGCAACCTACCGCGCGAGCGCCTTGTCGACGCCGCGATGGACGTAGATTTCGGTAAGCTCATCAAGCTCGAACGCGGGGTTCTCGTTCAACTCCTTACGCTCGCGCGCGAGGTCTGCCCGTTCTGTGTCTGACTGCGAACTGACCGACACATATTCGCCGGCGGCCATCGACATGGCGCCGGCCACCAGGCCGGCGACACCGGCGACCAAAACAGCGTTTTGTGTCGCGGCCGCCGCGGCAACGCCGACGATCAAACTTGCGGTCGATATGATGCCATCGTTGGCTCCGAGCACCGCGGCTCGCAGCCACCCGATGCGGTCGACGAAGTGATTCTCCCGATGCAAGCGAAGGCGCCGGTCAGATTAGAGCCGACCAAGCAGCATGAGGACGACAACGATGATCAGGATGGTGCCGATGATACCCACGCCGCCGTGACCGTAGCCGTAGCCGTAGCCGCCGAAGCGGCCGCTAAAGCCACCGAGCAGGAAGATAATAAGCAGAATGACGAGAATGAGTCCTAGCGACATGGCCTTTTCTCCTTTGGTTGGACGCACCTACCCTTGCGCTTCTTCGCTCCGCTGGGAAGGGCCTGGCCGAAGGATAACGGATTCGCACGCCAGCCCCCACCGCTTGCTATTGTCGCATCCGGCTCATGCTCTGGATGCAATTTGGCCTGCTGTCACGATATATTTTTCTCGCAACCGCGAACGATTAGCCTCTTTGGCCGTTAGCTCTATGGCGCTCCTTCATTTTACCCCCGGATTAAAGTTCGAGCGCGCCCCGTCGACGCAAAATGGTGTTCCGGTGGTTACCAAAGACGGCTCCATCGTGGATCATCGTGCAAGGTTTTCAACCCTGAATGCGCGCTACGAAGAGTTTCTGTTTGCGCAAGTCTGCGAGGAAGCAAACGGAATGCGGCTGAGCATTCTTTCCGCGCTGGCGCGCATGAATGTCGATTTGTGGGAGGAGGCTACCCGCTTGGCGGCCATGCCCAAAGCGATCGCGGAGAAGACGCTGCTTTCGATTCTCGATCTGGTCTCGGGCAAAAGCTGGAAGTCGCCGGAAGCGGCGGCCATTGTGGCACGGCTGGTTCGGCTTCTGCCGCAGGCCGACGAGGCTGCCCCCATCGCCGCGACAGGAACTGCAAAAGTCCTCGCGCAACACAAAAGTTACTGATGGGTGTGGGTGGGCTTTGCCCTGACGATGTCGTTTATGACACAGCACCATCAGGCAACGACGTCGACCACAAATGCGGTTACGACGCAATCCGGCGCTATAAAAACGTCAAGCGCGACAACGCCATTAAAAGACAGCGCCATCGCCTCGGATCCGGTCGGTCAATCCCGCTAGATTCAATCGCCGTCACTTCATCCGCCAGATTCAAAATCGCCCGGCCAGAAAAAGTGTACCCGTGCTAGGCTAACACCCATGCTGTCCCGTTCCACTCGCCTCCCGCCATGCTGAATCCCGCTTTCATCGTCCTCGGGATCGCCGTGCTGCTCGGCGGCGTACTTGCGGTACTGCATTTGCGCGAAGGCGCCGCGCCGCCGCCTCTGCCGTTCGGCGCGCTGCACGGGCTCATCGCCATCGCCGGCTTCGCTTTGCTCGCGCTCGCCTTGCGCGGCCCGCCGCGCGGGTTCACGCAAGGCACCGGCTCGTTCGGCACGATCGCCGCCGCGCTGATTGGAATGGCGGCGCTGGTCGGGCTTGCCCAGCTTGCCGCGCGGCTGCGCGGCCGGCGGCTGGCGGGAATGCTGATCGGCATCCACGCCACGCTGGCCGTGGGCGGCTTCGTTGTGCTGCTTGCTTACGTGTTGGCGGGGTAGCTCACGGTGCCGGTCTCCCTTATGCTTTGGGCAAGAAAGCTCGTCGGAGAGGTTCGACCATGAAACCGGAACAACAAGCGGCCTACGACCACACCTTTCGCGCCATCCACGACGATGAAATTCCGTGGCAGGAAGGCTCGAAATCCGTCCTCAAGCTGCCGGACGGCGTGCAAGTGAAAATCTTCGCCCATGACAAGGCGATGGGACGGGTCGACATGAAGGTCAAATTTCCGCCCGGCTATGTCGAGCCCGAGCACGCGCACAAGAGCTGGCACTCCATCGTCGTGCTCAAAGGCCGCATGTGCGTAGCCGGCAAGGATCTGCGTCCCGGCGACTACGTCTTCGGCTGGAACGAATTGCACGGCCCCTACGAGTATCCCGACGGCTGCGAGGTCTTTGTCGTGTTCATGGGCGACAGCGTCGCGCATGAATGGGACGAAGCGAAACACAAGACGCACAAAAACGTCTGGCAGGCCGAAACCGAGGAAGGCCGGCGAGGCGTCGACAAACATATCGAGCGGCGCAAGCAGGCGTAAAAAACTGCGCGTCGGGACCGGCCGAATTGGGGTCTTGCCTGACTGATGCGACCCGCGACGGCCGCTCCCGGCGTGCCGCCCGCGTATTCGCCGCTATGCTATCGCCCGAACGTTTGCGATCGCAATCATCGCGGCATGTTGACCCAGTGGTGCCATACAAAACCTCCGTGCCTGTCTTACATCCCGATACTCGGACCGCTGCGCGCGGGCTGTCAAGGCTCGCCGAACGGCCGCCTAAATTGAATGCAGAATCTCGGCAGATGTTCCACGTTCCAAACAGGACACTCGTGTTACTCTCATCGCCATGCTCCCTCCCGACGACAAACCGCTTCCCGCGGTCGGCGCCTACTGGATCGAAGAGGCCGACTATCCCGCGCTGCTGAAACTGTTCGACGACGGCAATACCCTGCCGCCGAACTGGGCTGCGTGGCACAAGATGGCCGAAGAGATGGAGAAAGGCCTCAAGGCCTACGGCCATCCGGTGATGCGGGTGCGCATCGAGCCCGCCAGCTTCGCGGCCTGGTGCGCCGCGCACGGCACGACGACGGGCCGGCAAGGACGCAAGGCTTTCGTCGCGGCCGCGGTATTCGAGCGATACGGCGATCAGACCTGAGCGTCCGAACCGCCCTCTCAACGCCAAAGCGAAATGCCCAGCGCAAGCGCCGGGCATTTCGTCAGTCGATTGGAATTATCCGGAGCGCGAACTGGCCGCGCTTCACCGCTCAATAATGGCGGCGGTGATGATGGCGACGCCAGTGGTGCCGGTAGACCGGCGCCGGCTCGCTGACGTAATAGCGCTGATCGACACCAAGCACGCCTTCGACGCCGCCGATCACGCCGCCGACCGCGGTTCCGACCACCGCGCCGACCGGGCCGGCGATGCGGTTGCCCTCATTGAAGCCATGAGCGGCGCCACCGGGAACGCCCTGCGCCTGGGCGGCGAGCGGCATAGAGAACGCCGCGATAACGGCGCCGGCGATAAGCAAGTTCTTTGTCATAGGATCACTTCCGTTTGCATTGCGGGACATCAGGTTTCTATTCGACGACACGAAATTGACAAGCCTATTTGGCTATTTGGTGGCGGACTTATGTCATGGTGTAAATTCCCGGCGTGGGTCGGCGGACGGCGGCTAGTCCCTCGGTTTCTTGCGCCGCTCCGGCATGGACTCGATGGCGATAGCGCGTTTCTTGTACATGCCGCGACCGCCGCAGTGCGAGCAACGCACCGAAAACTCCTCGGGTAGCGACCTGTATTTGTAGACGTAGATCGGGGTCGCGCATTTCTCGCAGGCGACCACGCCGCGTTCGTACACGGATTTTCTGGCACGTTGATGTTGCAGCACGGCCATCGGAGCGCGTTCCGGTTAGCTATTCACGCAGTCTTACAGGAAATCGCTTTATGAAAGTTAAAGACACATGAACAATTCGTGAATATCGATTTGGCAATTGCCGGACGGGACCCTAACAAATTACCCGCCCGGACCTCCGCACCTTCGGTTTTTCACCGTTAATGCGGCAATTCCTGGCGCACCTGGCTAGCCTGCCAATAGCCGAGCAGACGCTCGGCGGATTCGGTCGATAGCCGCTCGTACTGCTCGCACATCTGCTCGAGCTTTTCCTCGCGCTCGTCGCTGATGCCGGCAAGATTGTTGAGCACCGCGTGCGCGACCATCCGTTCCAGCCCGATGGCCTTGCACAGCGCCATAGCGCCGAACGGCTCGGTGTCGCAGACCAGCCGCGACACCAGCGAGATCGGAACGCCGCTCAGGATCGAAAGCGCGGCGACCAGTTCGGCGATGCGATTGCCATCGGCGAATTGCAGCACCTTGGAGCGGGTCTGCTCGGTGTCCTGGCTGAAGGATTGCACCAGGCGCTCAGCAGCGGCGAATTCCTTCGCCGAGACGTTGGTGGTGCCGGCCTGGGCGGCGATCTGCGCCAGCACGCGATTGATGGCCTCGCGCTTCCCCGGCCCGGCGGCGGCCAGCATGCGTTGCCGCGCCTCCTCGGTGGCGTGGCTGAGCAGCCGCTTGAACAGCGCGGGCGAGATGTCGGAGCGCCGGGTCATCGCCTGGCTGAGCTCGTCGTCGCCGCTGGCGCGCATCGCCAGCATCGACATGCCGGTGCTCGACAAGCGCGCGCCGGTATTGACCGCAACCTTGGTGACGACCTCGCGGTCGCCGCGATCGACCAGGACGTCGGTGACCACGGTGCTGAGCTGCGGGCGCTCGGCAATCTTGCTCAGATGCGACTGGCCCTTGCTCTCGGCGATCTCGATCAGATTCTGGTCGGTCAGCCGCGGCGATTGCGTCAGCACCGGCCCGGCGACGGCGATGTCGTCGTCGTTGGCGAGACGGTGAATGACGTTGTGCGGGGCGTTGGCGATCGGCGCGACGTCCCGGCTCCACTCGAACCGCGCGCGGCTTTCGACATGTTCGATCAAGCGGACCATGACGCCGTCGAATACCGACGAGACTTCCTCGGTGAGGCGGTCGTGGGCCGCCAGAAACAGCCCGGTGACGCTCTTCAATATCGAAGATGCCGTTCGGTCGAATTGCCTTTGAGCGCGACTTCGAGCTCGTCGATAATCTGCAATGCTTGAGACATTCCTAGTCCCTTACTCGGCGGGAATTCTTCCCGCCGTGGCCGCGCAATCGATTTGTCATGCTTCAATTCGCGATCCCTACAGCTAGCCTGCATAAATTAAAGTTGCTTTAACCAGCGCCACCCGCGGCGGTTGCGAAATGCTCCCGCCGCGTTGGCCGGTCGCACCCCCTTTGCATTACGGCGGCGCGGCCCAAATTGGCGTTGCTTTTCGATATGTTATAATATTACATATAAAGGTTCTCCTTTCGCCCAACGCAGGTTCTGCCGTCGTGAAGACAGTCTCCGGGCTCGCTGCCCTCCTCGCCCTTGCCGCGCTGGCCCTCCCCTCGGCCGCGCGCGCCGCCGACGGCAAAACCGAAAGCAAGATTGCCGTGGTGGCGGCGGAAAATTTCTATGGCGACGTCGCGCGCCAGATCGGCGGAGACCGGATCGCGGTCACCAGCATCATGAACAGCCCGGACCAGGACCCGCATCTGTTCGAGACCACGCCCGGAATCGCGCGCCAGATCGCGCGCGCGCAGATCGCCATCGTCAACGGCGCCGACTACGACCCCTGGATGGAAAAGCTGCTGAGCGCGGCGCCGCAGCCGAACCGCAAAGTGATCGTCGCCGCCGAGCTGGTGCACAGACAAACCGGCGACAATCCGCATTTATGGTACCACCCCGCCACCATGCCGGCGGTCGCCAAGGCGATCGCCGCGGCGCTGAGCGCCGCAGACGCCGTGCATAAAAACGACTACGCGGCGCGGCTGGCGACGTTTCTCGGCTCGCTCAAGCCGCTCGACGACAAGATCGCCGCCATCCGCGGCAAATATGCCGGCACCGCCGTGACCGCCAGCGAGCCGGTGTTCGGCTACATGGCGCAAGCGCTCGGCTTGAAAATGCGCAACGAGCGCTTCCAGCTCTCGATCATGAACGACACCGAACCGAGCGCGCGCGACGTCGCCGCGTTCGAGCAGGACCTGAAAGACCACAAGGTCGCCGTCATGTTCTACAACAAGCAGGCATCCGACAAAGTCGTGCAGCATCTGGTCGCGCTGGCGCGCGCCGCCAATATTCCGGTGGTCGGCGTGACCGAAACCGCGCCGCCTGACCTCAGCTATCAGGACTGGATGCTGGGTGAGCTTAACGAAGCAGAAAAAGCGCTGGCGGGCCGCTCTTCGTGACCGTCGTCGAACTCGACTACGCCACCATCGGGATCGGCGGCCGCATTGTGCTGGCGGACGCTAGTTTCGCCATTCAAGCGGGTGAATTCATCGGCGTGCTCGGCCCGAACGGCGCCGGCANNACCACGCTGATGCGCGCCATTCTCGGGCTGCTATCACCGAGCGCGGGGGCGGTGCGCGTATTCGGCAGCAGCCCGCAACGCGGCGACCGCACCATCGGCTATCTGCCGCAGGTGCGCACGGTGCTGCCGGACCTGCGCGTGCGCGGGCTCGATTTCATCGGCAGTTCGCTGCATGGCGAGCGCTGGGGCCTGCCGTCGCTCAGCCGCCACGATCGCCATATGATCGAGGAGACGCTCGAGGCAGTCGGCGCGCGCGATCTGGCGGCCCGGCCGCTATCCGCCATGTCCGGCGGCGAGCGGCAGCGGCTCTTGCTGGCGCAGGCGCTGGTGGGATCGCCGAAATTGCTGCTGCTCGACGAGCCGCTGATCAGCCTCGACCAGCGTCACCAGGAAGTCGTAATCGACGTGGTGCGCAAGGTGTGCCGCGAACGCGGCATCACGGTTTTATTCAGCGCCCACGAACTCAACCAATTGCTCGGCACGCTCGATCGCGTGCTTTATCTCGGCAACCGCCAGGCGGTGCTCGGCACCGTGGACGAGGTGATCTCGGCGCCGGTGCTGTCGCGGCTTTACGGCACCGACATCCAGGTGGTGCGCGCCGAGGGCCACATCTTCGTCATGTCGCGCGGGCGCGATGTGGAGGTCTCCGATCACCAGCATGACCACGATCACGGCAATGGCGGCCATGAGCATCATCACTGACATGTTTCAATACGCCTTCATGAACAACGCTTTCGCCGCCGCCGGCATCGTCGCGGGAGTGTCGGGCATCGTCGGCTATTTCCTGGTGATGCGCGGGCAGACCTTCGCCGGCCACGCGCTCTCCCATATCGGCTTTGCCGGCGCGACCGGCGCCGGCCTGATCGGCCTCGCGCCGCTCTGGGGTCTGCTCGGCTTCACGCTTGCCGCCGGCATCGCGATGGGCGTGCTGAGCGAGCGGATCAGCAACCGCGATGTGGCGATCGGCGTTGTGCTGGCGCTGGCGCTCGGTTTCGGCCTATTGTTCCTGCACTACTATACATCGTTCGCCACGCAGGCGACCGCGCTGCTGTTCGGCAACGTGCTGGCGGTCGACCACACCATGATCGCAACGTTGGCGATACTCGGCGTCATCACGCTGGCCGCGCTGGCCGCGATCATGCGGCCGCTGATCTTTTCGACGTTGCAGCCGGAACTGGCGGAGGCCAAAGGCGTGCCGCTGCGCTTCGTCTCGACGGCGTTCCTCGCCATCGTCGCGCTGGCAGTTTCGGAGTGCGCGCAGATCGTCGGCGTGCTGCTGGTGTTCACGCTGATGGTCGGCCCGCCCGCCGCCGCGCAGCGTCTGACCACCGGCTTGTGGAGCGGGCTCACGCTTACGGCAGCGCTCGCACTAGCCGAAGCCTGGCTCGGCATCACTGTTGCCTATTACACCGACTGGCCGGTGAGCTTCTGCATCGCGTGCTTGAGCGCGCTCGGCTATTTCGCCGCGCTGAGTACGTCCGGGTTGTGGGAGAGACGGCCCCAGGCCGGCCATGCTAACGAGGCGGAATGAGCGGTAGAATCATAAATCCGATGGCCCTTGTCGCCGGGCTGTCTCTGCTCGGTGCCCGGACGGCGCTTGCCGCGCCGATGCAGTGCAGCGGCGAAGAAAAAACCTGTCGGGCGGTCTGCGTGAAATACACCAATCGCGCCCAGGTCGATGCTTGCGTGGCCGGCTGCCGCGCAAGCCTGGTGTATTGCCAGCATACCGGCTGCTGGGACAACGGCGGCAGCCGGTACTGCGGCTTGATGCGGAAGTAGCCGCGACGGCACTTCCGGACGCGCTAGATCGACGCTAGTTGACGACCAGCCCGAGCTTCTTGATCAGCGCCGCCCACTTTCCTTCTTCGCGCTGGATGTTGGCCGCGTATTCTTCTGGCGTGCTGGCGACCGGCCCGCCGCCGTCGGCGATAATGCGCGCCTTGACGTCTTCAGAGGACACGATCTTGCGCAGCTCCTTGTTGAGCCGCGCGACGATGGCAGGCGGCGTTCCGGCCGGCGCAACCAGCCCGTAATACTGAACGATGTCGAGCCCGGGCATTCCGGCTTCGGCGGTCGTCGGCACGTCGGGGATCGCCGCCAGACGCTGCGGCGCCGCCACCGCGATGGCGCGGAGCTTGCCGGCCTTGATGTTTCCGATCGCCGGCGGCAGCGTGTTGAACGCGACCTGGATGTGACCGCCGAGCAGATCTGTGGTCAGGGGCCCGGTGCCCTTGTAAGTGACGATGGTCATGTCCGCTCCGGACATGCCCTTGAACGCCTCGGCGCCGAAATAATTGAGCGTCGGCGCCGGCGGCGTGCCGACCGTCATTTTTCCCGGTTGCTTCTTGGCGAGCGCGACGATGTCCGACATGGATTTCACCGGCACCGAAGGGTTGGCCATGATCACGATCGGGATCGAGGCGATCAGCCCGATCGGCGCGAAATCCTTCTGCAAATCGTAGCCGGTATTGGCGGGCAAGCTTGCACCGGTCACCAGCATCAGGATCGTATAGCCGTCGGGCGCAGCCTTGGCAGCGTCGCGCACGCCGATCGCCGAGCCGGCGCCGGGACGATTGACGACGATCACCTGCTGGCCGAGCGCATCGGACAGTTTCTGCGCGATCACGCGGCCTTCGGTGTCGACGCCGCCGCCGGGCGGGAACGGCACAATCAACTGCACCACGCGGTTTGGATAGTCATCAGCGGCCGCCGCTTTGAACTGCAAGCCTGCTATTGCCACCGTCACAACCGCGACGATCGCCGCGCGTTTGAATGGAGCCCATTTTGCCTGGTGCGCCATCGTGTCCTCCCTGTTTTTGCGCGCCGACTTTGACAGGTCTCGCCCGGCTTTAAAACCGGGGTTGCTCCCGGTCACGGCTGCGCCAGCACCATCGCCGCCGCCGCCGCGATGAACGGCAAAGGCAGCGACACCGCCGCCCGCAACCAGACCACGCGCGCCGGCATCAGCGGCACTTCCCAGATCACCAGCCGGTGGATGGCATAGAGCGCCCAGGCGGTGGAATAGGCGATCACCTGCGGCGCCCCTGCCCCGCTCTTGAGCGCGGCGGCGCCGATGGCGAAGCCGACCACCGGCCCGCCCGGCGTGAGCGCGCCGCCCAGCGTCGCAATAAGGACGCCGAAAAAGCCGGAGCCCGGGCCGATCCAGGACGCGACCAAGGCCTTCGGCAATACCTCGGCGATAAAGCCGGAGCCGATGACGCCGGCGCCGATGCGCGGCAGCAGGCGGAGGAATTCCAGCGCGCCCTCGCGCGTGCCGGCGTTGAACAGCACGCGCCCGCGCATGGCGGCGATGAAAGCCAGGACCGCGACCACCAGCCACAGCAGGATGTTGACGGCCAGGAACATCACTCGTCCCGCTCGGCCGTGACACGAACCCCGGCGCGCAGCGCGATCCGCGCCAGCAGTCCGGCGATGATCGGCAGCGGCACCGCCTCCACGATGCGCCAGATCACGAAGTGCGGTCCGAAAAACGGGAATTCCCACACCAGCGCGCGGGTATAGCCGATCAGTGTCCACGAGGTGATGAAGGCAACCACCGCGCCGGCATCGGCGCCCATGGCGAGAAAGGCGCCGGCAACCGGATAGATGGTAATCGGCCCGCCGGGCAGCAGAAAGCCAAAAAACGCCGCGATCAGCAGGCCGGGGAAGCCGGACTCATGTCCGACCCAGCGCGCCACCAGTTCGCGCGGCAAGATCATGGTGACGAATGCGCCGATCAGGCACCCGGCCAGGACCTTGGGCAGCATCGCGCCGAACAGCGTGAGGTCGCTGCCGAAGATGGCGAGGAAATGCTCGCGCCCGTCGCGAACATAGATCGCGACGGCAGCGGCGGCGGCCAGGGCGGCGATCGCCGCCGTCGACCAATCGAAGGCGCGCCGGCGGCGGCGTGGCGGGTTTGCTTCGGTCAAGATGTTACGGGGAAGGAGAAGCTAACGGGCGGCGGGAACGGAGGTCGCGGCTATCTGCTCACCTTGCCGCGGTGTGCCGGTGACGGCCACCACGGCGATTATGGCCAGCACGATCGAGGCATAGACTGGGATCAGGTAACCGGACAGCTTTTTGGCCGCCGCCCTCTCCTCGGCCGAGAGCGTGACGTAGACGCGGTGGCACATCGCAGCCACCGTGGAATCGGTGTAGCAGTATAAGCCGATGTCGCGGGCTTTGCTATTCCGCCGGGACCGCCACCTGCTTGGCCGGGGCGTCGACGATGACCGGCGCGCGCGCCAGCGTGAACAGGAAGCCGGCGACGATGAGATAGGCGAGCGCCACCGACGGCGTCACACCCAGGCCGTGCCCGACGCCGACCGCATTGCCGTGCATGAAGCCGAAATAAGTGAGCACGGCGCCGGCGAGCGCGAAAGCCGAGGCCTTGACGAATTCGCGCTCGATCACGAACACGCCGATCGCCGCCAGCACCAGCCCGGTTAGAATGGAGCCGCCGGCCATGACTTCCAGGCCGCGATAGAGCACGCCTTGGGTCGCCATCTTGTCGAACCCGACCGCCGCGGCGTTGGTGCCGGCGGCGCCGAGCGCGCCGTCCATCAAGGTCTTGGCCCAGGCCGCGGCGTGCGGCGTCAGCGCCAGCACGATCGCCGGCGCATGCTTGGACGGCGTGGTCTGGAACGCCTGCGCGCCGATCAGCATGCCGATGTACAGGAGGATCGGCGAAATCGCGACCACCGGGATGATCGCGAGCAGTAGCGAGATGACGCCGAACCACGACAGCACGATCACCATGACGCCGGTCGCCGCCGAGTAGCCGATGCGGCCGCCCATCGCCTTCCAGCCGGGATGGCCGATATAGACCGCGTTGATGAAGGGGTTGCCCATCAGGCAGCCGATCAGGCTGACCACGCCGTCGGCGGTCAGCACGCGCGTGGTCGGATAGGCGTCGCCCGCCGCTTCCGCGCTTTCCACGTTGTCCATCGCCTCGACCAGGTCGTAGATGCCGAACGGGATGGCGGTGACCAGGATCACACCGAGGAACTGGAAGCCGGAAAAAACACGGCCGAAGGCCGGGATCGGCACCGAAAAGCCGAAGCTCGAGAGCGCGGCGTGCAGATTGGCGACGTTCAAGCCGCCGAGATTAAAGCCGAACAGATTGGAGCCCCAGGCAATCAGCGTGCCGACCGCGATAGCGACCAGGCCGGCCGGGATGTTCATGGGATATTTGAAGCCGCCGAACCAGCTCACCATGATGATGGCGAAGCAGGTCAATCCAATCACCGGCGTCATGAAAATTTCCAGCGCCGGGCGCATGGCAATGAAGGTGATGGAGACGCCGGCCAGCGTGCCGAGCAGGGCCGCGCGCGGCGTTATCATTCGGATGTAGGGCGCGATGAAGCCGCCGATCATCAGGATGAAACTCTGGAAGAACACCCAAACCAATCCTGCTTCCCAGCCCTTGATCGGGTCTTTGGTCGCAAGCGTGATCGGCAGCATAATCACGAAGGTGACGATGAACATGTGCGGCACGCTGACGCCCGACGGCATCGCGCAGACGTCGGTGCGGCCGGTTTTCTTGGCGAGCCTATAAGCGAGCCAGGCGTAGTAGAACGTGAAGAGGCACATCATCAGGCCGAGCGCCGGCAGAATGCGGCCGAACACGATGGCGTCCGGCATCCGCAGCACGAAACGCAACAGGCCGGTGAGCACCAGCATATTGACCAAGATGTTGGTGCCGAAGCCGAAGAAAGCATTCCAGTCGCCCGGCGTCCACAGTGTCGGTTTAAATCCTGTCGCTGTGCTCATCACGCGCTCCCTTGTGCGTATTTCGGCCCCTTGTTGGCGGCAAAGGCGGCGAGCATCTGCTTCGAGCCGGTGACCCAACCGAAGATGCCGCCCTGCGCCTTGATCATCTTCAAACCCATCTCGTGGAATTCCGGGAAATACGACGCGCAGCAGTCGCCCAGCACGATGCAGCGGTAGCCGCGGTCGTTGGCCTCGCGCACGGTGGTGTTGACGCAAACCTCGGTGGTTACGCCGGTGACGATCAGATTCTCGATGCCGCAATTGCGCAGCGTGAGTTCGAGATCGGTCTGGTAGAAGGCGCCCTTGCCGGGCTTGTCGATCACCGGCTCGCCGGCGACCGGATAAAGCTCCGGGATGATGTCGTGACCGGGCTCGCCGCGAATGAGAATGCGGCCCATCGGGCCGGGCGCACCGATTCGCTTGGACGGCTCGCCGCGCTCGACCTTCGCCGGCGGCGCATCCGACATATCCGGGCGATGGCCTTCGCGGGTGTGAATGACCAGAAGGCCTGCGGCGCGCGCCGCCTTGAGCACCGCCTGCAAGGGCTTAACCGCAGCCTTGAGCAGGCTGACGTCGTTGCCGAGCGTCTCGCCGAACCCGCCCGGCTCGAGGAAATCGCGTTGCATGTCGATGACCAAGAGTGCCGTGCGCTCGAGCGCGACGGCGAGCGGCTGCGGCTCGGCGCCGATCAAGGTTTTCATGGCCCGTCCCTCGGAGGCCGGCGCTGGAAGCGCGCATCTTGCGCGCGTGTCGATGCCGGAATATTCGCAAACGCCGTGCCAGCCGCCGAAACGCGCGGTGAACCCCAAGATTCGATTGGTCCTGCAAACGCTTGAGCCGATGGTCCGAGAACGGGCCAGGGCACGCTGCGAGTTTTCGGCTTATGGACGGTTGCTTATTTTCTGATCGACATGCCCATGCAAGCATCGAAAAATGGCTTCGGGTATACACTAAGTCTTCCCGGTTGGCGGTCCGGGCGCCGGACGTTTAGTTTCGACGGCGATGGGGATGGGGTCCCCCGATAACCGCCCGCAAGGGGCTGATGACTCCTACCGCGAAACAGGGCGGTAGGATTCTGTCCGCCACAGGGCGGTATTTCTTTGCCCTGCAACACAAGTACAAGGAAATGGGTTATCTCATCGTCTTTCTCGACGGCGGGCTCGGCGCGGCGACGCGCCACGGTATCAACCTGGCCACCGCACGCGTGCTCGGCACTGCATTTTCCTACGGCACGTTGCTGATCAATATCACCGGCTCGTTCATTATGGGGCTGGTTGCCGCTTACTTCGCATTCAAAGGCGGCGCCTCGCAACATTGGCGTCTGTTCTTCACTACCGGCATCCTCGGCGGCTATACGACGTTTTCGGCGTTTTCGCTTGACGCCGCGCTGCTCTATGAGCGCGGCCAAATTGGAATGGCCGCACTCTATGTGATCGCCTCTGTTGCGATCTCGATCGTGGGATTGTTTGCGGGCTTGGCGCTGGTGCGCAACTTTACTTGATCGCGCGCTATTCCATCGGCCTTAAGCCGAGCTTGTCGAGCAGCCGCATGTCGCGGTCGCGGCCGGGGTTTGGCGTCGTGAGGAGCTTGGGGCCATAGAAGATCGAATTGGCGCCGGCTAGGAAACACAGCGCCTGGGTCTCCTCGCTCATGTCCTCGCGGCCGGCCGACAGCCGCACCACCGACGTGGGCATCGTGATGCGTGCCACCGCGATTGTGCGCACGAAATCGAGCGGATCGAGCTTGGCGGCCTTTAGCGCACCGGTCGCAAGCGGCGTGCCTTCCACCTGCACCAGCATGTTGATCGGCACGCTTTCNNCCCTCGCCCATGCCGACGATACCGCCGCAGCAGACATGGATGCCGGCATCGCGCACGGTCTCGAGCGTGTCGAGGCGGTCCTGGTAGGTGCGCGTGGTGATGATGGCGCCGTAATATTCCGGCGAGGTGTCGAGGTTGTGATTGTAATAGTCGAGACCGGACGCCTTCAATTGCACCGCCTGCTCGCGCGTCAGCATGCCGAGCGTGGCGCAGGTCTCGAGCCCCAGCGCCTTGACGCCCTCCACCATGGCGCAGACGGAATCGAGATCGCGATCCTTGGGCGAACGCCAGGCCGCGCCCATGCAGAAGCGCGAGGCGCCGCCGGCTTTCGCCGCGCGGGCTTCGGCGAGCACGGCCTCGACCGCCATCAGCTTCTCGGCCTTAACGCCGGTGTCGTATTGCGCGGCCTGCGGACAATAGGCGCAATCCTCCGGGCAGCCGCCGGTCTTGATCGACAGCAAGGTCGAGATCTGCACCTCGGCCGGATCGAAATTCTCCCGGTGCGTCTGCGCGGCGCGGAACATCAAATCCGGAAACGGCAAAGCAAACAGCGCGTGTACTTCCGCGCGCGTCCAGTCGTGGCGGAGCGCCGTCGCAGCCGTGCGCGGCGGAACATCATGAGCAAGTGACATATTCTTACCTTGCCTTACCTCAATTGCGCCGGAATTGTGCGGCCAGGCTCTTGAGTCACAGTGTAACGGTACGGCAGCCGGATTTGAAGCCACGCCGCGGAGGCCGATTACGCAGCGTTTTCATCGCATTGAGAGCGCGGGCACAGCGTGATAGCCTCTGCGGCAAGGATCATGTGGGTAACCGCCATGGCACGCTATATCGTTGCGATTGTCATGCTGGCCGTCGTCGCAGGGCCGACGCTCGCGCAGGAAAGAAAGGCGGCGCCTGCAAACCCGCTCGCTGTGGAAGACAAACAAAAGATCAAGGACGCCGAGGCGATCGACAAACAATACAAGTCGACGCTGCGAAGCACCGATCCGGCGGCCACGCCGGTGCACGTCGATCCGTGGCAAAATATGCGCGGGACCGACGATTCCAAAGCCAAGCGCTAGCGGCCGGCGCAAATGAACCAGCTGGCGATCGTACGATTGATCTCGGTGCTGGCCGGCGCCGCCGTCCTGTTCGGATTGGAGCGCGGCCTTGGCGTGCAGTTCTATTTCGCCATTCCGGCGGCCACCGTGTTCTACCTCGCCATCAAGGTCGGGCTCGGCCTGCTCTGGGGCGCCGACGACAAAACGACGTGACGGGCTGCCGGTCCGGCGCCGTTCACCACCAATGCCGGCGCCAACCCCAATACGGCCGGTAGGGGCCGTAATAATAGACCGGCGGCGGCGGCGCGTAGTACTCCGGTTCGTCCTCCACGACATAGCGTGAACGGGACGGATAAGCTGGCGTCGCCGCGCGGCGCGGAACGTGGCCGCTCAGATCGAGCGCGGTCTGGATCGCGAAGCCGCTTTTTTCCTGCCAGGTGACCGCGCACCAGCCTTCGCTGCAATCCTTGGCATCGATCAAGCTGCCGCCGGGAATCTTGCCGACGATTTCGCTGGTAGTGCCCGGCGCGGCGCGCAAGTTCACGGTCGAAGCGACATAGGCGGGCTTGGCCAGCACAGGCGCGGCCGAGACCATCAAGATGCCGAGGCAAAATAAAAGTGGCGCATGTTTCATGGCATTACTCCCCGTCCCTGCCCATCAGCGCGCTTGGCGCTGGATGCACGCGAATTCCAGCCTGCAAAAGCGGCGGGATCGGGGCAGGCACCAATGCCCGGTGACCTGGAGCAATGTATTCCGGCCGCCCTTTGGTGGCTATCCTGGAAACCTGCGGGAATCGGGACGGAGGGAGAAAAATATGTCCCTGTTGGCCCGGTTTATCGATCGCATCGCGCGCGGGGGCGGCGCTCCACGACCTCGTCGACGCCGGCATTTTTCGCGGGCACCAGCGACGTACTGCTCTGCCTCTGAAGGTCGTCCGATTCCGGTCCGTCCGATTTAACGCATCTGCCGGTCAGTAACGGCGCGACTTTTTTCTCATACAAGTTCAACGCGGCGCCGATCGCCCGATGCATGTCGAGATAGCGGTAGGTGCCGAGACGCCCCGCGAAAATCACGTTCGTTTCGGCTTCCGCCAGTTTTTTGTATTGGCTGTAGCGCCGCTTATCGTCTTGCCGGCCGATCGGGTAATAGGGCTCGTCGGCGCGCCGCGCGAAGCGCGAATATTCATGCATGATGAGCGTCTTGTTGCCATAGCGGCGCTCGGGATGAAGATGCTTGAATTCATGGATACGCGTGAACGGCACGTCTATGTCGGCATAATTGACGACCGCGGCGCCTTGGAAATCGTCGACGTCCAGTCGTTCGACTTCGAAGTCGAGGGTCCGCCATCCCAGTTCGCCGAATTTGTAGTCGAAGTAGCGATCCAGCGGCCCGGTATAGACCGACAAGACCTGCGGATCGATTGTCCCGCGCACGTCGAAATAGTCGCAGCCGGTGACCACTTTGATTTTCGGGTGCCCCAACATCTTGTCGAAGATCGCGGAATAACCCGCGGTCGGCAGCCCTTCGTACAGGTCGCCGAAGTAGAAGCCGTTGAAGCCGAAGCGGACCGGCAAGCGCGAGATGATCTCAGCGGGCAAGGCAGCGGGGTCGGTCTCCCATTGCTTGGCGGTGTAGCCCTGGATGAAGGCCTCGTAGAGCGGGCGGCCAATCTGCGAAACCGCGTTCTCCTCGAAATTCCGCGGCGCCTCGATGTTTTCGGCGGCGGCCTGCTGCGCGATGAAGGCGCGGGCGCCGGCCGGATCGAAATCGGTCCCGAAAAACTGATTGATCGTTATCAGATTGATGGGGATCGTATAGGTCTTGCCGCGGTGCCGCGAAAACACGCGGTGCCGGTAATTGTTGAAAGACGAAAACTGCGTGATGAATTTCCAGACCGCCTCGTTCGAGGTGTGGAAAAGGTGGGACCCGTATTGGTGATACTCGATGCCGGTCTCGTCATTGAATTTCGAGTGGGAATTGCCGCCGACATGGCCGCGGCGATCGAGCACGAGCACCGGCAGGTCTAGTTCGCTGGCAACCTTATAGGCGATGGTCGCGCCGCAAAATCCGGCGCCGACAATGACGAGCCGGTGTTCGTTCCCGAAAATTGCCATCTCGATCCACGCCGGCCGCTATCGCAGCGTGAGGCCGCGTTTTCCCAAGCATTTCCTAGTCCATTTATGGTTAGCGACCGGTTAATGTGGCCATCGCCCGGGGTCACAAGACGCGTCATCCGGGCTACGGTTGCGTGGCAACGAAACGGCGGGAACGGGCAAGGGCGCATGAACGAAGACTTCCGCGACGAGATCGCTCAGCTCGAGGCCCGCAGCGAGACGCTGCGCGAGTCGATCGAGCGCTGCCGCAAGTTCTCGCTGGCCGCCAAGCTAGCCATCGCCGGCGGCGCGGTCTGGATCGTGCTCGGGACGTTGTCGCTGGTCGGCTACACCTCCGAGACGACCATCGCGGCGATCGCCGCCATGATCATCGGCACCGTGCTGCTGGGCTCGAACTCGACCACCTGGACGCAGGCCGAAGCCGCCTTGCGCGAGACCGAGGCGATGCGGACCGACTTGATCGGCCGGATGGAACTGCGGGTCGTCGGCGAGGACACGCCGACGCTGCATTGATCGCAAGCAGCATTTAACCGGGATCCCTGCTTGCGTCGGCGCGCGGCGGTGTGAGACAAACCCCGCATGCCAGACCCCGCAACCGACAGCCCGCCCGACCGCCTTTCCAACGACCCGAGCAGCCCCCACTTCAATGCCGAGGCGCTCGCGCGCGACGTCGGCATCCGCTTCAAGGGCGTCGAAAAAACCAATGTCGAGGAATATTGCGTGAGCGAAGGCTGGGTCCGCGTCCCCGCCGGCAAGGCGTTGGATCGCTTCGGCAAGCCCTTGACGATCAAGCTCACCGGCCCGGTCGAGGCTTATTTCAGGAATAAAAAGCCGGAATGAGCCCGCATGGAGGGCGGGCCGGCACCTACGTTCAGGCCTGGAAGATCAACATCAAAAAGGCGGCGAACAGCATCACATGCACCGCACCTTGCAGAATATTCGTGCGCGCGCAGGCGAAGGTCACGACGCTGACCGCGAGCGTCACGGCGAGCAGAAGGCTATTGGCGCCGGCAAGCCCGAGAAAGACTTCGCGGCGGGTTAAACAACTGATCACCAGCATGATCGGTACCGTCAGCCCGATGGTGGAAAGCACCGATCCGAGGAAAATATTGATCGAGCGCTAGCCAATTGGAGAATACCGATGAAGTACGTACTCACCTGGAACGAACGGTCGCAAGGGTCGCCGATCGAGTATGAGAATGCCCAGAAGCGCATCCTCGAGGTCTTCACGCAGTGGAAGGCGCCGGACAATTTCAAGATCGAGATGTTCGTCATCCGCGTCGGCGACTGGGGCGGCTACATGCTGCTGGACTGCGACGAGCCGCTGGCGGTTCACAAGTTCTGCTCGATGCTGCCGGCCTTCGTCTTCGAGGCGCGGCCCGTGGTTCCGGTCATGGACGCCGTGCGCGTCGAACTCGAAGCGATTGCGTTCCGCGACGGGCTTAAGGGCAAGTGACGGCGCTCACGTCACATCGCATCGCCAAGTGAGAGCAGCCGACAAACCGCCGATGGCCGGGACAAGCCCGGCCATCCTGCATTCGCGGCTGGTAAAAGCCCCTACTCCGCGGCCTCTTGCCGCAGCGTGGCGGCTTCCACCTTTGCCGCGCAGAACTTGAATTCCGGAATCTTGCCGAAGGGATCGAGCGCCGGGTTGGTCAGAATGTTGGCCGCCGCCTCCACGTAGGCGAACGGGATGAACACCACGCCGTCGGGGATAGCGTCGTCTTGCCTCGATGCCAATTCGACTTCGCCGCGGCGCGTGGTCACGCGCAGCATGTCGCCGGCTTTAAGCCTCAGTTTCTCGAGCGTGCCGCGCGACACCGCCGCGATCGCCGCCGGCTCGAGCGCGTCGAGCACGGACGCGCGCCGCGTCATGGTGCCGGTGTGCCAATGCTCGAGCTGACGGCCGGTGGTGAGGATGAACGGATAGTCGTGGTCCGGCGTCTCGTTCGGCGGCGTGAGTTTCGCCGCCACCAGCTTGGCCATGCCGCCCGGGCGCGGGAAGCCCTTGTCGAACACGACGTCGCGGCCCGGCTGGTCGGGGCTATCGACCGGATAGGTGACGTGATCCTCGCGCTCGACGCGATCCCAGGTGATGTTGTCGAGCGCCGGCATCAGCCGCGCCATTTCCTCGAACACTTCGCTGACGTGCTTGTAATTCCACTTTTCGCCCATGCGCTGGACGAGATCCTGAATGATCCAAAGGTCCTGGCGCGTATCGCCGGGCAGCGGCAGCGCCTGGCGGCCCATCTGCACCTGGCGGTTGGTGTTGGTCACCGTGCCTTCTTTCTCCGGCCAGGCCGAGGCCGGCAGGATGACGTCGGCGTAAGACGCGGTCTCGGTCAGGAACAGGTCTTGCACGACGAGGTGCTCGAGATGGGCGAGCGCGCCGCGCGCGTGGTTCAGGTCGGGGTCGGACATCGCGGGGTTTTCGCCCATGATGTACATGCCCTTGATCTCGTCGGCGTGCACAGCATCCATGATCTCGACCACGGTCTTGCCGCGCTTGGGGTCGAGCTTCTTGCCCCAGGCCTTTTCATACTTTGCGATCTGCTCCGGATTTTCCACCGACTTGTAGTCGGGGAAGAACATCGGGATCAGCCCGGCGTCGGACGCGCCCTGCACGTTGTTCTGCCCGCGCAGCGGATGCAGGCCGGCGCCGGGACGGCCGACCTGGCCGCAGATCAGCGAAAGCGCGATCAGGCAGCGGGCATTGTCGGTGCCGTGGGTGTGCTGGGAGACGCCCATGCCCCAGAAGATGATGGCGCTTTCCGCCCGCGCATAGGCGCGCGCCACTTCGCGCAGCGTGTCCGCCGGGATGCCGCAGACCGGCGCCATCTCCTCGGGCGTGAAATCCTTTACGTGCTCGGCAAGCTGCGGAAAGCCTTCTACATAAGTCTGCACATATTGCTGGTCGTAGAGCTTCTCGCCGATGATGACGTTGAGCATGGCGTTGAGCATCGCCACGTCGGTGCCGTTCTTGAACTGCATCATCTGCCAGGCGTGGCGCTTGAGAGCCTGCCCGCGCGGGTCCATCACCACCAGCTTGGCGCCGCGCTTGGCCGCCTGCTTGAAGAAGGTGGCGGCGACCGGATGGTTCTCGGTCGGGTTGGCGCCGATCACGATGATGAAGTCGGAATTCTTGCATTCGTTAAAGGTCGCGGTCACCGCCGCCGAGCCGACGCCCTCCAGAAGCGCCGCCACCGACGAGGCGTGGCAAAGCCGCGTGCAGTGGTCGACATTGTTGGAGCCGAAGCCGGTGCGGACGAGCTTCTGGAACAGGTAGGCCTCTTCGTTCGAGCCCTTGGCCGAGCCGAAGCCGGCGAGCGCGCGCGGGCCGTCGCGGTCGCGGATCTTTTTCAATCCGGAAGCGGCGCGTTCCATCGCCTCTTCCCATGTGGCTTCGCGGAAATGCGTATACGGGTTCGATGGATCGACCAAATCGTCGGCGGCTTTCTTGACGCCGTCCTTGCGCACCATCGGCTTCATCAAGCGCTGCGGATTGCTGACATAGTCGAAGCCGAAGCGGCCCTTGACGCAGAGCCGGTTCTCGTTCGCTGGGCCGTTGCGGCCGGTGACGTACAAGAGCTTGTCGTTCTTGATCTGGTAGGTGAGCTGGCAGCCAACGCCGCAATAGGGGCAAACGCTGTTGACTTCGCGGTCGGCGAATTCGGTGCGCACGTTCTTGGCATCCACCAGCGTCGCCGGCATCAGCGCGCCGGTCGGACAGGCCTGCACGCATTCGCCGCAGGCCACGCAGGTCGAGTTGCCCATCGGATCGTCGAAGTCGAATACGATCTTCTCGCCGTGACCGCGGCCGGCCATGCCGATGACGTCGTTGACCTGCACTTCGCGGCAGGCACGGACGCAAAGATTGCACTGGATACAGGCGTCGAGATTGACCGCCATGGCCGGATGGCTGCGGTCGGGCGCCGGCACCACCTCACGCTCGCGCTTGGGGAAGCGGCCGGCGGCAACGCCCTGGCGCTTGGCGGTCTTCCAGAATTCCGATTGCGGATCGTGCGCGACCTCGATCGCCGGCTGGTCGGTGACCAGCAGTTCGGCCACCATTTTGCGCGCGGTCTTGGCGCGATCGGTCGCCGTTTTGACCTTCATGCCTTCGCTCGGCTGGCGGATGCAGCTCGCCGCCAGCACGCGCTCGCCCTCGATCTCGACCATGCAGACTCGGCAATTGCCGTCGGCGCGGTAGCCGGGCTTGGGCGAGTAGCACAGGTGCGGCAGCTTGATGTCGAGACGGCGCGCGGCGCGGAAGATCGACTCGCCGGGACGAATATCGATCTCACGGTCGTCGATGGTGAAAGTGTTGGACTTGGGTTCTTTGCTGTCAGCCATATGTCACCAAGTGCCCAACGGTTTCGTGAGTTCCTCGGGGAAGTATTTCAGTACACATAATAGCGGATTCGGTGCCGCTTGGCCGAGGCCGCAGATCGAAGCATCGCGCATAGTGGCGGACAATTCCGTGAGCAGGCTTGCGTCCCAAGGGCCTTGCGCCATCAGCTTGACAGCCTTCTCGGTGCCGGCGCGGCAAGGCGTGCACTGGCCGCAGCTTTCGTCCTCGAAGAACTTCATCAGATTGAGCGCCACCGCCTTCATATCGTCGCGGTCCGACAAGATGACAACCGCGTGCGACCCGACGAAGCAGCCGTATTTTTCCAGAGTTCCAAAGTCGAGCGGCTCGTCGGCCATTGAGGCCGGCAGAATGCCGCCGGAGGCGCCACCCGGCAGGTAGCCTTTGAAAACATGACCCTCGGTCATGCCCCCGCAGAATTCCTCGATCAGTTCGCGCGCGGTGACACCGGCCGGCGCCAGCACCACGCCCGGCTTCTTCACCCGCCCCGACACCGAGAAGCTGCGGAAGCCATTGCGTTCCTTGCGGCCCTGCGCGGTCATCCAGCCGGCGCCCTTCTCGACGATGTCGCGGACCCAGAATAGCGTCTCGACGTTCTGCTCCAGCGTCGGGCGGCCGAACAGGCCGACTTGCGCGACGTAAGGCGGCCGGTGACGCGGCAGGCCGCGCTTGCCTTCGATCGATTCGATCATCGCCGACTCTTCGCCGCAGATGTAAGCGCCAGCGCCGCGCCGCAGATGCAGCTTGGTGTGCAGCGAAAGGCCCGCCGCCTCGACCTTGGCCATTTCCTCGGCCAGCATAAGCCGCAGCTCGGGATATTCGTCGCGGATATAGAGATAAGTCTCCGGCGCCTCGACCACCCAGGCCGCGATCAACATGCCCTCGATGAAGCGGTGCGGGTCGCGCTCAAGATAAAAGCGGTCCTTGAAGGTGCCGGGCTCGCCCTCGTCGGCATTGACCGCGAACATGCGGGGGCTCGGCTCCGCGCGCACCAGCGACCACTTGCGGCCGGTGGGAAATCCGGCGCCGCCGAGGCCGCGCAAGCCGGCGTCGCTGACGGTCTTGATCAGCTCGTCGCGCGTGCGCTTGCCCGACAAACAATCCTTCAGCAGCGCGTAGCCGCCGGCCTTCTGATAGCCGGCAAAATCCGCCGTGGGCTTCCAGGCATGCGCGTGTTTATTCGCCCTCACGTCGGCCGCGACCGCTTCGGGCGTCGCCTTGTACGTCTGCAGATGGCCGACCGCAACGACCGGCGCGCGGTCGCAGGCGCCCATGCAGGGAGCGCGCACCACGCGCACGTTCTGCCCGAGCTTGCTCGGCAGCGTGGCCAGCAATTTCTCCGCGCCGGCCATGGCGCAAGAGAGGGAATCGCACACGCGCACGGTGACGGCCGGCGGCGGCGGACCGTCCTTCACCACGTCGAAATGCGAATAGAAGGTGGCGACCTCGTAAACTTCCGTGAGCGCTAACTTCATCTCGGCGGCGAGCGCGGTGAGATGCGCGGCGGAGAGATAGCCGTAATGATCCTGAATCAGATGCAGATGCTCGATCAGCAGATCGCGCCGGCGCGGCCGGTCGGTGAGCAGCGCGCGCACTTCCTCGAGTGCCTGCGGGTCGATCTGCCGGCCTTTGGGCGTGCGGTTGGGCTTGCGGCTGCCGTCGCCTTTACCGCGGCCGTTCGAGCGCGGTGGCGTATGCATATTCATTGGGGTCTCCCAGACCTTGATTTGAGGCCGTTTTAAAGACCAGACAACCCCGTACTCGGCATAACTTGATAGATATTTTCTATCAATGGTAAGCTCATTGCTGCTTAATTTTTGAGCGAGCCGCCTGCCGACGATCCCGCTAATGATTTGAGATTAAAAGAATAATGCCTTGCTCGACAAGCTCGAGTTCATCCTGGCACTGGCGCGGGAGAAACATTTCGGACGCGCCGCCGAAGCCTGCGGCGTGACCCAACCGACGTTATCGGCAGGCGTGAAGCAGATCGAGGAAAATTTCGGCGTCCTGCTGGTCAATCGCGGCTCGCGTTTTCAGAGCTTCACGCCGGAAGGCGAACGCGTGCTCGATTGGGCGCGGCGCATCGTCGGTGACGCCCGCGCCATGCGCGAGGAGGTGCACGCGCTCAAGCACGGCCTGTCCGGCCGCCTGCGCATCGCCGCGATCCCGACCACGCTGGCGATGGTGGAGAAACTCACGACGCCCTATCGCGCGCGGCACCCGAACGTCCAGTTCACCATCTATTCGCGCAATTCGTTCGAGATCCTCGATCTCCTCGAAAACCTCGAAATCGACGCCGGCATCACTTATGTCGAGAACGAGCCGCTCGGCCGCGTCGGCACGGTGCCGCTCTACCACGAACGCTACCGGCTGCTCACCTCGGCCGACGCACCGCTCGGCAACCGCGACAGCGTGACCTGGGCGGAGGTCGCGCAGGTGCCGCTCTGCCTGTTGACGCCTGACATGCAGAATCGGCGCATTATCGACCGCCTGCTCAAAAGCGCCGGCGGCGAAGCACGCCCGACGCTGGAATCCGATTCGATGATCCTGCTGTACTCGCATGTGCGCACCGGCCGTTGGGCGAGCGTGATGCCGGCGAAGATTGCCGACACGCTCGGCCTCACCGATACCATTCGCGCCATCCCGATCACGCAGCCGGAGGCCGTGCAGACCATTGGCCTGGTCGTGCCGTCGCGCGAACCGATGACGCCGATCACCGCGGCGCTGGTCGCGGAAGCGCGCCGCGTCGCGGCGTCGCTCGACGATTGACGTTGCCTCGCCTCGCGGTTACGCGACCTTCACGCTCATGTGCCCGAACATGGCCTTCTTCGCTTCATCGTCGAACTCGGTCTTGAACTTGTGCTTGTCCTTGATCGCTAACGCGCGCACCGCCGCCGGCCGCGCCGAGATCTCATCGACCAGCCGCTTCAAATTGGGAAACTTCGCCCAGTACTCCGCGCCGAGCGCGTTCGGAATGAGCCGCGCCCAGCCCCAAACCCCCATGTCGACGATGGTGTAGATGTCGCGGAGCACGTATTTCTGCTTGGCCAACCGCGCGTCGAGAATGGCGTAATGCCGCTGCGTCTCGTACATGTAGCGGTTGATGGCGTATTCGTTTTTCTCCGGTGCGTAATTGCGAAAATGCACCGACTGGCCGGAGAACGGCCCGACGCCCGAGGCCACGAACATCAGCCACGACAGTAGTTCGCCGCGCGCCTTCGGCGTGTCGGCGGGCAGGAATTTTCCGGTCTTCTCGGCGAGATAGAGCAGAATCGCGTTCGAGTCGAACACCGTCGCGTCGCCGTCGACGATTGCCGGGACCTTGGCGTTCGGATTGATCGCCAAATATTCCGGCTTGTGCTGATCGCCTTTGCGGGTGTCGACCGGGACCGCCTCGTAGGGCAGTCCGGTTTCCTCGAGCATGAGCGCAACCTTCATCGGGTTGGGCGCACCGCTATAATAGAATTTGATCATTCTAATTCCCCATTTTCACAATTTTCGTCCCCGCGAAGGCGGGGACCGATACGCCGTGCCCGAACGATATCACACCGAGTATGGGTCCCGGGTCTCGCTTACGCTCGCCCGGGACGACCGCACAGTTAGAACAGCCCGACGATCTTGCCGTCGGCGCCGACATCGATCGAATCGGCTGCCGGCACCTTGGGCAGGCCGGGCATGGTCATGATCTCACCGCAGATCGCCACCACAAACTCGGCGCCGGCCGAGAGCCGAACCTCGCGCACATTGATAATGTGATCGTTGGGCGCGCCCTTCGAATCCGCGTTGGTCGAAAAGCTGTACTGGGTCTTGGCGACGCAGATCGGCAACTTGCCGTAACCCATCTCCTCCCAGGACTTGAGCTGGTCCTTGACCGATTTGTCGGCGGTGACCGCCTTGGCGCGATAGATTTCCCTGGCGATGGTCTCGATCTTCTCAAACAGCGGCATCTCGTCGGGGTAGAGCAGCTTTAGCTTGCTCTTGCCGCTGTCGCAGATCTTCACCACCGCGCGAGCAACATCGGCGGCGCCCTCGCCGCCCATCGCCCAGTGATCGGCCATAATGGCCTCGACGCCGAGCTTGGCGCAGGCGCTCTTGACCAGTTCGATTTCCGCCGGGGTGTCGGCCGAGAAGCGGTTGATCGAGATTACCGGCTGGATGCCGAATTTCTTCACATTCTCGACGTGGCGCTGCAGGTTGGCCATGCCGGCTTCCAGCGCCTTGACGTCTTCCTTCTTGAGGTCGGCCTTCTGCACCCCACCATGCATCTTGAGCGCACGGATGGTGGCGACCAGCACCACGCAGTCGGGCGCCAGACCCGCCTTGCGACACTTGATGTCGAAGAATTTCTCGCCGCCGAGATCGGCGCCGAAGCCGGCTTCGGTGACGACGTAGTCGGTGAGCTTGAGCGCGGTGGCGGTCGCCGTCACCGAGTTGCAGCCATGCGCGATGTTGGCGAACGGCCCGCCATGGATGAAGGCCGGCGTGCCTTCCAACGTCTGCACCAGGTTCGGCGCGATCGCCTCCTTGAGCAGCGCCGTCATGGCGCCGTGCGCCTTGAGATCCTTGGCGAGCACCGGCTTGCGGTCGCGGGTATAGCCGACGATGATTTTACCGAGCCGCTCCTTCAAGTCGTCGAGATCCCTGGCCAGGCAGAAGATCGCCATCACTTCGGAGGCGACCGTGATGTCGAAGCCGGCCTCGCGCGGATAGCCGTTGGCGACGCCGCCGAGCGAACAGACTATCTCGCGCAGCGCACGGTCGTTCATGTCCATGACGCGGCGCCAGGCGACGCGGCGCGAGTCGATGGCGAGCGCGTTGCCCCAATAGATGTGATTGTCGATCAGCGCCGACAGCAGGTTATGCGCCGACGTTATGGCGTGGAAGTCGCCGGTGAAGTGCAGATTGATGTCTTCCATCGGAACGACTTGCGCGTAGCCGCCGCCGGCGGCGCCGCCCTTCATGCCGAAGGAGGGCCCGAGCGAAGGCTCGCGCAGGCACAGCATCGCCTTCTTGCTGATGTGGTTGAGCGCGTCGGCGAGGCCGACCGTCGTGGTGGTCTTGCCTTCGCCCGCCGGCGTTGGCGTGATCGCGGTCACCAGGATCAGCTTGCCGCTTTTCTTGTCCTTGAGCGATTTCACGTAATCCATCGACACTTTGGCCTTGTAGTGGCCATAGGGCTCGAGGTTTTCGGCGGCGATGCCGAGCTTCTCCTTGGCGATCTCTATGATCGGCCGCTTCTTGGCGCTCTGCGAAATTTCAATGTCGGATTTCGGTGACTGATGCTGCGAGGCGGGCATGGGTGTTTTCCGTTCAATGCAAGTGCGGTGAGCCGGCGATTTAGAGTTTTGACTTCTTGAAAATCAGGTGAATTTCGCCCCCGTGGCGAGCTTGGCAGTCGCGATGAACTCGGACGCGTCGATTTTCTTGGCGCCGTCCGGCTGCACGCGGGCGACCTTGAAGCGGCCGTCGGCGCAGACGACGGTGAAGCTGTCGGCGTCGACCGCAACGATCTCGCCCAGCTTGCCGGCGATGCCCTTGGGGTCCTTGGCCGGCAGCGGCTTGGCGTCGAAAATCTTGATGGTCTTGCCGTCGAGCGTGGTCCAGGCGCCGGGCGCCGGATTGCAGCCGCGGATCAGCGGATCGATCTGGCGCCAGGACTTGCCCCAATCGATCTTGCCGTTGCCCGGGCCGCAGCGGCCTTCATAGGTGGCCTTCGATTCGTCCTGCTTGATGCGCGGCGCTTTGCCGGCTTTCACCAGATCGACCGATTCCAGCATGGCCTCGACGCCCATGGGAAACAGGCGGTCGAAATAAACGGTGCCGAGCGTGTCGGTGTCCGAGATCGGCGTCTTCTTTTGCAGCAGCACGTCGCCGGTATCGAGCCCGTTGTCGGGCCAGAAGATCGACAGGCCGGTTTCCTTTTCGCCCATGATGATCGGCCAGTTGATCGCGCTGGCGCCGCGATAAGCCGGCAGCAGCGAGGGGTGATACTGGATCGAGCCCTGCGTGGGAATGTTGAGGAATTCCTCCGGCACGAATAGCGTAACGAAGGCCATGACCTGCAGATCGGGTTTGAGCGCCTTGAACTCTTCCCAGACCTTCGAATCCTTGTAGGAGGCCGGCTGGTAGACCGGCAGCTTGGCCGCGAGGGCTGCTTCCTTCAGCGGATCGGCCTTGGCGCCTTCCTTCTCCGGCGCGACATAAACGCCAACGACGTTCTCGCCGCGCTTGAGCAGCGCCTCCAGCACTGCCTTGCCGAAGGCCTGCTGACCGTGGACCACGATACGCATTGACTAACTCTCCCTGGATTTTCTTAAGGTCCCGGATCTGCGGTGCACCGCTAGCGCGCTGCACCGCATCCGGGACACGGCGTTTGTTACGCCGCCGCCTTCGATTTGTCCGGCGCCGTGATCGCGCCCGAGGCCTTGATCTCCGCGATCTGCGACCCATTGTAGCCGAGCACCTTGGAAAGGATTTCCTCGGTGTGTTCGCCGAGCAGCGGCGAGCGCCGCACGTCGGCGGGAGAATCCGAAAGCTTGATCGGATTGCCGACGGTCAGATATTTGCCGCGGGTCGGGTGATCGACTTCGACCACCGTGCCGGTCTTGCGCAGCGACTCGTCCTCGGCAATCTCCTTCATCGACAGGATCGGTCCAACCGGAATATCGACCGCATTGCAGATGTCCATGACCTCGAACTTGGTCTTGGTCATGGTCCAATCCTCGATCCGCGCGAAAATCTTTTTCAGCCGCGGCAGGCGCGCCTTCGGCGTGGCATAGTCCGGATCGGTCTTCCAGGTCGGCTCGCCGATCAGGTCGCAGATCGCGCCCCACACCGGCGCCTGAGTGATGAAATAAATGTAGGCGTCGGGATCGCTCTCCCAGCCCTTGCACTTGAGCAGCCAGGCCGGCTGACCGCCGCCGGAATCGTTGCCGGCGCGCGGCACCGCCTTGCCGAACGGCACGCCTTCACTGTACTGGCTGTATTCGGTAAGCGGGCCGTGGGCGAGACGCTGCTGATCGCGCAACTTCACGCGTGCGAGATTGAGCACGCCATCCTGCATGGCGCAGAGCACCTTCTGGCCGCGGCCGGTTCGGATGCGCTGGTAGAGCGCCGAGACGATGCCGAGCGCGAGATGCAGGCCGGCGCCCGAATCGCCGATTTGCGCGCCGGTGACCAGCGGCGGGCCTTCGCGGAAGCCGGTGGTGGAGGCGGCGCCGCCGGCGCATTGCGCGACGTTCTCATAGACCTTGCAGTCTTCGTACGGCCCTGGACCGAAGCCCTTGACCGAAGCGACGATCATGCGCGGGTTGAGCTTGTGGACGTACTCCCAGGTCAGGCCCATGCGGTCGAGCGCGCCGGGAGCGAAGTTCTCCACCAGCACGTCGCAGGTCTTGATCAGTCGATTGAGGATACCCATGCCCTTGGGGTGCTTGGAGTCGATGGTGATCGACCGCTTGGTGCCGTTGAGCATGGTGAAATAGAGGCTGTCGGCATTGGGCACATCGCGCAGCTGGCCGCGCGTGATATCGCCGGCGCCTGGACGCTCGACCTTGATCACGTCGGCGCCCATGTAGGCGAGCAGCTGGGTGCAGGTGGGCCCCGATTGCACGTGGGTGAAGTCGAGAATGCGCACGCCTTGCAGCGCCAGGCCGGCGTGGCCGTAGGGCTTGCTGCTTGGCTTCGGCAAGCCGCCATTTCCGCTTGTCTTCTTCGCCGGCTTTTTCGCGGCCGCGAGCTTCACCACCTTACGGGCCGATTTCTTGGCCGCGGCGCGACTCTTCGGCTTTTGACGTTTCGTTTGTTTGGACATTTTCATTTCCTCCCCATACTCAATCGTTGTGCGAGCGCGGACGGTGCACACGCCGCCCGCAAGTGACATTCCTGGTTACTTCTTGCGAAGCACGCTCTGCGGGTTGAGGTTGCCAATGCGGCCGCTCTCGCTGCCGGCCGCCGGGTCGAGCACCGCGTTGATAAGTGTCGGCTTGCCGGAATCCATCGCCGCGTTGACGGCGCGCTTCAACTCATCGGGGGACGTCGCGTTGACGCCGACGCCGCCGAAGCCCTCCATCATCTTGTCGTAGCGCGAACCCTTCACGAACACGGTCGGCGCCGGGTCCGAACTTACGGAATTGACGTCGGTGCCGCGATAAATACCGTCGTTGTTGAAGATGACGATGCAGACCGGCAATTTGTACCGGCAGATGGTTTCGACCTCCATGCCGGAGAAACCGAAGGCGCTGTCGCCTTCGACGGCGAGTACCGGCTTGCCGGTTTCGATGGCCGCGGCGATGGAATAGCCCATGCCGATACCCATGATGCCCCAGGTGCCGACATCGAGGCGCTTGCGCGGTTGATACATGTCGATGATGCCGCGCGCGAGATCGAGCGTGTTGGCGCCTTCGTTGACGAGGATGGCGTCCGGCCGCTCCTTGACGATGGTGCGCAACACGCCGAGCGCGCCGTGATAGTCCATCGGCGAGTTGTTGTTCATCAGCCGTGGCGCCATTTTGGAAACGTTCTCTTCGCGCTTCTTGGCGACAGCGGCGGGCCAATCGGCCGGCGGGGCCGGCCAGTTGTCGCCCATGCCCTGCAGAAGCGCGGTGACGCATGAACCGATATCGCCGACCACCGGCGCGACGATCTCGACATTGGAGTCCATTTCCTTGGGCTCGATGTCGATCTGGATGAATTTCTTCGGCGCCTCGCCCCAACTCTTGCCCTTGCCGTGCGACAGCAGCCAGTTGAGGCGGGCGCCGATTAGCATGACGACGTCGCTGTCTTTCAGCACCGTCGAGCGGGCCGCGCCCGCGCACTGCGGGTGCGTATCGGGCAGAAGCCCCTTGCCCATGCTCATCGGCAGGAACGGGATGCCGCTCTTCTCGACCAGAGCGCGGATCGCGTCATCGGCCTGCGCGTATGCCGCGCCTTTGCCGAGAATGATCAGCGGACGCTTGGCGCCCTTCAATACATCGAGCGCACGTTTGATAGCAGCCGGTGCTGGAATTTGCGCCGGCGCCGCGTCGATCACCTTCACGAGCGATTTCTGCCCGGCCTCGGCGTCCATCACCTGACCGAAAAGCTTGGCGGGCAGGTCGAGATAGACGCCCCCCGAACGGCCGGACACGGCCGCGCGGATCGCGCGCGCCAGGCCAATGCCGATGTCCGCTGCATGCAGCACTCGGAAGGCCGCCTTACAAAGCGGCTTGGCAATCGCCAATTGGTCCATCTCTTCGTAGTCGCCTTGCTGCAAGTCGACGATCTCACGTTCGGACGAGCCGGAGATCAGGATCATCGGGAAGCAGTTGGTCGTGGCGTGGGCGAGCGCGGTCAGGCCGTTGAGAAAGCCTGGAGCCGACACGGTCAGGCAGACGCCAGGCTTTTTCGTCAGGTAGCCGGCGATCGAGGCGGCATAACCGGCGTTCTGTTCGTGCCGGAACGAGATGACGCGGATGCCCGCGGCCTGCGCCATACGGCCGAAGTCCGTGATCGGGATGCCGGGCACACCGTAGATCGTATTGAGACCGTTGAGCTTGAGCGCATCGATGACGAGATGAAAGCCGTCGGTCAGCTCGCGCTCTGCTCCGGCTGCTTCCGCGGTCGTCGCAGGCTTGGTTTTTACTACTGCTTCAGCCATGGGAATCCTCCCTTAACGTCTTGTCGTCGGGTCTGTCAGTCCAAATAGTCGGCAAATCGCGCCACGTGATCGGCCAGGCCGAGCGCGTGGTCGCGCACAAGCTCCTCGGCGCGATCGGTCGCGCGCGCTTCCAGGGCTTCGATGATGCTGATGTGGTCGCGGATCGAACGGTCGGCGCGATCCTTCTCGCCAATGGTCTTGCGGCGGATCATGCGCATGTGGGTGAAAAGATTCTCGGCGAGGTCGATCAGCACGGCGTTGCGGCTGAGCCGGATGATGGTCTGATGGAATTCGATGTTAACGTCAGAATACTCGTCGAGATGCGCGCGCAGCTTGCCGTTCTTGAAGGTGGCAAACATCCGGCGCAAGCCGGCGATTTCTTCCTGCGTGGCAACTTCCGTTATGAGCCGCGCCGCCATGCTTTCCAGCGCGGCCCAGGCAGTGATCATCTCGATCACTTCGCGCTTGGTCTTGCGCACGACATAAATACCGCGGCGCGGCACCGAGCGCACGAAGCCTTCGCTCGCGAGCTGCGCCATTGCCTCGCGCACCGGCGTGCGGCTGATGCCGAAATCGAGCGCCAGTTTGCGCTCGTCCAACCGGATGTCGTCGCGGCTGCGGTAGATGTCCATCGCCACGATGGCGTTTTTCAAGGCGGTATAGGCCTTGTTTTTGAAGCTCGGCGTGTCGTTGATGGACACAAGCGCCGGGTACGGCGCGGCGGCTGACTTGGCCGGCAACGGCCGATTGCGGGCACGCGGACGGACGCGGCGGACCGAATGATCGGAGGTATTCATGACTGGTATACAATATGCCAGGTGGCCGCCTCGCGCAACGGCCTTCTCCGCCGATGTGGCCCGCAGTCCAAAAATTCTGACCATGATGTTGGGCTGGCGGTCATTACCGGCAACTCAATCCCGCACCGCAAAAAAACAAAGCCTCAATCAATGGGGCCTTGTCAGAGTTTAGCTCTGCGAGAACACAGAGAGCAGCGGCATTTTATTATGTGGCGTGGGCGAGGTTCGCTTCTCCCACCGCGACCCTCGATCGCATCGGCTTGAGCACGAACAACGCCAGTGCCACGACCACAAGATTCATGCAGGCCGTGACCACGAACACCATGCGCCAGCTGCCGGTCGATGCCTTGATCAAGTTCGCGACCGGGACCAGGAACGCGGACGCGCCCTTCGCCGTATAGAGCAGGCTCAGGTTCACGGTCGCGAATTTCGGCCCGAAGCTGTCGGTACAAGTCGACGGGAACAGGCTGAAGATTTCGCCCCAGGTCAGGAAGATCAAGGCGGCGAACAGCACGAAGGCCCAAGGCTGCACACCGGCCGAGCCCAGCAGCCAATAGGCCGCCGCGCCAAGACCGAAGGCGATCGCCATGGTGTATTCGCGTCCGATGTTGTCGGACACCCAGCCGAACAACGGACGCGCAGCGCCGTTGCAAAGATTGTCGACGATGAGCGCAACCGACAGCGTGGTTGCACCGCCGATGAGGACCATGTTGGCGACATTGTAGTCTTTCGCGATCAGCGCGATCTGCGCCGTCGCCATCAAGCCCGAGGCCGACACCATGACGAACATGATGTAGAGCACCCAGAACACCGGCGACGCCAGCACCTGTGCCGGGGTGTAGCTGCGCGCCGATTGCAGCACTTTCGGCTGCGCCAGGCCTTTCAGTTCCTGGGGCTCGGGCGCACGCAGCAACCAAGCCAGCAGGAAGACGATCACGCCCTGCACCAGGCCGAACCAGAAAAACGTACTCTGGTAGCCGCTCGCGGCGATCATTTCACGGATCGGAACGACCGTGATCGCGGCGCCCGCGCCGAACCCGGCGGCGGTGAGACCGACCGCGAGACCGCGGCGATCGGGGAACCACTTGACGGCTTGCCCGACGGCTGTGGCATAGATCGCGCCGCCGCCGATGCCGGCAAGAACCGCGCCGAAATAAAGCATCTCGAGCGATTCAGCCTTTGAGTTGACGATCCAGCCGAGCGCGATGAACACGCCGCCGAAGGCCACCGTCAGCCTCGGCCCGTTTTTAGCGCCGATACGATCGACGATCCAACCCTCGACCGGCGTCAACCAGGTCTCAAGCGCGACGAAGATGCTGAAGGCGACCTGAATGGATGCGATCGACCAGCCATGGGCCGCGTTGATCGGGCGAACGAACAACGTCCAGCCGTATTGCAGGTTTGCGATCATGACCATGCAGATGACCCCGACAATGAGCTGGGTCCATCGCACGCGAGCGATCGATGAGGTTGCGGCTTGATCAGCCATTTTATTTCTCCTTGGTTTCCCCTAGTTGCTTAGGTTTTTGGTTATCGGTATTGCCGAGTGCGCGAGTGCCGGCAAATTTTCCGCCGTTATAGAACCGAACTCCTCCCGGGTCTTACGTTCATCGTGGATGACCGTTCCGCGATATTAAAATGACAGGCCGTCGCTTAACGATACAACTTTGCATAATAGTCTATCGAAGATTCCGATCTATAACAAAATAACTTTGGAATAAACTTGTGAGAATCTCAAATAAATCAATATGTAAAGAGCGGCGGTTCCGCATGCGAGCGCGACGGACGGGCGTCTTTCAATTGTGTGCACTGCACCCGTGCCCGTTCAAGACTACGCTGTTTGTGTACGCATGACCGCGGTTGAAATCCGCTGCAAGCGCGTTACAGACAAGGCATGTCATCGGTCGAGTACAGGCACGATCATTGAGCGACTTCATTCACCCGCCGCGGCGGCCTGTTGATCCGAGCGAGCGCCGCGTCACGCGTCCAGCCGCGTTTCTCGATCGCGATGGTGTCCTCAATGTCGATCGCGGCTACACGTTCAGGCCCGAGGATCTCGTGCTGATTCCCACCGCCGCGGCGGCGGTGAGATTGTTGAACGAGGCCGGATATTATGTACTCGTCGTGACCAATCAGGCCGGTGTTGCGCGCGGATTTTATGACGAGGCCGCAGTAAACTTATTCAATGCGCACATGCAAAAAATCTTGCAGAGCGAAGGCGCCCGTATCGACGCGTTTTACTATTGCCCGCATCATCCCGACGGAACGGTCAAGGAACTGGCGATCCAATGCCGCTGCCGGAAGCCGCAACCGGGCATGCTTGAGCAGGCCGCGCGCGACTGGCCGATCGACCGCGATGGCAGCTTCCTGATCGGCGACAAAGACCACGACGTGGCCGCTGCCCAGGCATTTCACATCCGCGGCATCAAGTTCAATGCGCAGGCCGGCACGCTGCTGGATCTGGTTCGCAAGCAGGTCGCGCGAAGGACCGGCTGATAATTCGCTTATTGGTGCCCTGGCCGGCATCTCATTGCACGGCTAGACATTTGATAGAATAAGGGAATTTCATAAGTCAAGGAGACCAATACCAACGATGGTACCAACAGGATTTTCGCAAGACCGGTGCCGGTACGCCGGCAACCGTCGGCGCACGAAGCCGATCGTTTGCGACGACAATCAAGGTACCAACGGTGTCCGATTTGTGAAGTGACCGCAGTTTTCGATTCAGGCATCGCCTGGGTATGTCTTATTTCTTAATGAGCTTGATGCGAGCGCTTTCGGTTGGACTCGAACCTCCAACCAGACCGTTATGAGCGACCCGCCTCCTGCGGAAATGCCGGAAGAATCTGATGATTGCGTGGCGTTCGATAACGTTTGACGACGTTTGTTCTTGTTTGGTTTCGCTGGATCGTTGGTCAATCATTGGTCAGAGTCGGTGGCTTGTGACCTTAGCCCTAAGCCCGATCATTGTGCGCTGACGTTAGATAAATCCCCCTCCAATCGATGGTACATACAGGCCTTCGCTCGTGCGGTGGGTGCATCTGCGCATACTGCGCGAGCGGTTCGCTCCAAACCCGGCATGCGTGCCGGTGATCGAGGTGAAGTTCGTACCGCTCAGCACCTACGACGAACTCGCGGCTGTCTATGCCGTCAAACCAACCTCCAATCTGGAGGTCGTGGTATGACGACGACCACCACCGTTGATGCCGCCCGCGTCGATCTCTTGCTAAACGAATTGCGCTTGCGGGCATCAAGCGTACCACCATCCGAGTTGAACCCCGTTCTTGTCGTACACAGTATCAACGACAATCAACGCGACGGCATTACCATCCAGATCGGTCATCCAACTGGATCGGGGATCAACCCAAAATTTTACGTTGCCTGTTCGATCCAATAGCGGCAGTAACTTCATATAAATCTCCGTTCAATTTGCTTTTCCGGAAACCGACAAAATTGGCTAAACACGAGCATCAATAAATTAGCAAGTGTCGAAAAATAAGATTTTGCGGATTAGCTATAGCTGACCGATTTTCAGCTTCCGCCACTTAGNNTAGCAGCCGTTATCCAACCAAGACTGGACAACCCAAGGAAAGCCGGGGTGCCGCAACTCCGGAATCAGAAGATCATTAGACCGGTTCATCGCTATCGGTGTGGCTTGGATCGAACTGCGGCCGTTTCAATGCGACCGAAGCACCACGACCCTAGCACCAACCGGTGTGCGCTGGTAAAGGTCGATCACATCCTGGTTGATCATGCGGATGCAGCCGGAGGAAACGCTCGTTCCGATGGTCCACGGTTCGACGGTGCCGTGGATGCGGTAGAGCGTGTCCTTGTTGCCCTGCCAGAGGTACATGGCGCGGGAACCGAGCGGATTGCGCGGGCCACCATGCATGCCGAGGCCACTTTGTAGTTCGCTCATCTGCCGCCTCAGCTCGGGCTGGCGCTGAATCATTTCCTTGGGCGGATACCAGTCCGGCCACTCCTGCTTGTCGTGGATAGTAGCCACGCCCGACCAGCCGAAGCCTTGGCGTCCCACGCCGACGCCATAGCGGAGCGCCCGCCCGCCTCCTTGGACAAAATATAGGAAGTGATTTTGCGGATCGATAATGATCGTGCCAGGCTGTTCCTGCGTGGAGTAATAGACGGCCTTGCGCAGATATTCCGGATTGATATCGGACAGTTCCACCGCCGGAATGGGAAAGCGCTCGCCGTCAATCGGCGCATAGAGGGCCGCATATTGGCTCCTGAGAACGGGGTTGACGGTCCATTCCATTTTGCCCGGCCGCCGGGGTGCCGCTCGCTCAGTCGGTTGGGGGTTCGGCGTAATGTCCTTTGGCAGCAATGGTGCTCCCGGTCGAATTGATTGAGGAGATGGGCCGACATAACCGGGGCACGTCCAAGGATAGCGGTCGTCGCAGTCCATGGCCGACGCAGCGTGGGCGATCAATGCGGCAATGATCGCGAGGCCGATGGCTAATAAGCGATGGCACGACATCTGCCGATTATGTCCTCGTCTTGAAATGGAGGTGGCCACTGAGCATCAAGGAAAATGCGATCACGCGAAGGCAAAAGAATACTGGCAGAAAGACCAAGAGCATTCCAGGCCAGCTGACGAGCATTCCAATATGGCGGCCTGCCAAGCTTGTCATTGCAATGATGCATTTGAAGCAGGATTTCCCGAGCGAGCATGCAATCTCATTGCAATCAGCGATGCGCCGCCGACGATTATGTTGATCCCGATAAAGCTAAGTAAAAAGCGATTCCTCTTCTTTGCGCCAGGGGAAACGGCGACTGCGGCGTTCCTTGCGCGCCTGCGAATAGAACGACGCGTTCTGTTCGCCGCGCAATGCCTCGCGGGTGAACTCGATGAGATGGTAGGCAACGAAGCTGATGCCAAATACGGCCTCGATCTTGCCCCGTCGCAGAGCATAGTGGATGGCGCGCCAGAACGGCCGGCGATAATCCGCCAAAATGCCGAGATAGAACACGATCCGGAAAGTCATCACCGCAGCGCCCGACAGATTAGACCAAGTGAGCTTACCGGCAGCGGGCGGAACCACCCGGTTCGCAAATGTGGCCTCGACCTGATGCTGGAAGCGCGTGAACAGCCGCTCCGGATCGTTCGCGTAGGCAATTGACCGGCGCCACATTGCCATGACCTCGTCATAGGGCCGCAGAAAATCTACATTGCTCTCGCGACTGTCATCGATAACCAGACGCCCAGCCCGCTCGAGCCGATCCCATAGCGGTGTCTTCGGCAAGGCCTGCAACAAATTGATGGTCAGCATCGGGATCTTCGACAATTCGATAAAATCCTTGAGCCGGCTTTCGGTGTCGTCGGAATCGGTGTCGAGCCCGAGGATGATGCCAGACGTGACCTCCAAGCCGTAATCGTTCAGCGTCTTGATCGATTGCAGCATGGGCACCGCGTTATTCTGCTCCTTGCGCATCGCATCGAGAGCATCAGCCTCTGGCGTTTCGATCCCGACGAAAATGCCTACGAATAGCGTCGCGCGCATGAGCTCGAGAATTTCGGTCTGCTTGGCGATGTTGAGCGTCGCCTCACATGCGAATTGCATCGGATAGGCATGCTGCTTTTGCCATTGCACCAAGTGCGGCAACATTTCCCGGGTTCCCTTGCGATTGCCGATAAAATTGTCATCGACGAAATAGACTGTCGCGGGATGTGCCTTCTGGCTGCACATGGCATCGAGCTCGGCAGTAATCTGCTGCGGCGTCTTCAAGCGCGGCTGGCGACCGTAGAGCCCTGGGATGTCGCAGAACTCGCAACGATAGGGGCAGCCGCTGGAAAACTGCAGCGTGCACATCAGGTAGTTCTTGAGCGGAATTAGGTCGTAGGCTGGGATTGGAAACTCGCAAAGCGGCAGGCGATCTTTGGTCTCAAAGCGAGTCTGCGTCGGCGGTGAAGCGAGGCTGCCATCGAGCTGCGCTATGAGCCGATCGGTGCCTTCGCCAAGTTCGCCCACATGAAGATAGTCGATCTCTGGATACATTTCCGGAGCGGACGATACCGACGGTCCACCCAGCGCCGTGACCTTGCCGGCCGCCTTGGCGCGCCGATTTATGTCGCGGATCTGCGGCGCCTGGATATGCATGCCGCTTATCATCACAACGTCGGCCCAGGCCATTTCGGCTTCGGTTGCGGGCGTAATATTTTCGTCGACGATGCGAACCTGCCAGGATGCCGGCATATAGGCGGCTATCACCAGAAGCCCCTGCGGCGGCATGAAGGCTTTAACGCCCCGCATCAACCGATAAGCATACTGAAACGTGCCGAATGACGGCGTGTAGCGAGGAAAAACACAGAGGACCCTGCGTTTGTTCCTGACGGCGATCGAGCAACGCACTCAGCCTCGCAATCTC
The DNA here is from genome assembly GCA_003152455.1 of Hyphomicrobiales bacterium. Taxonomy (GTDB): domain Bacteria; phylum Pseudomonadota; class Alphaproteobacteria; order Rhizobiales; family Xanthobacteraceae; genus Pseudolabrys. Next base: position 51,284 of record PMAF01000297.1, read on the forward strand.
CCGTGCGGCCCCATCGTCGCCTCCAATCAAATATAAGGCAAGAGGTCCCGGTGGCATTTCAACCGTGTCGCTGCCAAAAAACGTGTGCTCATAAATCAAGATTGGTGAGCAACGGCCGGTCACAATTTTGTGAAAATAATGCGTGCCTGCTGTGCAACGAACGGCATACGCAAAAGGAACTTATTCGGGCGCCGCAAGTGCAAGGAGTCATTCGTGACTGACCAATTCAATGCCAGTTTCGGCCATTGTCCCATCTATTGGAGTAACACGGTTGTCGATGGACGACTTCGCTTTTTGACCACGAAAGCTACCGTATAATGCTATAGTGAATGAGAGGAAGCTACCCTCAGTAGTGGATTGTTACATCTACATGAGGAACACATGAAAACAAAAACGTGTCCAGACTGCAACGGTGATGGTGCAGTTGATAAAGGCACGGACGATGAACATCAATGTCCAACGTGCGGTGGCTGTGGTTTCGTACCTGATGACGACAACGATGAAGAAGTACTAAACACATCGCCGATTCATCATCCATGATCGCGCAGCGGATCGGAGTATGGGTGGCGGCGATTGTGCGCGCCGGTCAGTCTGGATTCGGGCGGGGACGCGAAATAAGGCGCAAGTCTCCAACTTTATAAGCCTTCGTTGAGATTATTTCTTTCCCGCACACAACGCATTTAAAAAGGTCTTGGCTCTCGGTACGATCCTTAGGATTGACCATCTCATAGATAGCGCCGCAATTGCATAGAAGTTGGTTCATGCCACGCAAATATGCGCCTGTTCGAAGGTAAGAAAAAGGTAATGATTTAGCCTGTTTTATTTACGAGCCGAAACGTTGCCCACCATCCCGTTTTGGGTGTAACCTTGGGCTATTGAGATTATCCGTAGCGTTGCATGGGGGTGTCATGTTGCGTCGGGTCATTCTTGCGGGTGTGGCGACTTGTGCGTTTGGGCTGACATTTGGTTTTGGTCCGCCAGCGAACACCCAAACCCGCTATTGTTGGATCAATGCAAAAACGGGAACGCCGGTCCCAAACACGGCACTTGTGCCTCAGGGTGCGAGGTTCGATGATGCCGAGGGCAATCATGCAAGTATAACCGATCCACAAGGGACCTTTAGCAACTATGTTCGCATCCCTTGTCCGCCGCCACCGCAAAATGCAAACGGTCTGCCATTAGTGCCACCAACGCAGACCAACATCTTGCCGGGTGTGCTGGCGGGCAACGACAAAGGCGGCAACGACACACCTGATAAGCCCGGTGGCGACACCAAAACAACCGACACGAAACCAACTGACATCAAGACAACTGGCGCCAAACCTACTAATACCAAAACCGTCGAGTCCGCCGCTACTAAAACGAAGGAGAATAAGGCGGAAGAAAAAAACCAAATCCATATTGAGTTTTCCAGNNCCATATTGAGTTTTTCAGCACTGGAGGGCGTATGGGCGGTGGTGGCTTCGGTCGCTAACCAGAGTTAGCCGGTGCCTATGTGAAACGCCCCGGAGCAGGCATCGGAATAATATTTTGTAATCATGAGAAACGCTGGTGGGGCATTCACAAAATATGACAGTGCGGGCGTTGCTCGCTTAGATCGCAGATGCCTGTGTCATTAGCTCTGGTTACCTGATTGACGGCGGGCGTCCCAAATCTCGTACAGCGCTAATGCCAACACTAGCAGTCCAACAACAACAAAATTTGTCTTAGCTGCTTGATAACTGATACCCAGAACCCAAGAGCATATTACGAGCCACGCTCCGAGGATGACGTTGATCCATTCCTCCCACGCTCGATAAAAATAAAGCGCCATCCTCTCAACGAAAACAATCACAATACCCGTAATTATTGCTGTTCGTGTCGCTGTTGGCTCCAGATCGAACCCCAGAAGCCAAGGCGAAATACATAGCCAAAATCCCAGCAGCCAAGCGCACCAGTCTTCCCAGTGTTTGGGGAGCGAAAATTGTGGTGCTGCCATTATCTGCCTCCAGTGCAATAGGTGGTGATGCTGGTGGGCTTATCTATTGCTTCGCCCATACATATGTGACGTAGGCTAAACTGACCACGGCAAAAGCTATTAGGTCACGAAGATAGCTGATAAAATATTCGTGCCAATAAGCTCCAATTGCGATCCCAAGAGCTAGCATCCCCCATTTGAATAAGCCGCCCTGCCACCATTTCAAAGTGAATGTCTTTAATATATTCATGTGCGTGTCCCGCCATTGCTCCAATTTGATTGTACCGTGTTTGAAACTAATAGCCGTGACCTACAGTGACGAATATTTCCTGCGACCTTATTATAGCGCCAACTGATCCACGTTTGCGAATGCTGCGGAAGTGTTCGGACGTGTTAGAATGGATTGCGTCATAACGAGTTGGGGAGGCGCTTTCAAAAATTACAATCTCACTGTATAAAAAGGTTATCCCAAATCACCCCTGTGTATTACCATGCCCCCACAAGACCCAAAACAGCCACCAGTCGGCGTTGTATGCGTCCAATGTGGTGAGGGGATCATTGTCAGTAAGGATGACGAGATTAGCCATGAGTTCTCGATTAAATGTCCAAAATGTGAGAGGCGGGCATTCTACAGACGCGAAGACCTTCGTGTGATGAAATTAAAGTTTCCGAATTGCAGTTTGGTGGCTACTATTTTATCGTGCCCTATCTCTGATGCCCAAGCGACATGCCCATCTGGAACGCTTTTTGACGTAATGCGCCCGCCGTTCGTTTTGTTAGTTTGGAAAGATTCTTTACCGGTGTTTCTGAGCGTGAATGTGCTTTCAGTTCGCGCACATTCTCTTTGGTCCATTCACGACGCTT
>PMAF01000206.1:0-13205 GCA_003152455.1 Hyphomicrobiales bacterium
CCACTCAGTGGGGTCCCTCCACTTCGCTCGGCCCCCGGAATGACGAGAATGACGGAGACAACAGATGACCGAAGCGCCCGGCACCCATAATCCGCTAGTCCTGCCGCCGGATATTCCGGCGCCGCAGGACGACGGCGCCGCGCGCCATCTGGCGGGCATGAAGCTGCCGGACATCGCATTGCCGGCGACGACGGGCCCGGCGGTCAATCTGTCGAAGCTCAAGGGCCGCACCGTGGTCTATATCTATCCGCGCACCGGCGTGCCGGGCGTCGATGCGCCGCCGGGCTGGGACGCGATCCCGGGCGCGCGCGGCTGCACGCCGCAATCCTGCGGCTTCCGCGATCATTTCGGCGAGATCAAGCGTCTGGGCGTGGCGCAGCTTTACGGGCTATCGACGCAGGACAGCGCTTACCAGCAAGAGGCGGCGCGCCGGCTGCATCTGCCGTTTGCGATCCTGTCGGATGAGGCATTGGCGTTGACCCAGGCGGTCAAGCTGCCGACCTTCACGACGTCCGGCATGACGCTGTTGAAGCGCATGGCGCTTGTCGTCGACGAGGGCGTGATCTCCAAGGCATTCTATCCGGTTTTCCCGCCCGACAAGAGCGCCGAGGAAGTCGCCGCCTGGCTTCAGGCGTCGAGATAGCGCCGAACGTTGGCAAATACCGCGCGAAACATCTCCGGCGTGAGCACGCCGGTGTTGGTATTGTAACGCGAGCAGTGATAGCTGGAAAACAGCGTCAGATTTCCGAGCGCGTTCTTGCCGCCATGCTTGAACGGCGCCGCCGATTTCTTTGTCCCGAAGGCCGTGACCACGCTGTCATGGGCGATTTTCCCGAGCGCGACGACGGCCCTCAGTTTGGGCATTTCGGAGATCGTCGGCATCAGAAAATCGCGGCAGGTATTGATCTCCGCCGGCGTCGGCTTGTTTTCCGGCGGCACGCAACGCACGGCGTTGGTGATGCGGCAGTCGATCAGCTCCAGCCCGTCATCGGGCCGCGCGTCGAACGTGCCGCGCGAAAACCCGTAACGCTTGAGCGTCTCGTACAGCAGCAAGCCGGCATGATCGCCGGTGAACGGGCGGCCGGTGCGGTTGGCGCCTTGCAGGCCGGGCGCCAAGCCCACGATCAGCAGGCGCGCGTCGAGCGGCCCGAAGGAGGGGACCGGCGCGTTGAACCAGGTCGGCTCGCTGGCGCGCCATTCTTTGCGAAATGCCGCAAGCCGCGGGCAGCGCGGACAGTTCCGCCCGGGCTTGCCCTCGGTGCCAGGCATAACGAACGCAAGCCGCTATTCGAACGACTCGTCGTCGTCGTCATCGCCACCGGCGGTGACGGGGGCTCCCGCGCGTTGCGGCACCGGCGGACGCTGCAGGAATTGCGGCGTGTGCTGTGGCGACTCGCCGCCGCGATCGTCGCGCGGTCCGCGCGCTTCGCGGGCGGCGCGCTCGGCCGGATCGCGGCCGATCTTGCCCTGCAGCGTGACGATGTCGGTGAAGATGTCAGCCTGGCGGCGCAATTCGTCGGCCACCATCGGCGGCTGCGTGGTGACGGTCGAAATCACGGTGACGCGCACGCCCTTGCGCTGCACGGCTTCCACCAGCGAGCGGAAATCGCCGTCGCCGGAGAACAGCACCATGTGGTCGATCGTGCCGGCGATCTCCATGGCATCGACCGCGAGTTCGATGTCCATGTTGCCCTTGACCTTGCGGCGGCCGGTCTGGTCGACGAATTCTTTGGTCGCCTTGGTGACGACCGAATAGCCGTTGTAGTCGAGCCAGTCGATCAGCGGGCGGATCGATGAATATTCCTGATCCTCGATCACCGCGGTGTAATAAAACGCCCGCAGCAGATAGCCGCGCGACTGAAACTCGCGCAGCAGCTTCTTGTAGTCGATGTCGAAGCCGAGCGATTTGGCGGTGGCGTAAAGATTGGCGCCGTCAATGAACAATGCGATTTTTTCGCCGGGTACTGTCATGGGGGTGTCTCTCGCGTTCCTTGCAATACGAAACCAATGGCTCGATTGAGCTCGCCCCCACGCAGAAGGCGCGGGGCGCCGCATCGAATCGGCGTTAACAGAACGGCACCTTCGAACAATTCAGCAGGCCGCCCACGCAATCATGTCGTTGCCGCTAAAATCGGGTCGGTCGGCCTGTTTGCGATGGTTTCGGTAACAGAGGCTTGGGGCCAAACCAAGACAAAAATACTTGAATTTTCAGGCGACACGGGTTACCTACCGGGCGAATTCAGGGCATAGTTCCATTTGAAGGAGTGGCGAGCCGATGGCCCGTGTCACCGTAGAAGATTGCATCGACAAAGTTGAAAACCGCTTCGATCTCGTCCTGTTGGCGAGCCACCGGGCGCGCATGATCTCGTCCGGGTCGCAGATTACCGTCGACCGCGATAACGACAAGAACCCGGTCGTGGCGCTGCGCGAGATAGCGGAAACCACGGTATCGCCCGGCGACCTGAAGGAAGATCTGATCCACAGCCTGCAGAAGTATGTCGAGGTCGACGAGCCGGAGCCGGAAGTGCCGCTGATCGGGGCAGGCGCGGGCGCATCCGTCGATTCCGACGATACCGAAGTGACTTCGGAGCGCATGACCGAGGAAGAGCTGCTTAAGGGCCTCGAAGGCCTGGCGCCGCCGGAAGAAGTGCCGGAAGAAGACGCCGAGTAACCGCTTCAGCCCAATTCGCATAAATTTTAGGTAACAGCCCGGCCCTCGCGCCGGGCTGTTGGTTTTCCGCCAGCCTGTGCGGCAAACCCTTGCGGCGCCAGCGAATTGCCGCGATATCTATGATAGAAGCGGGCGGCCGGTGCCGTTTTTCATGGAGATTCGGCGGCCGCGAGGCACGACAATGGCGCGCGCGCGCTCAGATCTACCCCGCATGCAGAAGCAGTCGCCCACCCGGGCGCCGCTGGAGCGGCCTGTCGCGCCTTCCCAAGCCGTTGAAAAGCCCGCGCAATCCCGCAAGCCGCCGATGATGCGGCAATACGATCTGATCGAACGGGTGCGCCGCTACAATCCCAACACCAACGAGGCGCTGCTCAACCGCGCCTATGTTTACGCCATGAAGGCGCATGGCGAGCAGCGGCGCGCTTCCGGCGATCCGTACTTTTCCCACCCGATTGAGGTAGCGGCCATCCTCACCGACCTCAAGCTCGACGACGCCACCATCGCCGCCGCGCTTTTGCATGACACCATTGAGGATACCGCGACCACCCGCGCCGAGATCGACAGCCTGTTCGGTCCCGACATCGGAACCCTGGTCGACGGGTTAACCAAGCTCAAGAAGCTCGATCTGGTCACCAAGGAAGCCAAGCAGGCGGAGAACCTGCGCAAGCTCTTGCTGGCGATCGCCGATGACGTACGCGTCCTGCTGGTGAAGCTCGCCGACCGGCTGCACAACATGCGCACGCTCGGCTACATGCCGGTCGAGGCGCGCCGCCGCGCCGCCGAGGAGACGCTGGAAATCTACGCGCCGCTCGCAGGCCGCATGGGCATGCACGAGATGCGCGAGGAGCTCGACGATCTGGCGTTCCGCGAACTCAACCCGGACGCCTACCACGTCGTGAGCGAGCGGCTCGACGACCTGGCCGAGCGCAACAAGCACCTGATCACGGAAATCGAGCAACAGCTCACCCGCAAACTGGCCGATCGCGGCATCACCGCGCGGGTCGTGGGCCGGCGCAAACGCACCTATTCGATCTGGCGCAAGATGGAGCGCAAGTCGGTCGGCTTCGAGCAATTGTCCGATATTTTCGGATTTCGCGTCGTTGTCAAGACGGTCGCCGATTGCTACCAGACGCTCGGCATCGTGCACACCACCTGGCCGATGGTGCCGGGACGCTTCAAGGATTACGTCTCGACGCCCAAGCGCAACGACTACCGCTCCATCCACACCACGGTGATCGGTCCCGGCCAGCAGCGCGTCGAATTGCAGATCCGCACCACCGAAATGCACGAGATCGCGGAATACGGCATCGCCGCGCACGCGCTTTACAAAGACAATGTCGGCTCGCCGACCGAACTGCTGTCGCGTGAATCGAGCGCCTACGCCTGGCTGCGGCGCACAATCGAGCTTTTGGCCGAGGGCTCCAACCCGGAGGAATTCCTCGAGCACACCAAGCTCGAGCTGTTCCACGACCAGGTGTTCTGCTTCACGCCCAAGGGCAAGCTGATCGCGCTGCCGCGCAAGGCGACCCCGATCGATTTCGCCTATGCGGTGCATACCGACATCGGCAACGCCACGGTCGGCTGCAAGATAAATGGCCAGATATCGCCGCTGACGTCGGAGCTCGGCAATGGCGACGAGGTCGAGATCATCACCTCGGAGGCGCAAGCCGCGCCGCCGGCGGCCTGGGAATCGATCGTGGTCACCGGCAAGGCGCGCGCCGCGATTCGGCGCGCCACCCGCACCGCGGTGCGCACGCAATATACCGGGCTCGGCCGCCGCATCGTCGAACGCCTGTTCCAGCGCGCCAAGATCGCCTACTCGGACGAAAAGCTCACCGGCGCGCTGTCGCGGCTGGCGCGCGCGTCCATCGAAGAGGTGATGGCGGCGGTCGGGCGCAGCGAATTGAAGGCTTCCGACGTCGCCCGCGCCATGTATCCCGACTACAAGGAGGAGCGCGCCGCCGCCATGGCGGTGAAACCGAAATCGGAGAGCGGCTGGTTCGGCTTGAAGAAGCTCACCTCGGTCAAATTCAAGGTGCCGGACACCGTCGCCGTCGGCCCGGCGATCCCGATCCGCGGCATCAACAGCGACCTGCCGGTGCGCTTTGCGCCGGAGGGCGGCGCGGTCCCGGGCGACCGCATCGTCGGCATCCTCACGCCGGGCGAGGCGATCACCATTTACCCGATCCAGTCCGCTGCCTTGAGCGAGTTCGAGGACAAGCCGGAGCGCTGGCTAGACGTGCGTTGGGACGCGGAAGAAAGCACGCCGACCCGCTTCCCGGCCCGCATCGCGGTGCAATCGGTGAACGAGCCCGGCTCGCTCGCGCAAATTGCCCAGGTGATCGCCGAGCACGACGGCAATATCGACAACATCCGCATGACGCGGCGGGCGCCGGATTTCACCGACGTGCTGATCGATCTCGAGGTCTACGACCTCAAGCATCTCACCGCCATCATCGCGCAATTGCGCGTCAAGCCCGTGGTGGCGAAGGCGGAACGGGTCAACGGATAAATTCGATGAATACGCCCCGCTTGCGCCTCGGCGTCAATGTCGACCACGTCGCCACCATCCGCAACGCGCGCGGCGGGCGCCATCCCGATCCAGTGCGCGCCGCCAAGCTCGCCATCGCGGCGGGCGCCGACGGCATCACCGCGCATCTGCGCGAGGACCGCCGCCACATCCGCGACGACGATATCGCGCGGCTGAAAGCGGAAATCGACAAGCCGCTCAATTTCGAAATGGCGGCGACGCCCGAGATGACCGCGATCGCGCTCAAGACCCAGCCGCACGCGGTTTGCCTGGTGCCGGAGAAGCGCACCGAGCGCACCACCGAAGGCGGGCTAGACGCCGTCAAGCAGCGCGCGCAGCTCGCGCCGGTCGTGCATGCGCTCAAGCATGCCGGCATTCGCGTCTCGCTGTTCATCGGTGCGGCGCCGGCGCAGATCGAGGCGGCGGTCGATCTCGGCGCGCCGGTGATCGAACTGCACACCGGCTCCTGGTGCGACGCGCTGATCGAGAACCGCACGGCCGAGGCCAACGCCGAATGGCAGATGATCCGGGCCGGCGCGCTGCTCGCCGACAGCCTCGGTCTCGAAGTCCATGCCGGCCACGGGCTCGATTACGCCAGCGCCGAGACCATCGCGGCGCTGCCGCAGGTCGTCGAGTTAAACATCGGCCATTTCCTGGTCGGTGAATCGGTTTTCGAGGGGCTGGCGGAGACCGTGAAGTTCATGCGCGCGGCGATGGATCGCGGCCGCGCCAGGGTCCATGCCCCATGATCATCGGGCTCGGCTCGGACATGGTCGACGTGCGGCGTATCGCGCGCAGCATCGAGCGATACGGCGAACGCTTCCTGACCCGCATTTTCACGGCCGCCGAACGCGCCAAGGCGGAGAGCCGCGCCAACGCGGTCGAAACCTACGCCAAGCGTTTTGCCGCCAAGGAAGCCTGCTCCAAGGCGCTCGGCACCGGTTTCCGCAGCGGGGTGTTCTGGCGCGACATGGGCGTGATCAATCTGCCCTCCGGGCGTCCGGCCATGAAACTGACCGGGGGCGCGCTTAAACGGCTTCAGGCGATCACGCCCGCCGGCTGCGAGGCGCAAATCGACGTTTCGCTCACCGACGAAGGTCCGGCCGCGCAGGCCATCGTGATTATTTCGGCGCTGCCGCGGGCTTCGGCATAATGTCAGGAAATGCAATCCGTTCAATCGCTTATACAGGGCTTGCCGCGTTCTTGATTGCGCGCTCGGATGGCAGCCGCTACAAGGTCGGCGGGGCAACTGGTGCGGTGGATTTGAAGTTCCTACGATTGCGACGCTAGGTCCGAATAGGAACTTCAAATCCAAAATCCACACTGGAATCATCAAGTTGCTAGCGTCTCTTGAATTTTGAAGTTCGCATCGATGCGCTGCGCGAAGCTTTGCGAACTCCGGAATAGAGACCCTAGAGGGACAAGAGGCCGATGAGCGTGACATCCGGAGCAAAACGGAAAGACGGCGGCATTGCCGAGACAATTCGCGTCGTCGTCCATGCGCTGATCATCGCCCTGGTCATTCGCACCTTCCTGTTTCAGCCGTTCAATATTCCCTCCGGCTCGATGAAGGCGACGCTGCTGGTCGGCGACTATCTGTTCGTGTCGAAATACAGCTATGGCTACAGCCACTTCTCGCTGCCGCTCTCGCCGCCGCTGTTCTCCGGACGCATTCCGAGTGGCTGGCTGCCGCAGCGCGGCGATGTGGTGGTGTTTCGGCTGCCCAAGGATACCTCCACCGACTACATCAAGCGCGTGATCGGGTTGCCCGGCGACAAGATCCAGGTGATCGACGGCCAGGTCTTCATCAACGGCGTCGGGGTCAAGCGCGAGCTGGCGCCGGCCTTCGTCGAGAACGAGGAAGGCACGCGCGCCGCGCCGGTCAAACGCTGGAAGGAAACACTTGACAACGGTGTGAGCTTCTACACGCTCGATTTGGTCGACAATGGCTTTGCCGACAACACGCAGGTCTACACCGTGCCGCCCGGCAATTATTTCATGATGGGCGACAACCGCGACAATTCGACCGACAGCCGCTTCAGCCAAGTCGGCTTCGTGCCGTTCGAGAACATCGTCGGCAAGGCGCAGATCATTTTCTTCTCCGTCTATGAGGGCGAGCGCGCCTGGGAATTCTGGCGCTGGCCGGTGGCTGTGCGCTGGAGCAGGCTGTTCACGATCGTGCGATGAGCCGTAAGGCCAAGGACAGAGCGGCACTCGAAGAGCGGATCGGCTACAAGTTCGCCGATAAAGCGCTGTTGGAGCGCGCGGTCACGCATATTTCCGCGCTCGCGGGCGGCGCCACCCGCGCCAACAGCTATCAGCGCCTGGAATTTCTCGGCGATCACGTCCTCGGCCTGGTCATTTCCGACATGCTCTATCGCGCATTCCCGAAGGCGAACGAGGGCGAGCTATCGCGCCGGCTCGCCGATCTGGTGCGCAAGGAAACCTGCGCCGAGGTGGCGCGCGCGATGGATCTCGGACCGGCGCTCAAGCTCGGCAATTCGGAATCGCACGCCGGCGGCCGCTTGCGTGCCACCATCCTGGCGGACGCCTGCGAGGCGCTGGTGGGGGCGGTGTTCACCGACGGCGGCTACCAGGCCGCCGACGAATTGATCGCGCGGTTCTGGAAGGAACGCATGCTCAAGCCGATCCGGCCCTTGCGCGATCCTAAAACCATGCTGCAGGAATGGGCGCAGGCGCGTGGGTTGCCGACGCCGGACTATCGCGAATTGGCTCGCACCGGCCCGCATCACGATCCGGAATTCCGTGTCGCGGTGGTGCTGCCTGACCGGCCGCCGGCCGAGGGCAAGGGCTCGTCGAAACGGGCCGCCGAACAGTCGGCGGCTGCCGCGATGCTGACGCGCGTCGGCGTGGCGGCGGACAAGCTCGATGGTTGAGAGCAACCCGGAAAGCGACACGCGCTGCGGCTTCGTCGCGCTGATCGGCGCGCCCAATGCCGGCAAGTCAACGCTGCTCAATGCGCTGGTCGGCTCCAAGGTCACCATCGTCTCGCACAAAGTGCAGACCACCCGCGCGCTGATCCGCGGCATCACGCTGGAAGGAAAGGCGCAGCTTATCTTCGTCGACACGCCGGGAATTTTTGCTCCCAAGCGGCGCCTCGACCGCGCCATGGTGACGACGGCATGGAGCGGCGCGCATGAGGCCGATCTGATCGGCGTGCTGATCGACGCGCGCAATGGCATCGACGAGGAGGCGGAAGCGCTGCTCGCCCGGCTCGCCGACGTCAAGCCGACGAAAATTCTGATCCTCAACAAGATCGATCTGGTGCCGCGAGACACGCTGTTGCTGCTGACCAAGATCGGCAATGAAAAGGCCAAGTTCGATTCGACCTTCATGATCTCGGCGCTTACCGGCGACGGCGTGGCCGATCTCAAGACCTGGCTCGCCGACCGCATGCCGCCGAGCCCCTGGCTTTACCCAGCCGATCAGATGTCGGACGCGCCGCTGCGCCAGTTGGCGGCCGAGATCACGCGCGAGAAGCTGTTCGAGCGGCTGCACCAGGAGTTGCCCTACCATTCCACGGTCGAAACCGAGCAGTGGAAGGAACTGCGGGGCGGCGATGTGCGGGTCGAGCAGACGATCTATGTGGAGCGCGAGAGCCAGCGCAAGATCGTGATCGGCAAAGGCGGGCAGACCCTCAAGGTGATCGGCGAATCGTCGCGGCGCGAAATCGCCGAGATCGTCGAGCACAAGGTGCACCTGTTCCTGTTCGTCAAGGTGCGCGAGGGCTGGGGCGACGACCCGGAGCGCTATCGGGCCATGGGGCTGGAGTTTCCGAAGGAATAAGCCGTCGGCCGCCGTGATTTTCCCCGATTCTGGGCGTATGCAGTCTGCATGCAATGGACCGATGAAGGCATCGTGATCGGCGTCAAGCGGCACGGGGAGGCGAGCGCCATCCTCGAATTGATGACGCGCGAGCATGGCCGCCATCTCGGCCTGGTACGCGGCGGCTTCGGCTCGCGCATGAAGCCGGTGCTGCAGGTCGGCAACGGCGTGAGCGCGAGCTGGCGGGCGCGGCTCGACGAGCATCTCGGCAACTACACGATCGAGCCCGTGAACCTGCGGGCGTCAAGTTTCTTCGCGGCGTCGCACGCGATCTATGGCGTCAGCCATCTCGCCGCGCTGATGCGGCTATTGCCCGAGCGCGATCCGCACGCGGACCTTTATGCGGAATTTGAGGATGTCCTCAACCACCTCGACGATGCGGTTGTTGCCGCGCCGATGGTGGTGCGGTTTGAATTGCAGCTTTTGTCGGAACTTGGCTTCGGTCTCGATCTCGAACAATGTGCCTCGACCGGGTCGCGGGCCGACCTGATCTATGTCTCGCCGAAATCGGGCAGGGCGGTGTCGCGCGAAGCCGGCGAACCATGGGCCGACAAGATGCTGCGGCTGCCGGCCTTCCTGCGCGAGCGCGATGCGAAGCCGGCCGGCCGCGATCTCGACGACGGCTTTGCGCTCACCGGCTTTTTTTTGGCGCGCCACGTGCTGGAGCCGCGCGGGCTCACGCTTTCCGACGAGCGCGCGCATTTCATCGCGGCGATTCTGCGCGGCCCGCGCAGCGCGTTGGCGGTCTGACGGCGGTTCGCAGGCTTATTGCAACGACGAATCGGAAAGATCGTCGGGGAAGGGGCCGTAATCCTCGAGCAGTTTCTCGGTGTGGCGGCCGCCCTCGACCGCCTCGATCAACTCGTAGTAGAGGGTCTTGTAGGTCGAGAAAACGACGCCTTCGGCTTTCATACGCGCGATCGCCGCGTCGGCATTGGGCGACGAGGAAAATATCAGTTCCTCTATCACGTAGACCTCGTAGCCGAGGCTGAGAAGGCCGAGGCACGATTGCAGCACGCAGACGTCGGTCTCGCAGCCGGCCACGATCACCTGGCGCCGTTTCAAACGTGCAAGGTGGGCCTTTATCTTCGTGTCTTTGCACAAATCGAAGAAGTTTTTTTCGAAAGTCTGGGCGCGTTCGCCAAGATGCTTGCCGATCTCCTTCGGCAAAAGCCCCTTGAAATCGAGGGGCCGCTCGAGTGTTACGACGATCGGAATCTGGAAATAGTTAAGCAGGCGGACAAGGTTTCCGGTGTTGGTCTTGATCCTGGAACCGAGGCGCTTGTCGACCTGGGACAGGAAAAAACCCTGGAGGTCGATGATCACACCGCAGCAGCGATCAGGTGCAATGCGTTTCACCGCTGGCATGCCGTGCCGCCTGGTCTCATGGTGGTAGCCATCCCAAATCCGTCACCGCAATAGCGCCATAGGCGCGAGCCGTGCGCACCCGTAGCATAGTTGCAAATATCGCGCGACATGATGCACATTGGTTGAAGCAAAACTTCCGACGCGTCTGACGATGAATTGGCGTCGCGCCTGCCAGGACCCGCCCGATGCCGAAAAATCACACTTATGTCCTTGGAATAAACGCCTACGACCACGACGTCAGCGCGTGCCTGCTGCGCGACGGCGAAATCGCCTACGCGATCGAGAAGGAGCGGATAACGCGTCAAAAGCACGCCGGCGGATTTTTTCAGGAAGTGGTCGACTATTGCCTCAATGCCGAGGGCATCACCATCGACGATCTCGATCTGGTGGTGCGCAATTGCTACGTCCTGCCGGCCGAGGACCTGGAAGTTCGCATGATCTATCAGGGCGACATCGTCGACCGCGAACGCGCCCAAGCGTCCAAGAGTCCGCTCTATCTGCCGAAATCGAACAAGGTGATGACGGTCTCGCATCATCTCGGCCATGCCTACAGCGCATTCGCCGTCTGCCCGTTCGACGAGGGCGTGGTCATGGTCGTGGACGGCGTCGGCAGCTATTCATCGGACATCAAGGAGGCGGGTCAACTCACGGTAGGCGTCAATCCGCTCGCCCGTGAATCCGAGAGCTACTACAAGTTCAAAGGCAGCGAACTCGAAACGCTGAAAAAGGTATGGCTGCAGCCGTGCCGCGGACTGCTGAGCGACGAGTTCTTCAACATGGACGGCCTCGGCGCGCTTTACAGCCGCGTGTCGAGCTACATTTTCGCCGACTGGAACAAGTGCGGCGAAGTGATGGGGCTGGCGCCGTACGGCCGTCCCGATAGTTTCAAGCGGCTGCTCGAGTTCAAGGACGGCGAGCTGCACGTTCCGGAGTGGGACGCGGAGTTCAATCAGCCCTGGATGCCGAACGATAAAAATAAGTGGGAAGCGAGCCCGGCCATGCCGCATTGGGAAGACATGGCCTGGCGCGTCCAGCACGACGCCGAGGAAGTGTTGCTCGCGCGTGCGCGCTGGCTGCGCGAAACCACCGGCGCCAGGAACCTGTGCCTCGCCGGCGGTGTGGCGCTCAATTGCGTCGCCAACGGACGTATCGTGCGCGAGGCGGGCTTCGACAATGTCTGGATTCAACCGGCCGCCGGCGACAATGGCATCGCGATCGGCTGCGCCTATTACGGCCGTCTGGCCGTCCAGAAGAAGCCGCGCACCTTCGTGATGAAGCAGGCGACGCTCGGCGTCGAGTATCCGGATGAGGTCACGCAGCACACCGGTAATCCGTTGCTGGTGACGCGCACGACGTTCAACGGCCCCGGCCAAAGCATTTGCCGGGAAGCCGCGAAATTGTTGGCGGATGGCAAGGTGTTCGGCTGGTTTCAGGGNNCCGTTTGCGCCGATCGTGCCCTATGAAAGGGCCAAGGACATTTTCGTCGGCGAGGACGAATCGCCGTTCATGCTGCGCGCCAAACAAGTTCGCCCGGAATGGAAGGACCGCATTCCGGCGATCGTCCATGTCGATGGCACCGCTCGCGTGCAAACGGTCCGGCGGGAGGACAATGAACGGATTTACGACCTGCTGATGGAATTCGAAAAACTGACCGGCGTGCCGGTGCTGGTCAATACGTCGTTCAATATCAAAGGCGAGCCGATCGTCGAAACGCCGCAGGACGCGATGAATTGCTTCATCTACACCGGCATCGATTATTTGGTCTTGCACGACACCTTGGTTGCAAAGAACGCGCTCTACAAGGTTTTGGCGCCATTCATAAAAGTCTATTATGAATCAATGGGTACTTCGGCCAAGGAAACCGACTGAACGGGGCCGCCCCGTCCGGCCAGTGAAATTGATGTCAAGGGGATTGACAGTATTAGGGTACGCAAAACTCCGGGTGAAAGTGTCACATGGAGCCTTGGCAAGGCCGCCGTAGTATTGAATAGTCGTTGGATCGGTCACGCGACCGTCTAATTGGCTGAGTATTCTGGTCAAATCGATCCCGACTTGAACTCAGCAGGAATGGGAGGCGACCTGATGCAAAGGGTAATGGTAGCAACGCTGATGGCCTTGATCTTTGGCCTCTTCAGCATGCCGGCTCTGCGCGCTGCTCCAGCAAATGGCGTGGCGCTCGGCTCTGCAGCCAACGCAACTGCGTCGGTTGAAAAAGCTCAATGGCGTCGTCGTCGCTGTGGCCATCGGTGGCGGTCACGGAGAGTGTGCTGGTAGTGCGAACTGCGTCATCAGCATTCGGATTAGATGGGCCGGCGGGGGAAACCCCGCCGGCTTGTTTGTTTAGAAGCCGCCAAGCCCCTTCCAGACTTCAGGCGTGTCGTCACGCAGCTTGCAGCCGGACGCACGTCATCGGATGCGATGCTGCATGGCGAGTGGGCGCGCCTGCGTGTCATGGCTGCCTTCCTGCGGAAGCGCGAAGCAGGCCTCGTACCACGCCGCCGGAATGCTCCGGCTGGTCGCGCAGCGGTCGAAGATCGCGAGGTCCTTGGGGCTGCGGTATTCCATGTAGGGCGCCTCGGCAACGCGCTCGCCGTCGGCAAAACTGCCGTATCGATTGATCTGGCCTTTGAGATCCGGCTCAANNTAATTGTTCGCCACGACATTGTCATGGAAGACGCCGATCAGAATCTTTCGATCGCGGCGCTGGTCGCGATAGAACGCGAAGCCCGTGCGCTTGCCGATGAGGATGCGTCCGTCGCCGACCGGAGCCGGCACAAACTCGTCGGCGGG
>PMAF01000206.1:13247-13414 GCA_003152455.1 Hyphomicrobiales bacterium
TGAGCGCAAAGACCACGCTCTTTTTGCGGTAACTCACCCGGTAGGCCAGCGGGTCGACCTTCTCCACCGTCACGCCGTCCGATGGGCCGAGGATGCGCGCGGTACCATTCGTGTCCTTGAGCCAAGATGCGCGATCTTCGTAATAGGAGAACACCACTTTGCCTTCG
>PMAF01000138.1 GCA_003152455.1 Hyphomicrobiales bacterium
GTCGGCCGCGATCAAGGGCGCGGCATAGGCGGCGAGCGTCGACAAGCCGACCGCCTGCTTGCCGGCCGCGAGCGCGATGCCGCGCGCGGCGGCGATACCGACGCGCAGCCCGGTAAAGCTGCCGGGTCCGGTGGTGACGGCGATGCGGTCGAGCGCGGCGAANNAAATCCCGCCCTGCTCGGTGTCAAGCACGGCGGCCGAACAGGCCTCGAGCGCGGTATCGATGGCAAGGACGCGCATGGCTTGAGTTTAGCACCGCCCCGGCAAAAACAACGTCGTCATTCCGGGGCGTGAGCGCAGCGAGCGAGCCCGGAATCCAGGGACGCGCGCCGTGCCGTTTGCTCTGGATTCCGGGTCCGGCCCTGCGGGCCGTCCCGGAATGACAAAATGATTAGACTGGCCGCACTTCGGTGACGTCGGNNCTCCCCTTGTGGGAGAGGGAAGAACGCGAGCATGCAGGCAATCACACCGGCCGCACTTCGGTGACGTCGGGCACGAAATGCTTGAGCAGGTTCTGGATGCCGTGCTGCAGCGTGGCGGTCGAGGACGGGCAGCCCGAGCAAGCGCCCTTCATGGTCAGGAACACGACGCCTTCCTTGTAGCCCTTGAAGGTGATGTCGCCGCCGTCGCCGGCGACCGCCGGGCGCACGCGAGTCTCGATCAGATCCTTGATGGTGGCGACCGTATCGGCGTCCTTGGCGTCGTAGAATTCATCCGCATCGGACGTCTCCGCCGCGCCCCCGTTTGCCAACAGCGGCGCGCCGCTGACGAAGTGCTCCATGATAGCGCCGAGGATCGCCGGCTTGATCTGCTGCCAGTCGCCGTCGCGCTTGGTGATGGAGATGAAGTCGGAGCCGAAGAAAACGCCTCCGACATTCGGAATTTCGAACAATGCCGCGGCCAGAGGCGACTGCGCGCCGGCGGTCTTGTCGGGCATGTCGAGGGTGCCGGATTCGAGCACCGGCCGCCCGGGCAGGAATTTCAGCGTTGCCGGATTGGGCGTGGCTTCGGTTTGAATGAACATTATCAGCTCCTTCCGGGTTCAAGGCCCGTGGTCTGAAGGCAACTATAGCGGATAAATGGCCCCTGCGCGGGGTAACGTCAACCGGCGAAAAAGCGCGTCGTTACGAACTGGCGTCGATGTCTTCGTCGCTCAGGTGGCCGGGCACAAGCGCGATCGGGATTGGAAAGGTTCCGGCGGTCTTGGTGAGGCTGGATACCAGCGGGCCGGGGCCTTCGTTTGCGGTGCCGGCAGCCAGCACCAGAATGCCGATGTCGGTATCCTCATCGATCAGCTTGACGATCTCCTGGGCCGGGTCGCCTTCGCGGATCACGCGGTCGGGCGTGATGCTGGCAATGTCCTTGGCGCGCGCCGCGAACTTGTCGAACGCCGCATTGGCCGCCTCGGTCGCCTCGGCCTTCATGATGTCGGCGACGCCCAGCCATTGCTGGTTATGCTCGCCGGTGTCGATCACGCGCAGCATGACCAATTGCGACTTGGTGCGGCCGGCGCGCTTGGCGGCCCAATAGACCGCGCGGTCGCACTCCTCGGTGTCGTCGATGACGACCAGATATTTGCGTTTGTGGCCTGACTCGAAGCTGCGCCGCTTGGTGCTCATCCGGGAATGGTGGCATGGCGGCCTTCGCGCCGACAAGCGGCCTGCGGGGCGGATATTGCGGCCTGGATTCTAGCGGCGCACGAAGCCGACGATGTCCTTGACCGCCTTCATGGTTTCGGCGGCGATGACCTGCGCGCGCGCGGCGCCGTCGGCCAGCACCGAATCGATATAGACCGGGTCCTGCATCAGCTTTTTCATTTCGGCGCCGATCGGGCCGAGCTTGGCGACCGAGAGATCGGCCAGCGCGGTCTTGAAGGTGGAAAATTGTCCGCCGCCGAATTCTTTCAAGACGCCGAGTTTGCTCACGCCTTTGAGCGCGGCATAGATGCCGACCAGGTTGTCGGCTTCGGGCCGCGGCTCGAGCCCCTTCTCCTCGCTCGGCAGCGGCTCGGGATCGGTTTTCGCCTTGCGGATTTTCTGCGCGATGGCGTCGGCATCGTCGGTCAGGTTGATGCGCGAATAATCCGACGGCTCGGATTTCGACATTTTCTTCGAGCCGTCGCGCAGCGACATTACCCGCGTCGCCGGTCCCTGAATGATCGGCTCCGGCAGCGGGAAGAAGGCCTCGCCATAGCCGTGCGCGTGAATCGATTGCGCGAAGTCGGTGTTGAACTTCTGCGCGATGTCGCGCGTCAGTTCCAGATGCTGCTTCTGATCCTCGCCGACCGGCACATGGGTGGCGCGGTAGACCAGAATGTCGGCCGCCATCAGGTTCGGATAGGCGTACAGGCCGACCGAGACGTTCTCGCGGTCCTTGCCGGCCTTCTCCTTGAACTGGGTCATGCGGTTGAGCCAGCCGAGGCGGGCGACGCAATTGAACACCCAGGCGAGCTCGGCGTGCTCGGCGACCTGGCTCTGGTTGAAGATGATCTGCTTCTTGGCGTCGATGCCGCTGGCCAGAAACGCCGCGGTCACTTCGCGCGTGGCGCGCGGCAATTCGGCCGGGTCCTGCCACACCGTGATGGCGTGCAGGTCGACCACGCAATAAAGGCAGTCGTAGCGCTCCTGCAGCGCGACGAATTTGGTGATCGCGCCGAGATAATTGCCGAGATGCAGGTTTCCGGTCGGCTGCACGCCGGAAAAAACCCGTTCCTTGAACGCCATAGCAGTTACCTTTTCTTGCGGGGCGACCCATGCCACGCCGGAGGCGCGCGGCGCAAGAGGCCTAAAAGCGGCTAGGCGCGCGCCTTGAGCCCCGCCATCAGGTCCTTGAGCCTGGCCACGCCGAGTAGATGCAGCGCGCCGGCATAGATGGCTAGTCCGAACGCTACCAGGATCAGCAGAACGGCAATCCGGCCCGGCGACGAGACCGCCGCGGCGGGGAACAGCCGATGGCCGGCGGCCGATCCGTAGACCACGACCGCGCCCATCACGGCCGTCGCCAGTACGATGCGCGGCAGCCGGCGCCGCGCATCGCGGTCGAGCCGCAACCAGCGCCGGCGATAGAGAATAAGGCCCAGCACGCCGGCGCCGACCCAGCCGGAAATCGCGATCGCCGCCGCGACGCCGACATAGCCGTAATGCGGCAACAGCAGGAGGCCGCCGGCGACGGCCGCCGCCAGCCCGCAGCAGGCGGCAATCATCGGCGTATGGGTGTCGTCGTGGGCGAACGACACCGCGCCAAACACTTTTTCCAGCACGTGGCACGGAAGCCCCGCGCAAATCGCCGCCAGCGCGGCTGCGACCGCCGCCGTGTCTTGGGCGCCGAACGCGCCGCGCTGAAACAAGCCGCCCGCGATCGACTGCGCCAGAACGGCGAAGCCGGTGGCCGCCGGCAAGGCCAGACCGAGCGCGATTTCGTAGGCGCGCGATTGCGTGGCCGCAAAAGCATCGGCTTCGCTGTTTCGGAGGCTCGCGGCGATGCGCGGCACGATCACCGCGGCGATGGCAATGGAAGCGACGCCGAGCGGCAGTTCGTAGAGCCGGTTGGCGTAATAGAGCCACGACAGCGCGGCCGGCGACGCCGAGACGATGGCCGCCGCCGCGATCAATTTCAGTTGCGGGATGCCGGCGGCGATCAGACCGGGCCCCGCGCGGACGAACAGAGTTCGTGTTTGATTCGGCGCGCGAATGCGCGCGCGGGGCCGGCGTTCGCCGGTCATCAGCCAAGTCGCGCCGGCGATCAGAAGCTGCACCAGCCCGGCCAAGACGATGGCCCTGGTGATGACCAGCGTGAATTCAAATTGAAGAATGCCCATGCCGGCCGCCAATCGGCCGCCGCCACCATGACGACATTGAATATCACCGTGCTGACCGTGACGGCGCCGACGCGTCCTTCGGCATTGAGAGCCGCGGCCAAAACGGCCACCAGCCCCGCCAGCAGAATATAGGGCGCGGCAATGAGCAGCAGAAAGGCCGTTATGGCCCGGCGGTCCGCATCGAATCCGGGCGCGATGACGCGCACGACGAGCGGCGCGAGAACGATGACCGCCAGCGCGATGACGCCGGTCACGCACAGCATCGCCAACAGGCTGCGCCAGGTGAACCGGTTGGCGTTGGCCTCGCCATCCTCGGCCGAGCGCAGCGTGAGCCAAATCGGCACGAAGGCGCCATTGAGCGCGCCTTCCGCCAGCAGGCGCCGGAAGAAATTGATCACCTGCAGCATCGCGAAAAATGCTTCTGAAAACGGCTCGGCACCGAGCCACGCCGCGATCACCGCGTCGCGCGCGAACGCGACCAGCCGCGATATCAACGTGCCGCTGCCGACGGTTGTGATATCGCGTGCCAGCGACATGCCTTGGGCCTCCGCCCGCATTGTACGGTATATTTCTTGTCATGCCCGCCGCCGTTCCAGGCATCCACGGCTTTCACGCAAGTCGCCGCGCATTGCCTTGGCAACCTTGCTGGCTATAGTGCGCCGCGTATTCACGAGGTAATGCATGACCGCCCCCCGCTACGACGTCATCGGCATCGGCAATGCCGTCGTCGACGTGATCGCCCGCGCCGAGGACGATTTCCTGGTCGAGCACGGCATGCACAAGGGCGCCATGGCGCTGATCGATCAGGTGCGCGCCGAGAAGATTTATCAGGCGATGGGGCCGGCGGTGGAAAGCTCGGGCGGCTCGGCCGCCAATACCATCGTCGGCGTGGCGAGCTTCGGCGGCCACGCCGCCTTCATTGGTAAGGTCAAGGACGACGAACTCGGCCGCGCCTTCGCGCACGACATCCGCGCCGCCCGCGTCGCCTTCGAAACCAAGCCGGCCGGCGACGGACCTTCGACCGCGCGCTGCTACATCATGGTGACGCCGGACGGCGAGCGCACCATGAACACGTTTCTTGGCGCGGCGCAGGATCTCAAGCCCGCCGACATCGACGAAGCCAAGGTCGCCAGCGCCGCGCTGATCTATCTCGAAGGCTATCTGTGGGACCCCCCGCAGGCCAAGGAAGCCTTCGTCAAGGCGGCGGCGGTCGCCCACAAGGCCGGGCGGCGCGTCGCGCTCACCCTCTCGGATGCCTTCTGCGTCGATCGCTACCGCGCCGAATTCCTCGACCTGATCCGCAAGGGCACCGTCGACATTGTTTTTGCCAACGAGCACGAGCTGCACAGCCTTTATGAAACCGCCGACTTCGATACCGCGGTCAAAGCCTTGCGTCACGACGCCAAGCTCGCGGTGATCACGCGCAGCGAGAAAGGCTGCGTGGTGGTCACCCGCAAGACGGTCGAGGCGGTGCAGGCGATGCCGATCGATCGCGTGGTCGACGTTACCGGCGCCGGCGATCTGTTCGCCGCCGGGTTCCTGATCGGGCTGGCACGCGGCAAGGACCACCGCACCGCCGCCCGTCTTGGCGCTTTGGCTGCTGCCGAAGTGATCCAGCATATCGGCGCACGCCCGGCGGTCTCGCTCAAAGCGCTGGCTGCCGAGAACGGCCTGCCGGTCTAGCCTTTCCGACAATCCGGTGATGGGAGAGTCCCGGCGCGAAACGCCGGGCGGGAACCGCCGGCGCGCGCCATTGGTAACCAATTGGTAACCGAACATGGTTAGCGATTGGTGAACGGCCAATTGCGAGGACCTGTCATGGAAGCGGCACCAAAACCAGACGGCGCGGGCGCGGTAATATCGGCCAAGACCGAGTTGCCCACTGTCGAATCGCCTTCGATATCGCCGGCCACTAAAGTGCAAGCGGTATTCGAATTCGAGCCGGTAAGCGAGCCGGCCGTGGCGGCGCCCGCTGTCGAGCCCGTCATTGTTGAGGCGGCGCCCGCAACTCCGCCCCGATTTGTCCTGAGGCCGCGCCACAAACGCTATGCCTTGCTCGCCGCCTCGGTGACGTTGGCGGCCGCGCTCGGCGCCGTGGTCGGTGCGCTCGCGACCGGCGGACATTCCACGCCCGCAGCTCCGGACGTCGCCGCGATCGAACAGAACAAGGCGATGCAGCAATCGATCGCCCGGCTCGGCCGCGAGGTCACCACGTTGAGGGCGAGCCTCGATCAGGCCAACAAGGCGGCGCACACGCAGATCGTCAAGATTTCCGAACGCCTCGAACATGCAACCGCAGAGATCACCGGCTCGATTGCCGCGCCGCAGACGACCGCGCCGGCCACAGCACCGCTGCCGGCGCGTGTGCCGGTGGTGACAAGCTGGACCATCCGCGACACCCGCAATGGCTACGTCTACGTGGAAAATCACGGCGCGGTCTATCAGGTCCAGCTCGGCGCGCCGTTGCCCGGCCTCGGCCCGGTGCAATCGGTCAAGCGGCAGGACGGCCGCTGGACGGTGCTCACGCCGAAGGGCATCATCGTGTCCCTGCGCGACCGGCGCTATTTCAAGCAATTCTGAGCGCAAGTTCTCTGCCGAATGTGATGTAGCGGCGCCCGCAAGGCGCCGCTTTTCATTTGCGCGCGGGCGGTGTGGCGAGCCGGCCAAAACCGTGCCAGACTCGGCGCCGCCGGATGAGTGGCGAGCGAGCAGTCATGGGCGGCACAGCTCTGAAATTGCTGGCGGCAATCGCGGCGGCCGTACTGGCCGCGGCTACTCCGGCGTTCGCGCAAGGCGCGGCGCCGCCCGTGCCAAAGCTGGAAATGACCGAAAGCTGCCCGGGCCTGGTGGCGACGCGGGCGCCGTTCGCAGCGCCGGCCGCGTTTCAACTCGCCGCGCTCGCGCCCGACCAGGTGCGTATCAGCTATATCGGCCATGCGACTTTCCTGATCGAAAGCCCGCAGTTGGTGCGCATCGCCACCGACTACAACGATTACGTCAGGCCACCGGTCACGCCCGACATCGTCACCATGAACCACGCGCACACCGGCCACTACAGCGATCAACGCGATCCAGCCATCAAGCACGTGCTGCGTGGCTGGGCCGAGGATGAAAAGCCGGCACGCATCGACCTGCAATACAAGTACGTGCGCATGCGCAACGTGCCGACCAATATCCGCACCTTCGACGGAGGCACCGAGCGGCACGGCAATTCGATTTTCATCTTCGAGATCGCCAACCTGTGCATCGCCCATCTCGGCCATCTGCACCATACGCTGACGCAGCAGCAATCGAACGAGATCGGCCGCGTCGACGTGGTGCTGGTGCTGGTCGACGGCAACTTGACGCTCGATCTCGAGGGCATGATCGAGGTGCTGCACGCGCTGAAGGCGCCGCTGATGATCCCCATGCACTATTTCAGCGCCTATACGCTCGATCGCTTCCTGGCGCGCGTGCGGCAGGAGTGGGACGTGGAGATCGCCCCAGTCCCGTCGACGCTGGTGTCCAAGACCAGCCTGCCGGCCAAGCCGAAAGTTCTGGTTCTGCCCGGCCATTGAAGCGCGCCGGAAATCCGCGTGGAACCAAAGCGGCGATGCCGCGTTCACGACAGCGCGATCCTGAGAAACAAATCGAGGCTTTTCCGCATGATGCAGAGCTGGGGCGGCTGGAAGCGTTTTCCCGATATAAAAAGCGGCGAGGCCATCGAAGCGCCCGCCGGCCCGGGGGTCTACGAGGTCCGTCATACGCTGACCGGCCGGGTGATGGCGTTCGGGCATACCCGCGGTGTGGCCAAGACGATCGCCGAGCTCAAGGCCGATGGCGACGCTGGTCTGTTCGCCAAGCTCTTCCGCCGCGCGCCCTTGGCAGCGCGTCTCGCCGACCTCGAATATCGCACTTGTGCGGCGGTAAGCCGCGCTGACGCCAAGAGCGCCGCGCAGAGGCTGTTGGGTTTGCGGCAGAACGTCTGGCGCCGGCGCGTCAGTCATCGCTGGGCGCTTCGCCACCTCGGTTGACGGCGGCGGCTTCCAGGCAAGCGTAATATCCGTATAGAGTGCCGCCGCTTGAACGGGGACCGGCCAGCTATGCCTTATGCGCTCGCAACCGACAATGTGCGGCTCCATTACGAAGAAGCGGGGGCAGGGCACGCCGATCCTGTTCGTGCACGAATTCGCCGGCAACCATCGCAGCTGGGAGCCGCAGCTGCGCGAATTCGGCAAGCGCTACCGCTGCATCGCCTATGCCGCGCGCGGCTATACGCCGTCCGACGTGCCGCCGTCGGG
Organism: Hyphomicrobiales bacterium; assembly: GCA_003152455.1. Classification (GTDB taxonomy): domain Bacteria; phylum Pseudomonadota; class Alphaproteobacteria; order Rhizobiales; family Xanthobacteraceae; genus Pseudolabrys. The sequence goes on from PMAF01000138.1 coordinate 8,098, forward strand.
CGACGCCTACAGCTACCAGCACGTGATGCGCGACGCCGTCACCGTGCTCGATCATCTCAAAATAGAAAGTGCGCATATCGTCGGTCTGTCGATGGGCGGCTACACCACGCCGCAGGTCGCGCTCAATCATCCCTCGCGCGTGCGCTCGATGACGCTGGCCGGCACCGGCTCGGGCAGCGAGCGCTGGCAGACGGCCGCGTTTCACAAGAGCTCGCGCGAACTGGCGCATGTGTTCGAGCGCGATGGCTCGGCCGCGGTGGCCGAGACTTACGGCAACGGCCCAAGCCGCGTGCCGTTCGCGATCAAGGATGCGCGCGGCTTCGCGGAATTTCAAAAGCACTTGGCCGAGCACGATGCGCAAGGCTCGGCTCATACCTCGCGCGGGTTCCAGGGCGCGCGGCCCTCACTGTACGATTTCGAGAATGAGATTCGGAAACTAACGGTGCCGGCGCTGATCGTGGTCGGCGACGAGGACGAGCGCTGCATCGAGCCGAGCCTGTTCCTGAAATCGGCGGTCGCCGCCTCCGGGCTGGTCATGTTTCCGAAGACCGGCCATGTGGTGAACCTGGAGGAGCCCGACTTGTTCAACCGGGTGGTCGGCGATTTCCTCGGCAGGGTTGATGCCGGCCGCTGGCCGCCGCGCGATCCGCGCTCGTTGCCCGACAAATCGGCGCCGCTGCCATGGAACCGGGACGCCGGCAAAGCTATTTAAGCCAGGCGAAACCAAGTGCGGGAGCCGCCGATGCTGAAATGGGCCTTTGTCTTTCTGCTGATCGCCATCGTCTCCGGTATTTTCGGCTTCACCGGCGTGGAGGCGACCGCGGCAACCATCGCGAAATGGCTGTTCGGCATTTTCCTGGTGCTGTTTATCGCGGCGCTGGCGATCGGCCTCACCATCGGCGCCAAGCTGTTTTCGTGATGCGCTGCGGCCAGGGCACGAAAAACTAGACGTCCACGCTCGCTGACAGCGCATTGTCCTGGATGAACTGCCGGCGCGGCTCGACCAGGTCGCCCATCAGCTGGTCGAACAGCACGTTGGCCTCGTCGACTTCCTTGATGCGGACCTGCAGCAGCGAGCGCGCGTTGACGTCGAGCGTGGTCTCCCACAATTGCTCGGGATTCATCTCGCCCAGCCCTTTGTAGCGCTGCATCGAGATGCCTTTGCGGCCGGCCGCGGTGAGCGACTCGAACAGGCCGACCGGGCCGTAGATCGCCGTGGTCTCGTCCTTGCGGCGCAGCATGGCCGGCGGGGTCGGCCGCGGATAGACCAGTTGCAGGCTGGCGGCGAATTCGTCGAGCTTGCGCGCGTCGGCGGAGCCGAGCAGCGCCTGGTCGATGATCGCGACTTCCTTGACGCCGCGCACGGTGCGCTCGAAATGAAAGCCGTTCTCGTCGAACGTGCCCTGCCAGCCGCGCTCGGTCTCGTCCTCGAGCGCGTCGAGCCGCTTGGCGATGTAGTCGGCCGCGGCGGCCCCGGTTTTGAGATCGTCGGTGACTTTGGGCGTGAGCACGCCGGCGATTGCTGCCTGTTCGATCACCTTGCGGTTATAGCGGCTGTGCAGCCCGGTGAGGATGTTACGGATCTGGCGCGCTTCCTCGACCAGCTTGAGCAGGTCCTCGCCGGCACGCTCCTCACCGGATGCCAGCCGCAGCACCGAATCCTCGATGCCGGTCGCGATCAGGTAATCCTCGAGCGCGCGCTCATCCTTGAGATATTGCTCGGACTTGCCGCGGTTGACCTTATAAAGCGGCGGCTGCGCGATGTAGATGTAGCCGCGCTTGATCAGCTCTTCCATCTGCCGGAAAAAGAACGTCAGCAGCAGCGTGCGAATATGACTGCCGTCGACATCGGCGTCGGTCATGATGATGATCTTGTGGTAGCGCAGCTTGTCGGGATTGAACTCGTCGCGCCCGATGCCGGTGCCGAGCGCGGTGATCAGCGTGCCGATCTCCTGGCTGCCCAGCATCTTGTCGAAGCGGGCGCGTTCCACGTTCAAGATCTTGCCGCGCAGCGGCAGCACGGCCTGGAATTCGCGGTTGCGGCCCTGCTTGGCGGAGCCGCCGGCCGAGTCGCCCTCGACGATGAACAGTTCGGACTTGGCCGGATCGCGCTCCTGGCAGTCGGCTAGCTTGCCGGGCAATGACGAGATGTCGAGCGCGCCCTTGCGGCGGGTGAGGTCACGCGCCTTGCGCGCGGCCTCGCGCGCGGCGGCGGCTTCCACCACCTTGCCGACGATGACGCGGGCTTCCGCGGGGTGAATCTCGAACCAGTCCTGCAGTGCCTGGTTGATGACGTTCTCGACCACCGGGCGGACTTCCGAGGACACCAGCTTGTCCTTGGTCTGCGAGGAGAACTTCGGGTCCGGCACCTTCACCGACAACACCGAGGTCAAGCCCTCGCGGCAGTCGTCGCCGGTGAGCGCCACCTTTTCCTTGCGCGTGGTGCCGAGGGTATCGGCATATTGCGTGACCTGGCGGGTGAGCGCGCCGCGGAAGCCGGCGAGATGCGTGCCGCCGTCGCGCTGCGGGATATTGTTGGTGAAGCACAGCACGCTCTCGTGATAGCCGTCGTTCCACCACAAGGCGGCTTCCACCGTGATGCCTTCGCGCTCGGCCTTGATCATGATCGGGCTTGGGATCAGCGGCGTCTTGTTGCGGTCGAGAAATCTCACGAAGGCTTCGACGCCGCCGTCGTATTTCATCTCCTCGCGCTTTTCGACCGCGTGGCGCATGTCGGACAGCACGATATTGACGCCGGAATTGAGGAAGGCGAGTTCGCGCAGGCGGTGTTCCAGCGTGGCGAAGTCGAACTCCACCATGGTGAATGTCGCGGGCGAAGGAAAGAACGTCACTTGCGTGCCGCGCTTGCCGCCTGAGTCGCCAACTTCTTTCAGCGGCGCCACCGCGACGCCGTCGGCGAACTCGATGAAATGCTCTTTGCCGTCGCGCCAGATGGTGAGCTTGAGCCAGCGCGACAACGCGTTGACCACCGAGACGCCGACGCCGTGCAAGCCGCCGGACACCTTATAGGAGTTCTGGTCGAATTTTCCGCCGGCGTGCAGCTGGGTCATCACCACTTCGGGAGTCGACACGCCTTCGCTGTGCATGCCGGTCGGGATGCCGCGGCCGTTGTCGATCACGGTCACCGAGCCGTCGGCGTTGAGCGTCACCAGGACCTGGTCGGCGAAGCCGGCGAGCGCCTCGTCGATGGCGTTGTCGACCACCTCGTAGACCATGTGATGCAGGCCGGAGCCGTCGTCGGTGTCGCCGATATACATGCCCGGCCGTTTGCGCACGGCGTCGAGGCCCTTGAGGACCTTGATCGATTCAGCGTCGTAGTCGCCGTATTCGGACGGGATATTTAGGGCCGGTTCAGCCATCGGCGGGAACCTCAAAACGGGCGGAAAAATGAGTCGAATTTATCGTTCGGTGTGACACGAATTATGGGCCTCGTACAGGGCAAAGTAACAGTAGCTAATATATTGATTCACAATACGTTTTTTAAGAGCTGGCGACTCAAAAAACCACAGATTTTTGAGCCCCCTCATGAGCCGATTCGACACCACCGCAGGCGATTCGCAAACCGGCATTTTTGCTAGCCGCCGAACGGCCATGACTTGCGTCCAAATCCGCCACTCTTGCGCACCGGCGCGGCTTGGCCTCTATACACTTGGTCTCTAAAGATTGACGCGTCCTCCCGGCCTGATTCCGTTTCCCATGCGCTGGTCCAGCATGCCGCTCGAAGTTCCACATCGCCTGCGCGCCATTGTGCGGGCTCGTGAATCAAGCGTGATTGTGCTGGCGCTCATCGTCGGCGCCCTTGCCGGCCTGGTGGTCTCCGCCATGGGCGAAGCGGTCGCGCTCATGCATTTGACGTTTTTCGGGCTCGATCCCGGCGAGCGGCTGTCGGGCCGGGTCTCGCTCAATCCATATTATGCTTTTCTCACCCCCTGCCTCGGCGGCCTGCTGTTCGGTCTGGCCACCGCCTACATCACCCGCCGGCGCGGCACCGAGGTCGACCCGATCGAAGCCAATGCGCTGCACGGCGGCCGCATGTCGCTCCGCGGCAGCCTGATCGTGGCGGCGCAGACTGTGTGGTCGAGCGGCGTCGGCGCCTCGGTCGGCCTGGAAGCCGGCTATACCCAACTCGCCAGCGGCATCGCCTCCGCCATTGGCCGGGCGTTTCGCCTGCGCCGCAGCGACATGCGCATCCTGGTCGGCTGCGGCGCCGCCGCGGCCATTGCCGGCGCCTTCGGTGCGCCGCTGGGTGGCGCCTTCTACGGTTTCGAGCTGATCATCGGCAGCTATTCGATCGCCTCGCTGGCTCCGGTCGGCATGGCGGCCCTGGTCGGCTACGTGACCGCGCAGGTCTTCACGCCCGACCGGCTCGGCATCGAAAGCGGCGCGTTTTCCAGCCTGGCGGTGCATGACGTGGTGATCGCCGGCGGCGTCGGCTTGCTGGCGGCCATATTCGGGATCGCGTTGATGCGCGGCGTTGCCGCCTGCGAGGTGCTGTTCTCACGGCTGCAGGTCAAGCCGGGCTTGCGGCCGATGGTCGGCGGGGCGGTGGTGGGTCTGCTGGCGATGGTGTCGCCGCAGGTTATGTCGTCCGGTCATGGCGCGTTGCACCTGACCGGCATTTTTAAATTGCCGCTGGAGACGATCGCGTTGATCTTCATGCTCAAGGCGCTGGCCTCGATCATTTCGCTCGGCACCGGTTTCCGCGGCGGCTTGTTCTTTGCCTCGCTGTTGCTCGGCGCGCTCGGCGGCCAATTGTTCGCGGTCGGGCTCAACGCGGTGTGGCCGGGCTTGAACGCCAACGCCGACGCCTATGCCATCATCGGCATGGGCGCGCTGTCGGTCTCGGTGATCGGCGGCCCGCTGACGATGACCTTCATTGCGCTGGAGACCACCGGCGATCTTTGGCTCACCACCGCGGTGCTGATTGCGGTGATCATCTCGATGCAGGTGACGCGCGAATTCTTCGGCTACTCCTTCACCACCTGGCGATTCCATCTGCGCGGCGAGACCATCCGCAGCGCGGCCGATGTTGGCTGGATCCGGGATTTGACGGTCGGGCAGATGATGCGTTCGGACGTGCGCACCACGCCGGTCGAGACGCCGATCTCGGCGTTCCGCGAGGCCTTTCCGCTCGGATCGACCAACCAGGTGGTGGCGGTGGACGAGGACGGCCGTTACGCCGGCATGATGATCGTGGCGGAAGCGCACGCATCGGATCTTCCCGCCACCGCCTCGGTGCGCGATATCCTGCACCACGCCGATCATATGCTGCTGCCGCAATTGACGGCGCAGGAAGCGATCGCGGCCTTCGATCGCTTCGAGGCGGAAGCGTTGGTGGTGGTCGACTCAGCCGAGCGCCGGCAGGTGATTGGCCTGCTCAGCGAGGCGCACGCGCTGCGGCGCTATTCCGACGCTTCGGAGCGCCAGCGGCGCGAACTGCTCGGCGAGATCTAGCGGCGCGGCGAGCGCGCGCTATCCGGCCTAAACGGCGGCGCGTTGCAGATTTTGATACAGCANNTTCTCTGGCTGGCTGTTTCCACGCCTTCCGCAATCACCTCGATGCCGAGTTCTTGCGCGAGCCCGATGGTAGCGCGCACGATAGCAGCGCCATCCGCGCTCGTTGTTACGTCTTTTATGAAGCGCTGGTCGATCTTGAGGCGCGACACGCGAAATGACCGGATNNAATGCGTCGGCGTGGCGTTGCGTTGTCTCTAGCAGGACCGATTCGGTGAGTTCGAGCTCCAATTGCTTGGCCGGGATATTGTGGCGGGCGAGATTTTCAATGACGATCTTGTCGAGATGCGACGCCAGCTTGAACTGCGCGCTGGAAAGATTGACCGCGACGGTTGGTGGCGCAATGCCGAGTTCGTTCCAGGCCTTGATCTGCCGGCAGGCGTCCTCGATCACCCATTCTCCGATCGCCACGATGCTTCCGGTCTTCTCGGCGATCGGGATGAAGGCGGTCGGCAGCATCAGCCCGCGCTTAGGGTGGTTCCAGCGTATCAGCGCTTCCATCCCGACAATCCGCCCGGATTTAAGCTCCACTTGCGGCTGATAGTACAATTCGAATTCGCCGTGCTGGACCGCGTGCCGCAGTTCCTCGCCGATACTGATCCGTTCGCGTGTGCGCTCGTCCAGTTCGGCGACATGAAACCGGAACTGATTGCGCCCTTCATTCTTGGCCCGATAGAGCGCGAGATCGGCCTTCATCATCATGGCGTCGATGCCCTCGACGTCGCCGCGGTAGAGGACGATGCCGATACTGGCGCTGCTCTGCACCTGATTGCCATCGATCTCAAAGGGCGCGGCAAGAACTATGCCGATCTTGGCCGCCAGCGTTTCGACGCTGGCAGTGTCTGAGATGTCGTCCTGCAGCACGGCGAATTCGTCGCCGCCGAAGCGGGCGACCATGTCGGTATCGCGGACGCAGGTTTTGATGCGATCGGCGACCGCGCACAGCAATTTGTCGCCCGCGGGGTGTCCCAGCGTGTCGTTGACGTCCTTGAAATGGTCGAGATCGAGGTAATGCACGGCAAATTCGTTCACGCCACGCTTGGCACGCGCGAATTCCAGACCGAGCCGGTCGAGAAAGGCCGCCCGATTGGCCAGCCCGGTGAGCGCGTCGGTGCGCGCCAGCGCGGCGATTTTATCCGCGGCGCGCTTATTCTGCGTGATGTCGCGGAAGAACCAGACTCGCCCCAGGTACTTGTCTTGCGTGTCGTAGAGCGATCCCGAGTGCCGCTCGACAATGCGTCCATCGGCGGCTTCGATTTCTTCGTGGCTTTGGATTTCCGGGTGATCGTAGAGGTAGCGAACGCGCGTCAGGAATTCGCTTGGGTTCTTTATCCGCGATGTCACGGCCTTCAATATAGGCTCATCGGCGCCGGCGCGCACCAGCTCTTCCGCAATGCCCCACAGCTCGACGAAATGCCGGTTGAACATAATGATTCGATGGTTCGCATCGACTACGAGAATTGAGTCGGGTGAATTCTCAATCGCCGTTGTCAGCAGGATGTGGGTAAAGGCGAGTTCGCTTTCCGCGCGTTTGCGTTCGGTAATGTCGGTGAGGATGCCCTCGATGGCGACCAAGTTGCCGTCACCGTCGCGCAGCGCATTGCCGTGACCATCAGCCCACCGCACCGAACCATTCGGTTGGTGCAGCCGGAATTCGTTGTGAACTGAATCGGTTTTGCCCTCGCATATCGAACTCATATCGCCGAGCAGTCCCGGCAGGTCGGCGGGATCGATCAACTGCATCCAAAGGGAAGGGTTAGCCAGGAAATCGCCTGGCTGATAGCCATATTGGCTGATGTTCTTCGACATGAACGTCAGCGCAAATGGAAATTTCGGAGCTGTCCGGTAGAGAATAGTCGGACTGTTCTCGATGATGCGATTGGCATCGGCCAATGTCTTAAGTTGCGCCGTCCGGGCTATGCCAGCCCCAACCAGTTCGGCCACTGTATTGATCGCGTCGATTTCGGCCGCCGACCAGTCACGCTCGCTGTGGCAGTCATCGAAGCCGATAACGCCCAGCCACTGGCCGTCCGAGAACACCGGCACCACGAGGACCGATTTAACGCCGCCGAGATCGAAGAATGCGCGCTTCTCAGGGTCGAAATCGCACACATGACCGACGATGGTCTCGCCGCGCTCAAACCGCGAAATCCAGGACTTTAGCCCTACATTCGCCAGCGGCTCCGTTGCGTGCTTAAACTCCGGCGGTGTCGCAATGCCCGGCGCGGTCCACACGGAATGCTGGAGGATGTTGCCCTGGCCGCTGGCAGTATCGATCAGGAAAATATGGCCGCGGTCGACGCCGGTGGCCTGTCCGCACAGCTCGATGACTTTCGGCAGTGAAATCGACAGATCGGATGTGCGGAGCAATTCCTTGGCGGCGATCGCCACCGCTTCCAGCAGTCTGTCGCGGCGAAGGGCGCCGAGCACGGCAAGCGGTCCGGCCGGATTCAGCGAATCCGTCGCCGGTGCCAGGGCGCCGGTTGATTCAATTACAGTAGCGCCCGATGCGGCGGTGGGCGAAGCCATGAAGGTATCCCGTCAGGGGCATTTTCATTAATATTGCCAGACGGTAGTCAGATTTCCGTTAAGTCCGATCCTTCAAATTGTCGACAATCGTAGCCTTCGGAAGATTCAGCCGCTGGCGGAGCGGCCGGGCGCGGCGGTTACCACTATCGACTGGCCGCTTTGCCGAGTTCCTTCACACTCAACTCCGCGCGATGCAGATGGTGGAACCGGGGCTCATAGTCGGGAACCGGGCGGCTGAAAGCGCTCAGCGCCGCCGCCAGCAACTCCACGCGGTCAAGATCGCCGCGCATATTGTCAAGCGCGTCATCCAAGTCCCGTTTGATTCGTTCTGTCGCCGCCAGGTTGGTCATTTCGTTCCCTAACCATCATGAATGTTCTCACAGGGTGCTTGCGTCATGCATGGGTAAGCGATGGCGGCGGCGATGGTTCCTCGATTGCGCCCTTTCAAGACTGCCCGTTTGAGGGAACCGGCAGTGTGGAACTCAGCGGCGCGGTTGCACCATACCGCCGCGCACCTCGAACATTTGCGCGCGGCCGACAATGTCGCCGAATGCTACCGGATCGGCGCCCGTCATCCAGACCTGCGCGCCGAGATTCGCCAGCGCGTCATAGAGCGCGGCGCGGCGCGCCGGGTCGAGATGGGCGACGACCTCGTCGAGCAGCAGCAACGGCGCAAAGCCGGTCATCTCCTTGATCAGCCCGGCATGCGCGAGCACCAGACGGATCAGCAGCGCCTTCTGCTCTCCGGTAGAGGCGTCCGATGCCGCGATGCCCTTGCCGGCATGGGTGACGGCAAGATCGGACAGATGCGGGCCGTCGAGCGTGCGGCCGGCCGTGGCGTCGCGGGCGCGGTTGGCTTTGAGCAAAGCGCGGTAGCGATCCTCGACCTCGATCGCCTTGTGATCGGAGAGCAGCTTTTCCATCCAGCCTTCGAGCGCGATCTCGGCGCGCGGAAATTCCGGCGCCGAGGAGCGCGCGGCGGCAAGGGCGCCGGCGAGCCGGTCCACCGTTTCGGCGCGCGCGGCCGCCACCGCTACCGCAACTTCGGCAGTCTCGTGTTCGATCGCATCGAGCCAGTGCGAATCGCTGTGGGCGTCCTCCAGCAGGCGATTGCGCGAGCGCAAGGAGCGCTCGAGTGCGGCGACGCGGCTGGAATGTTGCGCGTCGACCGCCAAGACCAATCGATCGAGGAAACGGCGGCGTTCGGAGGCCGGGCCGTTGAACAACGGGTCCATGGCCGGCACCAGCCAGACCACGCGCAGATGATCGGCAAAGGCCGCCGCCGAGCCCACGCTTTCGCGGTCGATGCGGCATTTGCGCGTGGAGCCTGAATCCTCGCCGACGGGCGGATCGATGCCGGTGCCGAGCGTGGCCAGGCCGAGCATGCCTTCGGTCTCGGCCGACACCGCCCAGGCGCCGTCGCCTTCGGAGAACGCCAGTTCCTCGGTTGTGGCGCGGCGCAGGCCGCGGCCGGGCGCCAGCAGCGAGATCGCTTCGATCAGATTGGTCTTGCCGGCGCCGTTGGCTCCGGTCAGCACCACGGGTCCAGGACCGGCAAGCTCGATCTGAGCGGCGTGGTAGCTGCGGAAATTGGCGAGCGTCAGGCGGCGGATGAAGGCTGAGGTCATCGGCGAGCCTTATCACCCGCGCCGGCGATGCGGGAGATCAAACCCGCATCGGCATCAGCACATAGAGCGCGCCTTTAGAGTCCTTGTCCTGGACCAGCGTGGGCGAACCGGGATCGGCGAGCTTGAGCACGGCCACTTCGCCCTCGATCTGCGCGGCGATGTCGAGCAGGTAGCGCGAATTGAACCCGATATCGAGCGGGTCGGATTCGTATTCGACTTCGAGTTCTTCGGTGGCGCTGCCGGAATCCGGATTGGTCACCGACAGCACCAGCTTGCCGCCGGTGATCGAAAGCTTGACCGCGCGGCCGCGCTCGCTCGATACGGTCGAGACGCGGTCGACCGCGGCCTCGAAATCCTTCTTGTCGACGATCAGGCTCTTGTCGTTGTTGGCCGGGATCACGCGCGCATAATCGGGGAAGGTGCCGTCGATCAGCTTTGAGGTCAGCACCACGTTGCCGATCGAGAAGCGGATCTTGCCGGCCGATAACTCGATCGCGACCTCGCCTTCGCCGGTTTCGATCAGGCGCTGCACTTCGCCCACCGTCTTGCGCGGCACGATGATGCCCGGCATGCCGTTGGCGCCGTCCGGCAGCGGCAGCTCGACCTGCGCCAGCCGGTGGCCGTCGGTCGCCACCGCGCGCAGCGTGGGTGCCTTGGCCGTGCCGGCGGCGTGCAGGTAGATGCCGTTCAAATAATAGCGGGTCTCCTCGGTGGAGATCGCGAACTGAGTCTTGTCGATCAGCCGCTTGAGATCGGCGGCGGCGAGCTTGAAGGAATGCGTCATCTCGCCGGCGGCCAAGTCGGGGAAGTCGCCTTCCGGCAGCGTCTGCAAGGTGAAGCGCGAGCGGCCGGCGCGCAGCGCGAGCACGGCGCGGTCGCCGGAGCCCTCGATCACGATCTGCGCGCCCTCGGGCAGCTTGCGCACGATCTCGTAGAACATGTGCGCGGGCACGGTGGTGGCGCCGCCCGGCGACACCTCGGCATCGATGCTGTCGATGACTTCGAGATCGAGGTCGGTCGCCTTCAGGCTGAGCTTGCCCTTGTCGGCCTTGATCAGCACGTTCGCCAGAATGGGAATCGTGTTGCGCCGTTCCACGACGCGATGCACGTGGCCCAGCGACTTCAACAACTCAGCACGCTCGACGGTAACTTTCATGGGAAGACCCGCTTCGGCGCCTTCAAAAACAACCCTGAAACCAGGCGCGACCGCAAGCCGGCGTTTCGCGGAATGCGATGCCGGGGAAGAAAGGTGACGAATGTAGGGGGTTTAGGCAAGGGCGCGTTTTTGGTCCCCGATCATATCCCCAAGGCGTCCACAACTCTCATCTGTCACGGTCGGGCTGGGCACCGCAAGTCGGGACCTGCGGCTCATTCGATCCCGACGTCCGGCGCCACCTAATCCTGCAACTGCCGCTTCAAAATCTCGATTTCCTCGGCCAGCACCATGTCGTTGCCGACGAGGCCCTCGATCTTGCGCACCGCGTGCAGCACGGTGGTGTGATCGCGGCCGCCGAAGCGCCTGCCGATTTCCGGCAGCGAGCGAAGGGTGAGGGTCTTGGCCAGATACATGGCCACCTGGCGCGGGCGCACCACGTTGGCGGTGCGCCGCGACGACAAAAGGTCGGACCGGCTGACATTGTATTGGCGCGCCACGACCCGCTGGATGTCCTCAATCTTGACCCGCTTGGGTTCCTGCGGGCGGATCAGGTCGCGCACCTCGCGCTCGGCCATTTCCAGCGTGACGGCATGGCCGGTGAGTTTGTTATGGGCGAGCAGGCGATTGAGCGCGCCTTCCAGGTCGCGGCCGTTATGGGTGACGGTCTTGGCGATATAGCCCAACACCGGCACCGGCACGTCGAAGCTCGGATGGTGCGAGCGCGCCGCCGTCACCCGCGATTTGAGGATCTCGAAACGCAGCTCCTCGCCGAGCGGACCCATTTCCACCACCAGGCCGCCGGCCAGCCGCGAACGCACCCGGTCGTCGAGGCTTTCGAGGTCCGATGGCGGCCGGTCGGAGGCGATCACCACCTGGCGGCCGGCATCGATCAGCGCGTTGAGCGTGTGGCAGAACTCGGCCTGGGTCGACTTGCCTTGCAGGAACTGCAGGTCGTCGATCACCAGCACGCCGATGCCGCGCAGCGCCTCCTTGAAGGCGAGCGCGGTTTGTGTGCGCAGCGCCGCAACGAAGCCGTACATGAATTTCTCGGCGGTGAGATACAAAACCTTGCGCTCGCCCATGGCGTTCCCGGTCCAGGTGATCGCCTGCAGCAAGTGCGTCTTGCCGAGCCCGACGCCGGCATGGATGTAAAGCGGATTGAACATCACCGCGTCGCCGCGCTTGGCGGCGGCCACCTGCTTGGCGGCGGCTTGGGCAAGCGTGTTGGAGCGGCCGACCACGAAGGTATCGAAGGTCAGCCGGGCGTCGAGCGGCGAGCCGCCGAGCGCCTCATGCCCAGTCGCATCGCCGACCGGCAGCGCCCGGCCGTTGCCGGTGACGTTGAAGCGGCCGCCGTCGCCGACAGCCATCTCGGTCTCGGCCTTGGGCTTGACGATGGCCGAGCGCAATACCGCCGAGCGCACGATCAACTCGATGCGGCCGACTTGCGCCTGCTCCGCCTGCCAGCATGCCAGCACCCGTTCGGCATAGTGCGACTGGATCCAGCTCTTGAGGAAACGTGTCGGCACCGATAGGCGCACGGTTCCGTCCTCGATCGCCTCCAGGTCCATGCGCGCAAACCAGCTCGAATAGACGTCGTCGCCGACCTCGGCGCGCAGACGTCCCTTCACCCGTGACCAACCTTCCGGATCCACGTTCGACATTTTTTCTTACTTCTCTATCTACTTGTTTGGTTGAAGCGGACTCTGTCGCCCGGCTTGGTGGGATGCCGCCAAACGCACCGGAAACGGGACGCAACAAACTCGAAAACGATGCCGTTGGGATTTGTTCGGTTCGCCAAATGCCCTAGGGCCGGCCGGCGTCACAACGACGCGGGCCGAGGATGACCGCCTCAGCCTGCGGGCGGAGGCGTAGTGCCCTGAATACCGCTCACGCGGGCGGCCGAACCACGGGGTGCAAGGCTAAGCGACAGAACAGGGCATGAAATCCAGATGGGACGGCCGTCGGCTACTCGGGCATCCAAATTGGACGATGCTCTTCCAATATTACCGGCGCTGCTCGCCCAAACTCGTCCCACTGCTGTCATAGCTTTCCCCCTCGAATTGCTTTCCGGACGCTCGCCGGTGATCTGCCTCAAGCCGGTCTTCGGGCCCACGTCTTTGTCTGATTGAGTGTCAGATCCGCGACGCCAAGTTTGCTGGAAACTCAATTTGAACTCGAAATCATTCCGGTCCACCATCGAACGGTCGCGCATGGAGCAGACAAACGAAAGCTGTTCTCATCCGCGGTGAGCGATAAGCGAGACCTTGTTCTGATAACGCCCAGGACTTCCGGGCGCGCGTCCCAAAAATACACAAGCAAGATCGGGTCGCAATCGGAATCGCAGATGTGCGCGTGCCACATGATCCAAATGCGCACCGGCGCGGCCGGGTGCCGGTGCATCGATTGGTTTGCAAGGTCTTGATGCGTCGTACGGAATTTCGGAATCGATTTAAAATTTCGCGCGTGGCGGGGCGGTGATATCTTTAAAAAGACGGGCGTCCCATGAAATGCCTGTTAAATTGGCATTTTGTGGTCCTCGCCTCTATATGGCCGTTAAGTCTTTCATGCCGCAAAAAAATTCTTGTTCGTTTTTCAAGGTAGCCCTCGCACAAATAGCGCGCGGCTATCGGCGCTGGCGCCGCCGGCGCCGTGCTTTGTCAAGCGGTTTCACGGTAAGCAAATCTCTATGACGCCGCGAAGACGGTTTGGCGACGGCAAGCCGCACCGGCGCTGCGGAGCTTGTCGCGCGACCGTTCGGCCGTCAGTCGTATGAATATAAAGAAAAATTCCCGGCGCGGCGGCCGGGGCGCGGCTCATTTGGCGAGCTTGGCGATCCGATGCGCGAGGCGCGACACTTTGCGGCTGGCATTGTTCTTATGGACGACGCCACGCTGCGCGGCACGCATGATGGCCGGCTCCGCATCCTTAAACGCCGCCAAGGCCGCGTTGCGGTCGCCGCTGGCGATCGCTTCCTCGATCTTGCGGACCGAACCGCGCAACCGCGAGCGGCGCGTTTTGTTGACGATCGTCCGGCGGGCGATCTTGCGCGTGGCTTTGCGGGCGGACTTGGTATTGGCCATGGGTCTCTCGTTCACAACTGGCGTTTCGCGGCGGAAAGTCCGCCTAAGCGACTGATCTTTGCAAGAAAACGTGGCGGCAAGATACTCCGCCGCCACGGGCGAGGCTTATAGTCAGGCCCCAGGCAGGCGTCAACGCCCACGAATTCTCGCGTTATGCCACCCGTTTGGCCCTGACCGCATCGTGGCCGGCAAATACCGCGGCGCTGTCGGCGGCGGAAAAGGCGGCAAGCGGCGGCTTGACCCGGGCGAGCGCCGGATCGCCATAGATGTGGCCGAGCAAAGCCTTCACGCCGGACACCAACGGCTTGCCGTCGAACAGCTTGCGGATCGCCACCGCGGCGTCGAGCGCGCTCGCGTCGCCCGCGCGCCAGGCCCGCGCGCACAGATCGGGGTTGAGATTGGCGGTGGCGGAGATGCAGCCGGCGAAATCGCCCTTTCGTGCCTCCAGCAGCGCCGCCTCCGTCGATGGGAACACAGCGAAGTCGCGTGCGATCGCCGCGGCCGACCGGGCGTAAGCCATGTCGCCGGAGGAATCCTTGAGTCCCACGATGCGGGTCGGAAATTCTTCCAGCAGCCGCTTGATCAGCGTGACATGCCACGGCAGGCCGGACATCGCCGGGAAGTGATAGAGGTAGATGGGGATCGGCCGGTTCGCCGTCGCCTGCACCAGCGTGTCGATATAGGCGACCAACCCGTCGTCGGGCACGCCTTTGTAATAGAACGGCGGCAACACCAACGCCCCGGCAAAGCCGAGTTCGGCCGCATGGCGGGTGAGGGCGACGGCGTCCGACGCCGCCGCGGCGCCGGTCCCCACCATCAGGCGATCGAGCGGCAGCCCTTCCGTCTTGTAGGCGCTCATCACCGCCTTGCGCTCGTTAAGCGAGAACGAGGTGGCCTCGCCGGTGGTGCCGAGCACATTGAGGCCGTCGCAGCCGTTGTCGAGCAGGCTGCGCGCCAGCTTGATCGCGCGCTTGAGGTCTGGCGCGCCGCCGTCGTCAATGGGAGTGGCAATGGCGGCGATAACGCCGGAAAGAGTCTTGCTCAACGACGGTCTCCGTTTCGGTGCCGGGCTGCGATCAGCCGCTGACGTTATAGGCGGCGAGCGCCGCCATGTTGACGATCTGGCTGTCCTTGGCGCCGAGCCCCACGATCTGCACCGGGCGGTCGAGGCCGACCAGCAGCGGCCCGATCACGGTGGCGCCGCCCAGCTCCTGCAGCATTTTGGTGGAAATCGACGCTGAATGGAACGCCGGCATCACCAGCACATTGGCCGGGCCCGATAGGCGGCAGAACGGGTAGGGCGCCGCCAGCTCGGGATTGAGCGCGACGTCGGCAGCCATTTCGCCGTCATATTCGAAGTCGACCCGCTTGTGGTCGAGAATGTGCACCGCCTCGATCACCCGCGCCGAGCGCTCGCCCTGCGGATGGCCGAAGGTCGAGAATGCCAACATCGCTAGCCGCGGCTCATAGCCGAGCCGGCGCGCGACGCCGGCCGCCTCGATGGCGATCTCGGCGATCTCCTGCGCCTCCGGCATTTCGGTGACGGCGGTATCCGCCACCAGCACCGTGCGCCCGCGCGCCACCACCAGCGAGACGCCGATGACGCGGTGGCCGGGCTTGGGATCGATGACGTTGCGGATATCCTCGAGCGCGACCGAGAAGTTGCGGGTCACGCCGGTCACCATGGCGTCGGCGTCGCCGAGCGCCACCATACAGGCGGCAAAATGATTGCGGTCGGTGTTCACCAGGCGCTGGCAATCGCGCAGCAGATAGCCGCGCCGTTGTAGCCGCTCGTACAAATAATTGAGGTAGACGGTATTGCGCGTCGACACGCGGGCATTGACGATCTCGATGCCTTCACCGAGCTCGATGCCGGCCTCGCGCGCGGCGGCTTGCACCAGATCCTCGCGCCCCACCAGCAGCGCGGTACCTAAGCCCTGGTGCACGAAGCTGGCGGCGGCTCGGATCACCTGCTCTTCCTCGCCCTCGGCGAAGACCACACTCTTGGGCTGCCGGCGCAGCCGCGCGAAGACTTGCACCAAGGTTCCGGCGACCGGATCGCGCCGCGCATTCAACTGATGACGGTAGGCGTCCATGTCGACGATCGGCTTGCGGGCGACGCCGGTATCCATGGCCGCCTTGGCGACGGCGGGCGGCACGGTCGAGATCAGCCGCGGATCGAACGGCACCGGGATGATGTATTCAGGTCCGTATTTCGGCCGCGCCCCGTACAGGGCGGCGACTTCGTCCGGCACGTCCTCGCGCGCCAGATTGGCGAGCGCGTGCGCGGCGGCGATCTTCATCTCCATGTTGATGGTGGAGGCGCGCACGTCGAGGGCGCCGCGGAAGATGAACGGGAAGCCGAGAATATTATTGACCTGGTTGGGATAGTCGGAGCGGCCGGTCGCCATGATGGCGTCGTCGCGCACTTGTGCCACTTCTTCGGCGGTGATTTCAGGGTCGGGATTGGCCAGCGCAAAGATGATCGGCTTGGGCGCCATCGACTTGACCATCTCCGGCGTGAAGGCGCCCTTGACCGAAAGGCCGAACGCCACGTCGGCCCCTTCGAAGGCTTCGGCCAGCGTGCGTGCCGAGGTCTTGACCGCGTAGCCCGACTTCCACTGGTTCATGCCGTCGGTGCGGCCTTGATAGATCACGCCCTTGGTGTCGCACAGGATGAGATTCTCGGGCGTGAAGCCGATCGCCTTGAGCAGTTCGAGGCAGGCGATGCCGGCCGCACCGGCGCCGTTGCAGACCAGCTTGGTGGTCTTGATGTCGCGTCCGGTCAGATCGAGCGCGTTGATCAGGCCCGCGGCCGAGATGATGGCGGTGCCGTGCTGATCGTCATGGAACACCGGAATGTCCATCAATTCGCGCAGGCGCTGCTCGATGATGAAGCACTCGGGCGCCTTGATGTCCTCCAGATTGATGCCGCCCCAGCCGGCACCGAGGTAGCGCACGCAATTGATGAACTGGTCGGGGTCTTCGGTGGAGACTTCGAGATCGATGGAGTCGATATCGGCGAAGCGCTTGAACAGCACCGCCTTGCCTTCCATCACGGGCTTGGCCGCGAGCGCGCCGCGATTGCCCAGCCCCAAGATGGCCGTGCCGTTGGTGATGACGGCGACGAAATTGCCTTTCACGGTGTAGTCGTAGGCCCGGCTCGGATCCTCGGCGATGGCGAGCACCGGGATGGCAACTCCAGGCGAATAAGCGAGCGACAGGTCGCGCTGGGTCGCCATCGGCTTGGTGGCGATGACCTCCAGCTTGCCGGGCCGGCCGACGCTGTGAAACTGCAGGGCTTCCTGATCGGTGAAGGTCGGCCGATTACGGCCGCCGGGGGGTTTTGCGGGCATTCCTACTCCATGACACAACCGGTGCTGCCCGGCGAGGCCGACGTTAGCGNNGGTACGGTTATTCAAGGAAAAGACCGCCCAGCCATGACCCGCTTTCTGCTCCGCGTCCTTGGCCTGATCTGTCTGGCCGCCGCCTTTATCCTGGTGATCTATGACGGCACCAAGTCGATCGCCGGCAACCGCCTCTTTCTCACCACCGTGCAGGCGCCGTGGGAGCTCTTCCATGCGGGCAGCCTGGCCAAGCTCAGGCCGCTGATCGAGCCCTATGTCCACGGCCTGTTGTGGAATCCGGTGGCGGTGACCGTTTTGGCAGCGCCGGCCTGGAGCGTGCTCGGGGTTTTCGGCATCCTGCTGCTGCTGCTCGGCCGCAAGAAGAAGCCGCTGATCGGCTATGCCCGTTGAGACCTGACGGCGTCGTGAACGCCGCGTGCGCGGGGCTGGCCGAGACTTGATCGCAACCGGCATTTCGGAAGCCTGCGCGAGCGCTTATATTGCGCTCAAGGATTTCAGGGAGAACCAACCCATGTTAGGCTTCAAGAAAATTGCCATGCCCACGGCGGCGCAGGCGCTGCCCGGGCGCGATAACGCGATCCGCACCGCGCAAGCGCATTTCGTCAATCATCAGGCGCTCAAAGGGCCTTACCCGGCCGGCTCGCAAAAGGCGATGTTCGGGCTCGGCTGCTTCTGGGGCGCCGAGAAAAAATTCTGGGAGCTGGGCGACGGCGTCTACGTCACGGCCGTCGGCTATGCCGGCGGATCGACGCCGAACCCGATCTACGAGGAAGTCTGTTCCGGCCGCACCGGCCACAACGAAGTGGTGCTGGTGGTGTTCGATCCGAAAAAGATTTCCTACGAGACGCTGCTCAAGACGTTCTGGGAGAGCCATGACCCGACGCAAGGCATGCGCCAGGGCAACGATGTCGGCACGCAGTACCGCTCCGGCATCTACATTTTCAACGCCGCGCAGCGACAAGCCGCCGAGGCGTCGAAGGCGATGTATGAAAAGGCCATCAAGGGCAAAGGCTATGGCGCCATCACCACCGAGATCGTCGACGCGCCGGAGTTCTATTTCGCCGAGGACTACCACCAGCAATATCTCGCCAAGAATCCGTTCGGCTATTGTGGGCTTGGCGGCACCGGCGTGTCGTGCCCGATCGGCACCGGCGCCAAGCTGACGCAGGCCGCCGGCGCCTGAACTTCGAGCGTAGGAACGAAAATGCAGGGGCGCCCCGACCGGGCGCCTTTTGCTTTTTGCGGCGGTGGCAAAAAACGCTGGAGCGATGCGGGTTTACGGCGGCGGCCGATCGGTGAGGGTTTATTAACCATATAAGGCATTAATCGGGTTTGGCTTCTTTTGCGGGCGCGGATTCGTTTGATGCGG
>PMAF01000305.1 GCA_003152455.1 Hyphomicrobiales bacterium
TGAACTGCTCTCATGCCGCTGCAATTTGGCGGGCATGGCGTTTCCTCGCTTTGTTTCACAGGTAAAGCGTCCGCCCAAACCGTTGACAGTGTCAATCCGATTGATTTCTGCATCTGGCCGAAGCTGTGTGAAAACCTCCCCGAGCCAAGAATGCGCAAAATCGTTTTCTCTACTGTCTTCTCCAGATAGCGGTCGCCAGCGCTCTTGTTTTTTAAAATCGAAGAAAACGAGGCGAAATTTCTACACACAAATTGGACATCGGATCCTTGTGTGCGACGCAATCCTTCCTACTATCACTGCACTCCCCGCGCCCTAATCGGCGCGGTTTTTTTTATGATGAACTTAGCCAAATCAACTGACGGGACGAAAAGGCCGCCCGAGTTTCTTGCGCGGCCTCAATGGCAAGCGGCAGGGTTTGCGGCGATGAAAATTGTAAGTCTCGGGCTTGAGGATCACGGCTTGCGCTCGCATGCCGTCTTGAACGCCGCCGGCTGGGCCGGCGGGCCGAATTTTTGAAACGTTAAGTTGCTTATGGCGTCGTTTATTTCGTCAATTGACCGCGGATTTCGCCACCCTTGTTGGCGGCGGTGTGAACGTTGACGTACATGTCGCCATCCATCAGGGCCTTGGCCTGGGCGTCGGTGAGCGTGGCCGAGCCTTCGAACGAGGGGCCGTTCGGGCTGATCGGGACCATCACCCCGGCGTTCTTGCCTTCCGCGGCCGGCCCGTGGAAATGAGCGGCAGTGGCCGGACCGGTCAGGTCGCTATAGCTGCCCTTCCAGGTCAGTTTCTTGCTGTCGGTATCATAGGTCGCGGTGACCGAGCCGCTGCCGGCCGTAGTATTCGCGGGCACTTCGCTCTTGCCACTCAGGCTGGCGTTGAAGTTCATCATCGCCGCCATGGACGGCGTGGCGAGGGCCAGGGCGCCGGCGAAGGCGATCGCGGCCGCGGTGGACCGCAGAATGGTCGATGTCATGTTTGCTCCTCCTTTGACAGGCTGTGCACAGCCTGCAGAGTAAACACCATAACATGTCACTTGTTCCGGCGGTTACGGCTATTCTGTGGGTGGGCGGTGCTCGCGGAGCGCCCGCAATTATCGCATTGCCAGTCGTGGCGGATTTCCCCTCCCTCCACGAATTCAGAAATTTCATGCGCGACCAATGACTGGCCGTTCCACTGCGGCGAGTCCTATCGGTAGAGTCAAGATGTGGCGCGGTAGCTGTAGGTAGAACATAGCGGCGTCGGTCAGGGTTGACGGCGGCCCGCGCGCGCCAAAACAAATTGCGCGCCGCTTGTTTCGTCCCTTCCGGTTGGTGCTTGCGGTACGAGCCGGGGCTTATTAGCCGCGCGGATGTTTGGCAGCCGCGGAAGTAACGTCAATTCGTCGCGACGTCCGATCTTACTCCAAACATCGACCGGCGATATGAAATGGTTCTGGATGCCGCTTTTTGGCTTCTCATATCGGTTGCGCCAACGCGTGCCTGGTAGAACACCACCTGCGCCGGAATTTTCAGCCCGGGACAGCCTGCAACCTGGTTAGTCTTCAACTCGCCAGACGCATAACGAATTGCCAAATGGCAGGAACAGGTCAACGTCGATCCACAGCATCAAGCAGTCCAGGACTTGTGGACGCCACGGCGATGCTTTTGTAGATTCCTCCTATTCGCACTATAGCGGATTGCACACCCACAACATGGAAATTGCCGGTTCCATCCGTGGCAATGATTGGAGCGCCTGAATCACCATGGAGCGCAACACAGTCGCTAAGCATTAATGAGCCACCTTCATACGTCCCGACAACGTGACAATGCGTGTCCACAGTCATGGCGAAAGCGTGATCTTGCGCAAAGCCCGGAAGCATGACCGGCGCATTCTTCAGCACTGGGTCGTTCGCCAGGTAAATCGGCTGAATTTTATCATCGCCAGAAGTTGGAATTGTAAGGACCGCCCAATCCGACGCTTGGACTTTTGTCACTGCTGCAGCGTCATATCCGGGGCCAATCTCATAATGCGCGACAATGAAGTGGGAACGGTATCGTCCACCTTCATATCCGAGCAGAAAGTGGATCCGTTCAGGTCGAATGAAATGCCGTGTTCTCGCGTTGAACATGCAATGAGCGGCGGTTAGCACTTTATTCTTGCCAATTAAGCTTCCTGTGCAAGCGCCGCCCGTGCTGTTGTAGATCTTACCAACCGACGACCATGGGTAGACCCCGATGTCCACCCTTGTGCGATAGCCGAGCTGCACCGGCTTGGCCGGCGCGGCCTCGAAGCTGGTGTAGTTGCTGGTCGGCGCAGGCTGCGCGGACGCCGCAGTCGAAATCACGGCGGCGACTAGCGCTGCACTTAGAGGAAGGAGCGGCCAACTTCTCAAGACGACAATCTTCCCGAGAACATTGCGCCGAGAGCGCGCAGTCCCTCGCGCGTATCGACCTTCCATCGGAAGCCGAACGTCCTGAGCTTCTCGACCGAGACGACGAGGTCACCCCCGATTTTGTCCCATAGATCGGCGCCTCCAATCAATCGGGCAAGCGCTGACAGGATCGCCGGCGGCATGCGCAGTCCACCGCCCCTCATTCCGCCACCCTCGCGCAGAGCCCGGACCATCTCGGCCACCGAGACGGGCTCCGGATCGGCCAGCAGAAAAGTCTGCCTCAGGGCCGCCTCGGTCTTCAACGCGAAGTTGACTGCCTCGCACATGGTTTCCACGGCCAACAAGGATCTCTTGTTGTGCAGCGCGCCAAACGGCGGAGGAATACGCCCGGTGGAAAGCCTAATGAGCCCCCCCATATTGCCGACGACGCCGCTGCCGTAAGTCAACGTCGGGCGAAAGATCACGTAGCGGTCCCCAGCCGCGGCGACCTCCTGCTCCGCGCGCAATTTCGAGCGACCGTATGCCGTCGTCGGCCCCACAGGACCACTCTCGACCAGCACGTGGTCGGCGCTCGATCCCGACTGCCCGGCGATGGAAGAGATATAGATGAGCTTCGCGCCGGCGCTTTTTGACGCTCGCGCGAGACGCTTTGTGACAGCGCGATTGAGCCGATCATAGTCGGAGTCGGGAATAACCGATTTCACGTGCGCCAGGCCGGCCAAGTGCACGACGGCCCCTACACCATCCAGATGGCGTGCCCAGTCTATGCCCGTTTCGATGTCAGTGATCTTTATCACCCTGACGGGGCCGCCGAACGACACATCCCGGCGCGTCATCGCGACGGGCTCGTAACCGGTAGCCTGCAAGAACGGGACCAGGTGCCGGCCATAGAAGCCCGAAGCGCCGGTCACCAGCACCTTGTGACCACCCGCTTGCATGTCAGCCCGCTGCATCCGTTTCACCTGCATCGTACTGACTTGCGAGGTCCCAGCAACCAGAAATACCAACCAAAGGAACCGGGCCTACCGAAGGGGATAGATACCATCGAGCATATCATCGATATAGGTGTAACTGCGCACGGCGCTGCCATCGCCCCACACTTCGATTTCATCGGATTGTCGCGCCTGAGCAATCTTGCGGCAGATTGCCGCCGGCGCTTTCTCGCGACCACCCTGCCAGGTTCCTTCTGGACCGTAGCAATTCTGAAAGCGCGCGATGCGGACCGCCATCTTGAATCGCTTGACCAAATGGCCAGCAATGAAGCCCCCTGCGCCACAGACGACTGCAGTTTTCATTTGATAGTTCCCGATGTAACCACGCTATCTCTTTGATTATAGTCGACCGTCTAAGCAGAAGTACGGCAAGCCAAACCCCGATCCCGCGGTTTGTCGACCTTCAAGCACGTATTTTGGCTTCGTTTCGTAAAATTGCCCTAGCCTCGCTGGGGCTTCTTCTCCAGCCGCCCACCAAACCGGCCACGCGTGGTGGTTTTCGTATATGACCGTTTGGGTTCGTTTTGCCAAAGTATAACTCTAAATTTAACAGGCATAACAATACAATCTGAGGTTTAACACGACAACGTTGGTTGCGATGGCGCTTAATTGTATCGAGGGCGACACTGAAGTTCGTCTGTCGTTCAGCTTTGGACGAGCTAACCTAAATTTATTGCCGGTGATATTTGCCGCGTTCTAACCGTTGTTGCCGCTGTTGGCCCTGCGGAATTTGCACCTCAATATCGAAGGTTTTGCCTTCAAATCTTGATTCGAAGTTTCGTATCTTCAGTCCATGACCGATTCGATTCTGCCCGACGGATTTCTTCGCCTCTCCGATGCTACCAGTCGCTTGGCTGACGGCATGTGGGGAGGCTTGTCGCGCCCAGATCCACTGGCTCCCATCAAGCGCATCCATAAGTGCCCGTATAAGAATTTATCGATTGGATGGGGCCCTTGGCGCGAGCGTGCTGGACGGCGTCTCAGGGCTGCCGCCGTGAAAGGCACATTGGTGGTCTACGTGCTCGCCAACCTTGGTGCGCCGTTAGAAAAAGAGGCCAATATATTGCGTTTCCCTGAGCAACTTGAACCCATGGTGGTGCCGGTTATGGTTCTCAAGCGGTTAATTACAACCGCACGCGGAAGCCTTCCCGATCATCCAATTGCTCTCTCTATCAAGACGACCGGAGGAAACGAGAGGCTATTCGAATTGCTTCTCGACGGGCTTCTTGCGGTCCGCGAGAGCGATTTTACGAAATGGTATCGGTCGGAACGCGCCAAGGGAAATTGGCCGTCGCAACGGTCGAGATTGAAGACTAGAACTGGAAGACCTACCAAGCAAACTAAAGCGATAAGGCAAAGTGTCTTGACGCTCGTGCACAGGGAGCAATGGAGCGGCAAAGACGGTATCGCGAAATTGCATCCCCTTCTCACTAGTGGTTGAATTCCGACACTTGGTACCCTGTTTCAGGCTCTGGGCGGGGAAGATGCCGGAGTTAGCAATGTGCGCCAGTGCCGAACAATGTCCGCTATGCCTCCAATAGCAACCTAATTTTGCGGCGTAGCGAAATAACGCGATGTGCCATAAGCCGACATACCGGTAACAGCTACCGCCGCTCCAGCGCGCGCTGCACCACCTGTTTCAGTTCGCCGGCTCGAATGGCTTGGAGATAAAATCGCAGGCACCGAGCTTCCTCACCTGCACCACAGTTTCGACCTGCGACAGGCCCGTGATCATAATGACGTCCACGTCGGGATGCGTCTCCTTAACCTGGCGCAGCACTTCGAGGCCGTCCATGTTGGGCATCGTGACATCCAAGATTATCACGTCGTAAGGATTTTGCTCGATTTTACGCAGCGCCTCCCGACCGTCATACGCGGCCTCGACGTGGTAGTCACCACCGCCGAGAATGCGCAAACAGCTCCTGATTACGATCTTCTCGTCGTCGACGATCAAAATTCGCGCACTCATTAAACCGGGATCCGTTTAGTGCCAGCGCAGCGTGAATGACGACACGCCAAGCACGACGTTGAAAGCGACCGAACCTTGGAGCGAGAGCGGCTGTAGCGCGAAGGTGCGGNNCGCCAGCGCCCACGCCAATACCAATATCGCCGGAAACGCCAACATAGTCGCCGGCGAGCGCCCCGGCTGGGATACCGGTGGTCGGCGCAAACACGGCCCAGTCCAACACGCCACCACTGCTGATGCCGATGTTCAGACCCATCGTGTTGATAGCACCATCATAAGCTTGGGGCGGGCTCGGGTCATTTGGGGTGAACAGGCACTCCAATGGTTGGTGGCCGGCGATGACGAAGCCGATGTTCGGATTGACCTTGCAAGAGAGCGAACCCACCTGCGCCCACGACGGCTGAGCCTGGGCCGTGGCAGGTACAGAAAGGATCGCCGCTAGGGCGAGCGTCGCAAGCAGTAAACGATGCGGGTGCATGATCGTTGGATCCCTCTGTGCTCAATCACAACTAGCCAGATAGCGCCTGAACCAAAGCGAATGCTATCCATGTCCGCAATACCCGTCCGTTAGCGACCAGAAATGGTGCGTCGCGGCGAATGACGCGAAGTGCCAATCGCGTCAATGTCGTGATGCCCGCGTTTGTTCATCCCTAAACTGCGCCACGAGCTGCGTCGGCCGTGTTCACGCGGTCGGACGGCGTCGGTCAGGTTTGCGGCATCACCCTTCGAGACTGGCCCCCTTAGTCTCTGGCGTTGCGAGAATCGCGAAGATCGCCAGCACCGCATAGGCCATCACAAGTGCCCCGATATAGATATATGCCTCGTGAATGCCGTAGGCATCGAGGAGCAGTCCGGCGAGAATCGGAATCAGCCCGCCGCCGTAGACCTGCGCGATCTGATATGCCGCGTTCGCGCCCGAGGCGCGATAGCGGGTCGGGAAACTCTCCGTGTAGAAAGTTGGGATCGCGCCGTAGCCGAAGCCGAATACGAAGCCGAATCCGATGATCTCGGCGATCGTCGCGAGAAGGAAGCTGCCCGTGTTGATAAGATAGAAATACGGGATAGCGAAGATCAGGAACACGCTGGCGGCAATCAACAGGATCGTCCGGCGGTTGATAATGTCGGCGAGCAGCGAACCGATGATCATGAACACCAGCATGAAGGCCGCGGCGATCAGCCCGATCGTCTCTGGTGCCGATCCGGTGAAGCCGACCGCCTTCATGTAGGCGGTGCCGAACACGAAGTAGAGGAAGAACGCACCGCCGAACATCGCGTTCACCAGCGAGGTGCGCAGGATGGTCAGCGGCATTTCGCGCCAGGCCTGTCGCGCGGGATGTTCGAGAATCTTGCTTTCCGCCTTGTGCCGTTCGAACACAAAGCTTTCCTCAGTGCGTGTCCGGATGATGAGGCCGACGATCGCCACTAGGAAACCCACGACGAACAAGATGCGCCAGCCCCAGGCAACAAAATGCACCTGCGTCATCAGCGACTTGACGAAGATCACGGAGCCAAAACCGAGCAGCAGCCCGAGCGGGATCGCGAACCCGACCCACGCACCCCAGAATGCGCGATACTTCGAATGCGCCGCCTGTTCGACCACCCATGTCGAGGCGGTGCCGAACTCGGCGCCGAAACTGATCCCCTGCAGCAGACGGAACACGATCAGCAGCACCGGCGCGATAACTCCAATGCTGTCGTAGGTCGGTGTAAGTCCAATCAGCAGAGTGCTGACACCCATCAGCACCAGCGCATAAACCAACGCGTCCCTGCGCCCCCGCCGGTCGGCGATATTGCCGAAGATATAAGCACCGACCGGTCGAATAATGATGCCGATGCCGTAGACGCCGATCGCCGCCGCAACGGCCGCAACGCCTGGCAACTTGAAGAAGACACCGCCCCAGACGGTCGCCGCAATCACGCCGGTAACCAGGAAGTCGAATTGTTCGATCACCGAGCCGACGATGCTTGCCAGCGCGACTTTAAAAATCTGCCTTTTGGTCGGACCTGCGGCTGCTTCCGTCATTTTCTCTTCCTCCCCTTCAAAAACTTCCACAAATTTCTGACCGGATTGCCTGTCCGCGATCACGCATCAGGCGTTCGATTGACGACTACCAGGTCAATAGCGGTACCGCCAACCAAGCATTGCAGGTCTGAAAGGAATCTCACTGCAGCGCACATCCGCACAGCGCGATTATTGCAAATTGAAATAGTATCGGCCAGGGATTCCGAGATGAATTTGGCCACCAATCTGATTTTTTTCGCCACCATTGATCGGGATACGGGGCGCCTCACGGCGTCGCCGCTCCCGCACCAATATAACCATTTCGCGATGCTGTTGATGTCTGCTTCGCGCCGCGTTCCCGATGGGCGACGCCACCAGTCTCGCAATAATGGCGCAATGCGTGCCCTGAGGATGTATGAACCGTCCGCTCAAGATCAATCGCGACCTAGCATTTCAGCGCCCGAACCATCCCTTGTCCGTTGTTGTCCAGTAGCGACCATTCGACGGCTGAGCTCGGCACCCGCACACGCTTGCCGCTACAATATATCTTTATCGCAAGCCCGAACGATTAGCCACGATGGCAGTTATCCCTGCGTCACCACCCTTCCTTCCACCCCGGTTTGCAGTCCGAGCGCGTCCAATCGATACCAAATCGAAGCCTAAGTGGTACTCCGGGAGCTGTAACCAAAGGCTGCTCTGCCGTGGATCATCGTGCAAGATTTTCAACGCTGAATGCTAGGTACGAAGATTTTCTGTTTGCGCCGGTCTGCGAGGACGCAAACGGGATGCGCCTCAGCGTCATTTCTGCTTTGGCGCGGACTAACGTCGATCCGTGGGAAGAGGCAACGCGGCTGGCGGCCATGCCCAAGGCGATCGCGGAGAAAACGCTGCTCTCGATCCTCGATCTGGTCTCGGGCCGGAGCTGGAAGTCGCCGGAAGCGGCGGCCATTGCCGCGCGGCTGGTTCGGCTTCTGCCGCAGTCGGGCGAGGCTTCGACCATGGCCGCAACGGGGACCGCAAATGCCGCGGCAGGAATAGCAAAAGTCCTCAATCTACCGAAAAATTACTGGTGGCTGTGGGTGGCCATGGCGCTGGCGATGTCGTTCATGACGGCGCACCATCAGGCAGCGACATCGAGCGCGTCTGCCGTTGCATCGGAATCCGGCGCAACATTCCAATCAAAGAGCAGCACCCAAGCTACGGATCCGGTCGGTCTGTCCCGATAGTCTTGCCATTCTGCGTGGTGGAAAATCGGCCGGCGATGCCGTTTTGCGTTCAGGACCTTCCTCAGACAATTGCTGCAATGCACAGCCAATGTCGCTCATGGGTCATTCACGTCATAGCCGTCGCGGGCCAAAATCGACGTTTGTCCGTTGTTATACCCAGTCTCATTGATCAGAACCCGTGCGCCCATTGGCGCAGTCCGATGGACATGAT
>PMAF01000031.1 GCA_003152455.1 Hyphomicrobiales bacterium
TCGGCGTGCGGCGCTGGAATCGTGGCGCTCATTGGTAGCGAGAGGCCGAGCGCTTCGGTGATACATGCTATTGTGCTCGCGGTACCCATGACCATGCAGGTCCCGACAGAGGGTGCGAGACGTCCGTTTACATCGGCAATCTCGGCTTCATCGATTTCGCCGGCTCGGAACGCGCTCCACAAGCGCCGGCAGTCGGTACAGGCGCCCAGAACGTCGCCCCTGTAATGACCGACAACCATAGGACCCACCGGGATCACAACCGTCGGCAGATCCGCACTTGCCGCCGCCATGAGTTGTGCCGGCAACGTTTTGTCGCAGCCGCCGATCAGCACGACGGCATCCATCGGCTGGGCGCGGATCATCTCCTCGGTATCCATCGCCATGAGATTGCGCAGATACATCGAAGTGGGGTATGCGAAGCTCTCGTGAATAGAAATCGTCGGAAACACCATTGGCATCGCGCCAGCCAGCATGACGCCCCGCTTCACCGCCTCGATGAGCGTCGGCACATTGCCGTGGCAGGGATTATAGTCGCTGTAGGTGTTGGTAATACCGACGATCGGACGCTCGATCGCATCCTCCGAATATCCCATCGCCTTGATGAAGGCCTTTCGCAAGAAAAGCGAAAAACCATCGTCCCCATAGCTCGTGAGCCCTTTTCGTAGCCCGCTGCCCATTACGC
Source organism: Hyphomicrobiales bacterium (assembly GCA_003152455.1). Lineage (GTDB taxonomy): Bacteria > Pseudomonadota > Alphaproteobacteria > Rhizobiales > Xanthobacteraceae > Pseudolabrys. Next base: position 683 of record PMAF01000031.1, read on the forward strand.
CTTCTTCCGTTAAAATTTCAGTTTTGCCTTTACAGCCACCCTATTAATCGCCAAGCAATTGTCAATAATTTCACATTTCAGACTACAGTTAGCGGGCTTATTTCGTTTATAATCCATTATTATTGACAATCGTAAAGGTTCATAGTTGACTTGCCTACAAGAAACTCAAACGGGGACGGATCATGAAATTTCAGAGTTCAAGCGCGATAGCAATATTGGCTTTGGCGACTTTCGGCACAGGGGTGCCGGCACATTCCGCTGAGCCTCAGCAAATTACAATGTGGAGCAACTGGCCTGATGAACCGGCAAAAAAGGATTGGGTTTCTGCGCGTGTCCATGATTTTGAAGCTTCCAATCCGCAATGCACCGTCAAGCTAAGTTTCATTCCCAAAGCTGACGAATATGCGCAGGCGAAGTCAGCCGTGCGAACTGGTCAAGCTCCGGATATCTTCTACATGGAGCCGGACCAGCCAGAATTTCTCGCTGGTGGTTATCTCGAGCCGCTCGATAGTTATGTCGATCTAAAAAATATAGAAGATTGGGCAAAGCCGGCATGGACCTCCAAGGGTAAGCTTTATGGATTACCGGTCGAGGCTTACACGGTCGAGCTCTATTACAATAAGGATTTGGTCAAGAAAGTGGGGGTTGACGTCCCCGCAACATATCAGCTGACGCAATCCGGTTTCACCGAACTTGTAAAGAAGGGTGTCGCTGCCGGTATCACCCCGGTAGCGGAAGGAGTTGGCGACCGGCCATTCCCCGGCGGATTTCTTCTGTTCGAATCATTGCTTCGTAAGCTCGGTACGGATGATTACGGCAAGCTTTTGAATGGCGAATTATCATTCAAAGATCCGCGAGTCGTGGAAGTTATGACGTGGGTCAAGCAACTAGTCGATATGGGTGCCTACCCGAAAAGCTTCTCAACCATGAAACTCGGTGAGTCTCACGTCTACTTTTACAGCACACCGGGTGCCTTGACCTTTCCTGATCCGAGTTGGTTTACCGGCCGTGCGTTTGCCCCGCCAGAAAGTGGGGGGATGCCCAAAGGTTTTCCGCTTGGAATCATGCAATATCCGGCGATGGACGGCGGCAAGTGCCCGAACTGCAAGACGCTCTCGATCGGTGGAAGCTTCGTGATGTACTCGAAGAGTAAGAACAAGGACTGTGCCGGAGCCTTATTGAAATCCATGGCTACCGTCGAGAACGGCACCAAATGGATGGAGCAGGTTTCACTTCAGACCGGAGTGAAGTCCGATCCAACCAAGATTAAAAGTACCCACGCTGAATATTTTGCGGATCTGAACGCGCGCGACAAGGATGCGACATACTTCTTCGGCACGCCACTCCTTCATTATCGTGCCAAATGCGCTGAGACCTACACGCAGGTCATGAACAACGCCTTCCCCGCGGGCTTGATCGGCGTGCAGGAGGCTGCTGACAAAATGGACGCTGCCTGCCACAAGGGTTGATCGCCCCTGACGACGATCATTACACCTGAAAATCAGACGGCGACGCGCACCGATTGCGCGCCGCCGCCAACTTCCTTTAGCGATCCGCGCCGCGCTTCCTGGCCAGTCATCACGCTGTTTGTCGCACCAGCGATCCTTGTTTACTTCGGCCTGACCGCCTATCCCGCTTTTCGCACGATCTTCGACAGCTTCTTTACGATTAACGGCCCTGGCGACACCGTATTTGCAGGTATCCAAAATTACCGCGACCTTTGGCACGACGAAATTTTCTGGGCCGCGGTTCGCAATACATTTATCTGGGCGTTCGTCGCTCCTTTTCTCGACGTGGCCACCGGCCTCTTGCTGGCGCTCGCACTTTACGCGGGCGTACCTTTTGCGCGCTTTTTTCGCGTCGCCTGGTTCACCCCAGTTCTTCTCTCTTACGTGGTCGTCGCAATTCTTTGGATGTGGATCTACAATTACGATTGGGGTTTTGTGAACATTGCCCTACGAACGCTTGGGCTAGGTTTCCTTGCACAGTCTTGGTTGGGAAATCCCAACACCGCTCTTGCTGCGTTGATCGTCACCCACGCTTGGAAATGGGCCGGCTTCAACATGGTCGTGTGCCTTGCCGCGATCCATTCCCTGCCTTCCGAAGTGCTTGAGGCGGGGGAGCTCGACAATTGCGGTTGGGTGGCAAAGTTGCGTTACAANNTCATGACCCAGGGCGGCCCGCTATGGTCGACCGAAACCGTTTCGACCTACGTTTACAAGCGTGCTTTCAACTGGAACACTTTCGATCTCGGCTATCCGTCGGCAATCGCGGCGGTGTGGTTTGGCGTTGTGTGCGCAGCCGTTGTGCTGCTGAACCGCCTGCTGAGCTCTCGCGAGCGTCTGGAGTTCTAGCAATGAACACGACTTCATTGCCGCGCCTGTTCAGCCGAGGCACGCTGACCGCCATCATTGGACTCTACACGTTTTACACGCTCGCTCCCTTTGTCTGGCTTGCTACGATGTCCGTTCGCACCACAGGCGAAATCAGCCTCGACCATTATGCATGGCCTAAGCCTTTTCATTGGGGGCAATTCCGCAGCGCCTGGATCGATTCAGATTTTGCGACATACTTCTGGAATTCAACGATCGTAGTGACCGGTGCAGTTGTGGTCGTGACGCTAATCGGGGCTGCAGCTGCCCACTGCCTTGCCCGTTTCCCATTTACTGGAAATCGGTTGATCTATGGTGTCTTGTTCTCATCGATAATATTCCCACCGCAGATCACATTAATCTCATTGTATCAAATTCTGGTCGATTACAATCTATATGACAATCTGTTCGGTCTGACACTGGTATATATATCGCTTCAGTTGCCTCTGACCGTTTATCTTCTCGAAGGTTTTTTTGCTCGGATCCCTCAGGACTTATTCGACGCCGCTAAGATTGACGGCTATGGCGACATCGAAATTTTCTGGCGCATCGTTCTGCCGGTCGGGATGCCAGCCATTGCAACGACACTGATCCTAAATTTCATTGAGCTATGGAATGAGTTTCTGTTTGCGGTCGTTCTCATCACTGATCCGAGCAAGCGAACGCTACCGATCGGCATTCGCGGCTTTATGGGCGATCACTTCCAAGACATTGGCTTGATCGCTACTGGCGTTATGATTTCGGTTATTCCTGTCATCGTTGTCTACATGTTCTTCTCAGAAAAACTTATCCGCGGCATGACGGCTGGCGCAATCAAATAGAGGATTTCATGGCTGTCGTTTCTCTCGAAAAGATTTCCAAACGATATATCGGCGCATCCGGGCATCTCGCCGTTGATAATGTTGATCTTAATATTGCAGACGGCGAGTTCATGGTCCTGCTGGGACCGTCGGGCTGCGGTAAGTCGACGACCTTGCGGATGATTGCGGGCCTCGAATCGATCACCTCCGGTGTTCTTTCGATTGATGGCCGTGTAATGAACAACGTTGCCGCTAAGGACCGCGACATCGCTATGGTGTTTCAGTCTTACGCGCTCTATCCCCATATGAGTGTCGAGGACAATCTTGGCTTTGGGCTTCGCCGCCGAAAGATAGAGACTGCCGAGATCGAGCGGCGAGTGAAAGCAACCGCTGAATTGCTCGGTCTTGTCGACCTTCTGCAACGTAAGCCGAACGCGCTCTCCGGGGGGCAACGGCAGCGCGTCGCACTTGGCCGCGCCATGGTTCGTGAACCGATGGTCTTTCTGTTCGACGAGCCACTCTCCAATCTCGA
>PMAF01000243.1 GCA_003152455.1 Hyphomicrobiales bacterium
AATCAGCTTCAATACGAAAAAAATAGGCTGCGAAGCACGCTAACGCTAAGATCATCGCGCCGATCAAAATGTAACCCGCCGATGGTGGTCCGTGCTCACCATCGCGGTCGTCCGATGCAGGTGGCTGGCCACTTTCATCGTTCATCCAACGTGTTCTCCCTCCCGTCCTAGCAATTCGGCTGTCAGATCGAAACTAATCCCTTGCCCCGCGACGGTGTCGGTCACCTTCGGCGATCTGACCGGCAAGCTCTATGCGCTGGAGGTTGCCTGCGACAAGTGCGCGCGCAAGGGCCGCTATGCGCTGGCCTCGCTCGTCCGCTACCGGATGGTCGCTTTCAGACAATAGCGGACAAAGGTCGGCGCTGGCGCGGAATGGATCGGTTGCGATTAACCCACAAGCGACATTGCGAAGCCGAAACAAGTGCAGCCTCGCCGGGAAGCGGGATAGTCCGCGGCGATCATTCACGACGTATGGCGGATTAGTGATGGCCCCCGGAACGGCGAAGTGACCTCAGCGGGGCATACTGCTCTTCCTGGATAATCGATGGACTGAGATCGCATTCAAGCACGTTGCGCTCGAATCCCTCTCGAACGCTTTTGATGTGGTATTTCCGATCAATAGCCTGAAACTCTTCCGGCATCAGCCGGACAACCTTGAAATATCCAACCTGCGCACCAATCGGCTTGTATTCTACGGCCTGCCCGACGGAAAACTTATGAGCCATGTTATGGACCCCTTCCTTGTTGGCCAGCTTCATAGCACGTCCACCAGTCCCCAGCCCCCCAGTCTTGACAGTAATCCAGCATGTTTGACGTCAGCGCCTAGGTTGACGCAGCAAGTTCAATTCTTGGCGTTGCGCACCACCAGCACCGAGCACTTTGCATAACGCACCACATGGCCGGCATTGGAGCCGAGGAAATAGGTGCGCATGGCGGGCCGGTGCGAGCTCATTACGATCAGGTCGGCGTTGATCGCCTTCGCTTCTTCCAGCACCTCATGATAGATGCCGCCTTGCCGTACGGTGCCGGAAATATGCCCGCTATCTAGCCCGGATTCGCGCGCGATGATGGCCATGGCTTCTTCCGCCGCCTTGCGCTGCTGCACGTCGAAATCCGGCGGCACGTATTCCGCCAGCATCACCGGCGTCATCGGCAGCACATTGACCAGCCGCATCGACCCGCCGGACGAGCGGGCCATCGCGACCGCGGCCTCAATGGCCGGCTTGGCCAAATCGGTATCGGCAAGGTCGATCGGCACCAGGATTTGCTTGTACATGACAGCGCCCCTCGTTTCGCCGCAGGGGTAAGATCATGGCATGTTTTTGCAACGGCGTTCAGTGCGGGCTCCTGGGCACCTCGGTGTGGGGTGTTTTTTGTGGGACGCCGCGCCTAATTGGCGGTTGCTTCTAGCGACTTCGGGCTCACAAAACGCTCCAGCCGGCCGGACTGCGGGTGCAGCTTACTCCAGTTGTCGAAGGCGAAATCGATGATGATCAGCCCCGAGGTCGGTAGCTTCTCGCGCAGCCGCTCGCGCGCATCGATTTCGCCGGAAGCAATCAGCATCAGCGCGAACTCGTGCAGGCCGGGATTGTGGCCGATGACCAAAAGCGTATGGACGGACGCCGGGGTGTCTTTGATGACCGCCAAAATATCGTGCGGCGTCGCGTCGTAGACCCGTTCCGCCGACATCGCCGCCGGCGCGGGATGGAAGGCGGCGGCGGCGTATTTCCAGGTCTCCTGGGTGCGGGCGGCAGGCGACAGGATCACCCGGTCGGGGACCAGGCCATGGGTCGCCATATAGGCGCCGATCCTGGCGGCATCCTTGCGCCCCCGATCGATCAGCACGCGCGAGATGTCCTTGGTTCCGGGCTCGGAACGTTCGGCCTTGGCGTGGCGTAGCAGCAAAAGGCGGCGCATTGGTGTATCGGAATAGTGGGGCAGGGGGACGCCGAAGCGTCGATTTCGAATCTGCGGCAGTTTAGCATGCGCGCCGCGGGCGCATCAGCGCTGCATCCATGCGAACCAGTGAACCGATGAACGAAGGCGATTCGACGGCAGGCGGCTGGTACGAGGCGACCCGGGTGGCAACCCCGCAGCGCCCGCGCCTGAATTTCGATCTCGACGTCGATGTCTGCGTGATCGGCGCCGGACTCGCCGGCTTGACGGTGGCGCGCGAAGTGGCGCGGCGCGGCTGGTCGGCGGCGGTATTGGAGGCCAACCGCGTCGCCTTGGCGGCCTCCGGGCGCAATACCGGCTTCGTGCTGCCGGGCTTCCAGGAAAATACCGCGAATATGGTCGAGCGCGTCGGGCTCGATCACACCAAGCAGCTCTGGGCGCTATCGGAACAAGGCGTCCATTACGTGCAGCGTACGATCGCGGACACCAGCATGCCCGGCGTCGACCCGGTTCCCGGCTGGCTGCACGTCTCGAAGACCGACAACGGCGATGAAATCAACACCGAAGTCGAGCGGCTGCGCTGGATCGGCGCCAATGTCGAAGCTTGGCCGACCGAACGGGTGCGCGAGGCGCTGCCGAACAAGCGTTATTTCAACGCGTTGCATTTTCCCGGCGCGTTCCACATCCATCCGCTCAATTACGCGCTCGGTCTGGCCGCCGACGCGGAAAAATTCGGTGCCCGCATCTTCGAGGACACGCCGGCGACCGCGGTCGATGTGGTGGGCGTGCGCAAGCGCATAAACGTGCCCGGCGCGCGCCTGCGCGCGACCCACGTGGTGTTCGCCGGCAATGTGCAACTCGGCGATCTGATGCCGCGGCTGAGCGCGACGCTGCTGCCGATCACGACCTTCGTGCTGGTGACCGAGCCGCTCGGGCCGCTCTTGCACGAGGTGGTGCGCTATCGCGGCGCGGTCAGCGACACCAATCGTGCCGACAATCATTACCGCATCGTCGGCGGCGACCGACTGCAATGGTCCGGGCGCATGCGGGCGTGGCAAGCCGATCCGCGCTGGGTCCGCCGCGGGCTGACCGCCGATATCCGGCGCAACTTCCCCGACCTCGGCAAAGTCGAGATCGGGCATCTGTGGCGCGGCACGGTCGGGCGCGCCGTTCATCGCATGCCGCAGATCGGCGAGATCGAGAGCGGGCTGTGGGTGGCGAGCGGCTTCGGCGGCCACGGGCTCAACACCACGGCGATGGCCGGCGAATTGATCGCGCGCGGCATCGTCGAGGCGGACCCGACCTGGCGGCTGTTTTCGCCCTACGAGTTGGTATGGGCCGGTGGGCAGCTCGGCCGGGCGCTGGCACAAGGCATCTATTGGGGAAGCCAGCCGATCGACCGGATCGGGCAGGGGCTGGCGCGCTATCGCGAACGGGCGCGCGCGCGCAAGCAGATGCGGCGTGCCCGCCACAACGGCCGTAAGCTGCCGTTTGCGCTGCCCCAAGAGTCGGGCCAAGAGCCTCTTCAAGAGCCGCACCAAGAGTTGCCCGAACTGCCGGCACAAGAACCGCCCACCGCTCCGCCAGCGTGAGCGGACGAATTTAGCGGCCATCCACGGCGTCGGTTCTTGCGGCCCGCCCCGCTGTGCTAGCTTGCGTGCGCATGATTCCACGTTTCATCGCCCTTGCCTTCGGTGTCGCCGCGCTGGCGCTTGCCGGTTGCGCCGATATCGGCAGCTCGAACGTTTTCGGCGGCGCGCCGCCGAAGCCGAAGACCGTGCTGGTGGCCGATTTCGTGGCGGCCCCCGAAGTGGGCGCGATCGACCGCGGCTTCAGCGTACGGATGGATCGCAAGGGCAGCAATTTCCCGATCCTGGAGCGCAAGCGCCGCACGCTCGCCCGTGTGAACGACGAGCTTGTAGCGACCATCGTCGCCACTTTGCGCGAGGCCGGGCTCGATGCCGAGCCCGGCAGCGAGGAGGCGCTCACGATCGCGGACGCTGCCGCGGTGGTGAGCGGGTGGCTGCGGGGCGCCGAGCCGGCCACCGCAAAGAACAAACAGATCGGCTTTGGTCCCGGTCATAGCGGCGTGGTCGCCGACATAACGGTGTCGTACGTCTCCAGCGGCGCAAGGAAGCAACTGCTCACCTTCAGCGCGGAGGCCAAGGACGCCGCCAACCTGCCAACGGGAAAGGCGGCGGCGGCGTTCAACGCGGAGATCGCGGCGGCGCTTGCGGCCGAAAAGGCCGCGCCGGAGAAGCTGTCCCCCGATGTGGAAGGGCAGGCGCGCCGCCTCGGCCGCGCCGCGGGCGAGAAGGTCGTGGCCTATGCCAAAGCCCAGGGCTGGATCGCGGCACCGGAGGCTGCCGCGGCGGAGCCGGCGGAGAAGCCCGTCAGGATGCCGCCGCCGCGGCCCGAAGCAAAGCCGGCGACGTAATTCTCAGCGCCCCTCGCGCCGCGCCATGAACGCCAGCCGTTCGAACACAGCGCTGCTTGTCAGCGCCCGTCGCGTCTCGCCATAAATGCGAGACGCTCGAATAAATGCACGTCCTGCTCGTTCTTGAGCAGCGCGCCGTGCAGCGGCGGGATCAGCTTCTTGGGATCGCGCTCGCGCAAAATCTCCGGGCCGATGTCTTCGACCATCAGCAATTTCAGCCAGTCCAATAATTCCGAGGTCGACGGCTTCTTTTTCATGCCCGGCACATCGCGGATTTCGTAGAACAATTTGAGCGCCTCGCTGACCAATCTTTGTTTGATGCCGGGGAAATGCACCTCGATGATCGCGGTCATGGTGTCGGAATCGGGAAAGCGGATGTAATGGAAGAAACAGCGGCGCAAGAACGCGTCGGGCAGTTCCTTCTCGTTGTTCGAGGTGATGACCACGACCGGCCGGCGGCGCGCCTTCACGGTCTCGCCGGTCTCGTAGACGAAGAACTCCATGCGGTCGAGTTCCTGCAACAGGTCGTTGGGAAATTCGATGTCGGCCTTGTCTATCTCGTCGATCAGCAGCACCGGCCGCTCGTCGGCGACGAAGGCGTCCCACAATTTGCCGCGCTTGATGTAGTTACGGATGTCCTGGACGCGGGCATCGCCGAGCTGGCTGTCGCGCAGACGCGAGACCGCGTCGTATTCGTACAGGCCCTGCAGCGCCTTGGTGGTGGATTTGACATGCCACTCGATCAGCGGCGCGCCGATACTCTTGGCGATCTCAAGCGCCAGCACGGTCTTGCCGGTGCCGGGCTCGCCCTTGACCAGCAAAGGCCGCTCCAGGGTGATCGCGGCATTGACCGCGACCTTCAGATCGTCGGTCGCGACGTAGGCTTTGGTGCCTTCAAAACGCATGCAAATCCTCGCTTTTTCAACGCGACACTAGGCAGGGCAGGCACCATCGGCAAGCCGATTTGTGCCTCGCACAAGCGTGATGGCAGAGTGATGGCAAGTTGAATGGCTATTATGCGCAGAGCGTATATGTCTGGCGCGTGAAATATCGAATTCGGGAGGATCGGATGCGGCGTTTGCTACTCGGCATTGCTTTTCTGCTCGCGGCCGCCGGGCTCGCGAGCGCGCAAATGGCGCCGCTGCCGAAACCCGGACCCGGGCAGGCGGTCGCGACCTTCGCCGGCGGCTGCTTTTGGTGCACGGAATCGGATTTCGATCACGTGCCGGGCGTGATCTCGACGACGTCCGGTTATACCGGCGGCCAAGTCGCCAATCCGACGTACGAGCAGGTTTCATCCGGTGGCACCGGCCATGCCGAGTCGGTGCAGGTGATTTATGATCCGAGCAAAGTCTCCTACCAGAAGCTGCTGACTTATTACTGGCACCATGTCGATCCGACGGTGAAGGACCAGCAGTTCTGCGATCACGGCAACCAGTACCGCACCGCGATTTTCGTGCACTCCGACGAGGAGCGGAAGCTGGCAGAGGCTTCCAAGAAACAAGTCGAGGCCGAGCTCAAGAAGCCGATCTACACGCAGATCGTCGACGCCGGCCCGTTCTATGCGGCCGAGGAATATCACCAGGATTTCTATCTGAAGAATCCGACGAAATATAAGTTTTACCGGTGGAATTGCGGCCGCGACCAGCGGCTGGAGCAACTATGGGGCAAAGTGAAGGAAGGTAGCTGATATGATCGACCGACGAGCCCTGTTGACAGCGACGGTAGCGCTAGGCGCGCTGATGGCCACAAGCAAATTTGGCGAGGCAAAAACGATGACCACAATGACGACCGATACAATCGACTGGAGCAAGCTCACCGATGCCGATTGGCGCAAGCGCCTGACGGCGGAGCAATACGACGTGCTGCGCAAGCACGGCACCGAGCGCGCCGGCACCAGCCCGCTCAATCACGAGAAGCGCAAGGGCACCTTCGCCTGCGCAGCTTGCGACCTGCCGCTGTTCTCGTCCGATACCAAGTTCGAGAGCGGCACCGGCTGGCCGAGCTTCTATCAGCCGCTGCCAAGCGCGGTCGGCACCACCAGCGACCGCAGCTTCTTCATGACCCGCACCGAAGTGCATTGCAGCCGCTGTCTCGGCCATCTCGGTCATGTGTTCGACGACGGCCCGCAGCCTACCGGCCTGCGCTACTGCATGAACGGCGCGGCGCTGAAATTCGAGCCGCAGGCCCCCGACCAGACGTAAGGCGATTTTTTCTCCGAGCGCATTTTCGTCGGCGAATCGATTCGGCCTTCGCCGGAAATTGCGCTGGACGACTCAGCGCGGCTTTTCTACGTCTCGGCAGGGGAGGACCCTGCCGAGATGCCGCTTCCACAGCTCAAGTCGCAACCGCTGAACGTCCCGCAAGCCTTTACACAGGCGCTCACGCTGCATGGCCAAGGGCGACTGGCGGAAGCCGAATCGCTTTACGCCGCCGTGCTCGCGGAGAGGCCGGAGCACAACGACGCCTTGCAGATGATGGGGCTGGTCAAGCTTGCCAGCGGCCAGGCGGCCGAAGCGTTGCGGCTAGTGTCGGGGGCCATGGCTGCGCGCAAGTCGCCGCAGGTTCTGCTCAACCACGGGATCATCCTCGATGCCCTCAAACGCCATCAGGAAGCGGTGGAGAGCTTTGACCAGGCGATCAAGCTGAGGTCCAAATACGCGGAGGCGCATAATAACCGGGGCGCGACGCTGATCACGCTCGGTCGCGACGCGGAGGGGCTCGAGAGCTGCCGCAAGGCGACCGCCATCAAGCCGAATTACGCCGAGGCATATTACAACGCCGGCACCGCGTTGCGCACGCTCGGCCGCTACGACGAGGCAATCGAGAGCTTCGATCGCGCGCTGGCGCTGCGTCCGTATTATTTCAAGGCCCACAACAACCGCGGCGCGGTGCTGGAGGCGCAGAACCGCCTGCCGGAGGCGCTCGCCGCCTACGAGCGGGCGCTCGCGACGAGTCCGGGCTTTATAGAGGCGCGCAACAATTGCGGCAGGGTACTGTGCCTGCTTGCCCGCTTCGACGAGGCGCTCAATCTGTTCACGCGTGCGCTGACGAAAAACCCCGACGACGCCGATGCGTACTACAATCGCGGCCGCATCTTCGTCGATCTCAACCGCAACGCCGAGGCGCTGGCGGATTTCCGCGAGGCGCTGGCGCTTCAGCCGGATCATGCCGAGGCACGCTTCGCCGCCTGCTTTGCCGAACTGCCGATTCTGTATGCGGATGAATCCGAGATCGGCCGGCGCCGCGCTGCCTATGAGCAAAGCCTGCGCACACTGTGCGCCGACGTCGACGCCAGGGCGGTGCCAGGCGACCTGGTCAAGGCGCTCGTCGTCAAGCAGCCGTTTCTGCTGGCCTATCAAGGTTACAACGATCGCGACCTGCAGGAACTCTACGGCGCGCTGGTTTGCCGCATCATGGCGCGGCAATTCCCGGATGCCGCCGCGCTACCGCCGCCGCCGGCGCCGGGCGAGCCGGTGCGGGTAGGGGTGGTCAGCAGCTTCTTCCGTCTGCATTCCAACTGGAAAATTCCGATCAAGGGCTGGATCGGCCAGATGGACCGGAGCCGGTTCAATATATTCGGTTATCACCTCGGTAGTCAGCGCGACGCGGAGACCGATGCCGCTGCCGCCATGTGCGACCGCTTTGTGCGCCGCCCGCTGACGGTCGATGGCTGGCGGCGCGAGATCCTGGCCGATGCGCCGCATGTCCTGATCTATCCCGGCCTATTGATGGATACGATGTCCTTGCAATTGGCGGCGCAGCGGCTCGCCGCGGTGCAGTGCAATTCATGGGGCCATCCGGAAACCAGCGGCATGCCGACGCTGGATTATTTCCTCAGCAGCTCCTTCATGGAGCCGCCGGGCGCCGAGGGGCATTACACCGAGAGGCTGGTCCGGCTGCCGAACCTGTCGATCTACTACGAGCCGGTGGAGGTCGCGCCGGTATCGCTGACGCGGGATGATCTCGGTTTGCGGCGGGGCGCGACCGCGTTCTGGTGCGGGCAATCGGTGTACAAATATCTCCCGCAATACGATTATGTTTTCGCGCGCATCGCACGGCAGGCCAGCAATTGCCAGTTCGTGTTCCTGCGCCATAGCGGCGGACCGCCGGTCAATGAGCTGTTCGAGGCGCGGCTCAACCGCGAATTCGCGGCCTTGGGACTCAAGGCGTCGGACTATTGCGTATTTCTCAATGGAATGAACCAGAGCAAATTCGTCGCGGCAATCGGACAATGCGACGTGTTTCTCGACAGCATCGGCTGGTCGGCCTGCAATTCGGCGCTGGAAAGCTTGCCGCACAATCTCCCGATCGTGACGATCCCCGGCAGGCTCATGCGCGGGCTTCACAGCGCGGCGATTCTGAGCATGATGGGAGTGCCCGAAACGATTGCGGCGAGCGTCGAGGACTACGTGTCGATCGCGGTGCGGTTGGCGAACGATCCCGTCTCGCGTCGGGCGCTCAGCGCACGGATGAAGGCAAACCAGCACAGGATCTACCGCGACCGTGCCTGCGTGACCGCGCTCGAGGATTTTCTCGATCAGGCGGCGCGGCCGATTGCGCGCCGGCCCAGCATTGAGATGCCGCAGGCCTCCTGACGAATCGCCACCGAACCCTGGCCGACCGCGTAGACGTTGCCGTCGGCGCCGAGCAGGGGGGTGACCAGCAGCATGCCGCCCTGCAGGCTCTTGGCGTCGCCGAGCGAGGACACGGTGATGTCGATGCGGGTGCCTTGCGTGCCGAACGGCGGCAGATTGGCGGTCACCATCACGGCGGCGACGTTGCCCGTGCGCAGCGTCTGGCCGCGGATGTTGACGCCGAGCCGTTCCAGCATCGCGGTGAGCGATTGCTTGGTGAAGGGAATGTTGTTGAGGGTATCGCCGGTGCCGTTGAGGCCGACCACCAAGCCATAACCGATGAGCTGGTTCTGCCGCACGCCCTCGATATTGGCGAGGTCTTTGATGCGCGACGTCGCGCCTGCGTTCGGCCCGGCGAACGCGGTCAATAGCACGGCCAGAAGTGCGGCTCGCAACGTCGTCGTCATCACTGCTCCCCAATGTGACGTATGACTCGGCTCTTGTTATGCGAACGCCGTGCCAAGCCGTGCCTGCGGCCTAACGACCTGACAGCGTTGCGGTTTTTGAATCGGTGCGCGCCGCGCGAGCCGCGCGCGGACCGGCAGGAAAGGTACCGGGCGGCATTTTTTGCCGGGGCATTTACCGGGGATTAACCATAACGGCTCAGCTTAAAGGTATTCGGGGACTGACGACGCTCGGTTGGGATATTCAGCGATGCGCGTTTACGGCGCGCGGCGGTAGAACTGGCCAAGGCCGGTATCCGCTAGTTCCGCCTGCCGCAAACTTTCGCAATGTCCAAAATTGATCACCTGGCGGCCTTGGGGCAGGGCGTCCGGTTTGCGGCAAATCGGCCCAAGTCACTGGAATTTCACAATAAACCATCCGGCCGACCGACAGTATTCGGATATTGTCCGAAGCTTGGCGGCCGTATATAAGCCTGCCGCACCGGGAGGGTGGACTTCGCGGCCAAGAAAATAAAAAGTCAGGGAGTTCAGCGGGATGTTGGCCAAGACCAAAACCTATCGGCCGTCCGACAAGGAGCCGTTCATGAGCGAGCGCCAGCGGGATTATTTCCGCATGAAGCTGCTCGCGTGGCGGGAAGATATCCTCAAGGAGGCCAAGGAGACGCTCCTGCATCTGCAGGAGGAGAACCAGAATCACCCGGACATCGCCGACCGGGCGTCATCGGAAACCGACCGCGCCATCGAGCTGCGCGCGCGCGACCGCCAGCGCAAGCTGATCGCCAAGATCGACGAGGCGCTCGGCCGCATCGACGACGGCACCTACGGCTACTGCGAGGAGACCGGCGAGCCGATCGCGCTGCGCCGCCTGGAAGCGCGCCCGATCGCGACGTTGTCGGTGGAGGCGCAGGAGCGCCACGAACGGCGCGAGAGAATTTATCGCGACGATTGAGGCTTCTCCGTTGTCATGGCCGGGCTTGACCCGGCCATCCCGATTCACGTGGCACGGCGTTGCCTTCCTAAGCGGGATCACCGGGACAAGCCCGGTCATGACAAGCTGAATTAGGCTCGCGTCCGCCCGTTGCCCGATTCAAATTTCAAACAGCCGCGCAGACTTGCGCCATCACCCGTATTCTTTGCGGCGCCGGGTGCGCCGTCGTCCCCCCGTCTTCGCGGGGGCTTTTTCTCCGCCCCTGCAAAATGCCGAGGGGATGGAGCGCCAAGCGGCGCTACCTTCTTCCGTCTCGCCGCGCTCTCTTTTGGAGAACGCGGGCGCCTCTCGGCGCTCCATCGCGGCGATTTCTGTTCCCCGGGTCCGCGTTTCCTGGGANNGGTTCCCGAGGCCTCCCGAGCGCGAGGTTATGAGCCTCGCCCGCGGGCGCCGCGCCAACCGGCGGCGGTTTCCCGCTGCCGATCCGCCAAGGAGCGGTGCCCGTTCTCCGGCACGACTCCTCGCGTGGCTCCATCATCGAGACGTCTCGCGACGACGCCCTCAGCCGAGCCAGGCGAGGATGGAAGAGGATTTTGGCCGAAGCATGACTATATTCTTAGTGCAGCCGCAATTTCATTCCATATATTTATATGGTAGTATTGCCATACGATGGCGGGCGAGCCGAGTTTCGAATGGGACCCGATCAAGGACCGCGGGAACCGCGCCAAGCACGGCGTTCCGCTCTCGCTCGCGCAGCACGCCTTCTTCGATCCGCGCCGCGTGATCGCCGAAGACCTGAGCCACAGCACGGCGGACCCGCGCTATTTCTGCTTCGACGAGGTCGGCGGCGGCATCATGACGGTGCGTTTCACCTGGCGCGGTGGGCGCATCCGCATCTTCGGCGCCGGTTACTGGCGGAAAGGAAAGACGATCTATGAGTAACAGAACGGTTAAATACAGCGCCGGCGAGATTGGCCGCGTTCGCGTGGTGGAGGATTTCCTGCCGGCGCCGGAGGCGCTGGTGCCGCGCGAGGAGAACGTGAAGGTCACGCTGTCGCTATCGCGCCGCAGCGTGGATTTCTTCAAGCGCGCGGCCAAGGCGCGACGCGTGCCTTATCAGCGCATGATCCGCGCGCTGGTGGATGCTTATGCGGAGAAGCAGGCGGGGAAGTAGGACGCGGCCGCCACATCTCGCCCGACGTATTAAGACCCTGATGAGCAAAATCGGGAATCTGTCGTGAATGACATCGTCGAAAATATCACTAGTGTCCCAACGTTA
>PMAF01000071.1 GCA_003152455.1 Hyphomicrobiales bacterium
GCACGGACAATGTCCGTACAAGTGAATTTATGCGTTTCGGCAACCCTCTTTTTGGGGGGCTATCAATGGTGATGCACAACAATGGTGCGCAAGATCACCGTCAGGCTGCTACATCGATACGCGCCGTCGATCGGCCTTTGGACGGACTAACGACGATCCGAACATGCTGACCGAGTACCGTGAGCGACTGCATCAGGCGCTCAAGCGAGATGCCACGGAGCTTATAGTTTCTGATCGCCGAGATCTTCGGCTGCGGCATGCCTAGTATCTTTGAGGCTTGGGTTTGGGTCAGACCCTGTGCTTCGAGCAGAGCATTCAATTTCATCGCAAGCATCGCCTTGACCGATAGCTCCTCGGCATCGTCGAAGCCAAGGTCGACCAGAACATTGTCGATCCCGCGAGTTCGCAGTTTTCGTGCCATCATCATTCCCTTTCGTTTCGATAGCCCTTCAGAACGGCCTTTAATCGCGTCTCGACCAGTTCGACATCTGCTCGGGGCGTCTTGATTCCTGATTTAGATTTCTTCTGGAACGCATGGAGCACATGTACCCTTCCAGCAATCCGCACCATATAGACCGCTCTATACGCATCGCCCCGATGGTCCTCGACTAATTCATAGACACCCGGCCCGAGCCCCTTCCAGGGTTTCGCAGATGGTGGCGTCCCACCAAGTTGAACGACGAAGAGGGCGACACCCATGTCCTTCTGAACGGCCTCCGGGAACTGCTTGAAGTCCCTCTTTGCAGAGCCCTCCCAGAACAGAGGCCGACGCCCCGTCTTGCCCTCGGTCATGCTGTTTCCACGAGTATCACTGCGGATAGAATGCCTGCCATCGAAGGCAATAGTAGATTATACTCATTTAGGTATAAATATCAAGACCCTCAAGCCACTCGAGGTTTGATCGGCGCAGCCATTATGCCCGCACCGGTCGCAACCGGCGAGATTGAGGGCGCCGATGGAAAGTTTTATTTGGATTGTTTTGACCGCTGAGGTTTGCGGAGACGGAGGCCCGGGCCGCCGCCATTTTCGTCGATGAATTCGACCCCGGCGCGTTCCAAAGCGGTTTGGATTTTCGCACCGGTTCCGCGTCGGCCACCTAATGGGCCATCATTCGCTTCGAGCCTTTTGATGGTCGGGATTGAGACATCGGCCGCTTCCGCTAATTGCTCTTGCGACCAAGCCAAGAGCGCTCGCGCAGCCTTAATTTACCGAATTGATACTTTTAGTATCACCGACAGCTGCATCAGCTCGGCGATGAAGTGGCCTGGTGGCAATAGCTCAATCTCAAGCCGCTGGAGATTGCCAAGGAGCTTTGGCAGCAGACCCATCCAAAATTAACAGCAGTCGATCAACAGCAACAATCCAGCACCGATTCGGCCAAACTGCCGACCGAAAGCTGACCGGTGAGAAGGCGGAATTGGTTTGGCCTCTATGATAGACGCTGCTTTAGACGAGCCCCTGGTCCCGCGCCGTTTCCTCGATCAACTCCACTCAAACATTCTCTAGAGCCCTGCGAATGGCGGACGCGTTGGCAAATGTCATCGCCGTCGCCGCACCGGGCGACAAGACTTCAATACCAAACCGCTCTGTCCTCGGCTGGAAGTCTCGGCGATTAAACGTCACTATCGCTTGATCGAATCCCTTTAAGATCAATCGGCGCGCCAGGCTAATGGATGGCTGCTGAGGGCGCGATCAAGCGTCACCAGGCGCATATTCTCAACCTGACATTGGCCGAGCAACAGCCGATCGAACGGATCACGGGTTGCGGGCTCCGGCTCGACGGTTGCCAACACATGCTCGGCATTGATTACCAGCATCACCAGACCCATGCGCTCGATGAGCTCGGGGAGGAGTCGTGGCGACACACTAAGCGCAAGCTTGCCGAGCCGCATTTTAATGGCAATTTCCCAAAGGCTGGCGACGCTGGCATGATTTACTGCCGCCGGTGATGTTATTGCGTCTCGTGAAGAGCGATCGAGAGCGTCCAAACGCGCATCAACAAGTGCGATCAGGACATTTGTATCGAGCAAAAACTGCATCGTCTCTAAGGTAGCGGCCGGATGAGGATATCCCCAGGCAACGGCGCGTCAAAATCATCGGTCACACTTGTGACGATCGCGCCAATGCGGTGTTTGCGCTTGAATTCCTTAACGGCGCTTAGTTTGAGCCCATTCTTGATCTGGTGTGGAACGAGATCGAAAACAGGCTTGCCACTTCGAGTGACCACGACGGTCTCACCCTTCTCGACGAGCCGAGCGAGGGCCGTTAAGCGATTTTTTGCGTCTTTAATCGAAACCATGCGCATAAGTAATATAATAGCTACCGGTAGCTACTTTGGCAAGACGGGTCAGCGAGGCCGGCCAACACGGTAGAAGCGCCATGCGGTGCTAAAGCGAGCACACGATGAAAGGCGACCCGCACACGTGATCGAAGCGGCCATCATGGTCCCCCCGATCGTCACCGGCGAGATCGAGGGCGCCGATGGAAAGTTTTATTTGGATTGTTTTGACCGCTGAGGTTTGCGGAGACGGGGCCAAATGGGGCCGCTTCTTAGCTGTCGCGCTCTGGAGGTGTTTTTAGCCTGACCGCCAATTCAACTAATCGTCTGATCGCTTCAGCACGCGACGGAAGATCCCTTTGACGCCGACGCCAGTCGTCCACCGTACGCAAAAACCCCTCAGACACCCGCATCTGAAATGGCCGATCTTGTAGACCCTTTGAAGGGCGTCCGGGTGGGCGGCGGATGCTTGTCATTGTTGTATGTTTTGTATTGACAAATAATACATAAGCCCCTACATACGCTTCTAGCCGATGGTAAGCGGCAAACCAGCCACCGGTCCCAAGCCAAGGAAAAACCAATGGCACACGCTAGCCCAATTCGCGACTCGATAGCAGCCGCGAGAGATAGAGGATCCACAAAACCTTCGAACGGGGTCCACCCTGTCCCCTTCACGGGCCATATGCGGCTGGCGGGAGAAGCGGGATGAGATCAAGCCGGAGCACCAGATGAAGGACTTCAGACTATGACGAATCATGTTTCACGACGTCCCTTTATAGGCGGCTCCGACGCCCGCATCATCATGGGCGACGACGAATCCGCCCTGCTCCGCCTCTCGCGCGAAAAACGCGGCGAAGTCGAGCCCGAGGACCTCTCCGCCAACCTCATCGTCCAGCTCGGCCTGGTGACCGAGCCGCTCAATCGGACCCGCAATACCGTCCCGGAATGTCCAACTCAATGCGCGCGGGGCCTATTTGCGTTTTTTGGCTGCCTGAAGCTTCCGGAGCCGCACGCCCGGCCCTCCCCCATTTTCGTCGATGAATTCGACCCCGGCGCGTACGAGAGCCCGACGAATTGCTTCGACAGATTCGGGCGACACTTCCCGTCGCTCCTTTTCGAAATCCACGACCGTCGAAAGGCCCAAGCCAGCCGATGCCGCAAGCTGGGTTTGGGTGATCTCCAAGAGGCGAGCGAGAACCTCCAGAAGCCTGAAATTGCCGCTGAGGTCCAAAAATTGGAAGACGCGCAGAGG